>NZ_DF968182.1:0-194093 GCF_001192835.1 Lentimicrobium saccharophilum
ATCTGCGAAGGCAGCAGCTATAGCATTGATGCAACAGTAACCGATGCAGCCACCATCACCTGGACATCAAGCGGAACAGGTTCATTCAGCAATGCCACCATTGAAGATCCGACCTACACACCAAGTGCAGCCGATATCCTGAACGGAACAGTAACACTCACACTCACCGTGACCAGTGCTACTGGATGTGTTGATGCCACTGACTTTATGGTATTGACGATCAACCCGCAGGCCATTGTCAGCGCCGGCGATGATGCCACCATCTGTGAAGGTTCCACCTACACCCTGAGCACCGCCACCGCTACCGATTACACCAGCCTGCTCTGGACTTCAAGCGGCACGGGCACATTTGACGATGCTACCATCCTTGCTGCCACCTACACCCCGAGTGCTGCGGATATTGCTGCCGGAAGCGTCACCCTGACGCTGACTGCCCAGTCTGCTGCCCCATGTGTATCTGCAACCGATGCCATGGTACTGACGATCAGCCTGCAGGCCACGGCCGATGCAGGAACCGATGCAACCATCTGCGAAGGATCATCTTACACACTGACAACTGCCTCCGCCACCAATGCTACACTGGTCAACTGGAGCAGCAATGGTACCGGTTCATTCGACAATGTGAACCTGGTTAATGCTACCTATACCCCAAGTGCAGCCGATATCCTGAACGGATCAGTGATCCTGACCATGACGGTCACTTCAGCATCACCGTGTGTTGGCGATACAGACCAGATGACCCTGACGATCAACCCGCAGGCCTTAGTAAGCGCCGGAACCGATGCGACCATTTGTGAAGGATCAACTTATACCCTAAGCACCGCCACCGCTACCGATTACACCAGCCTGCTCTGGACCAGCAGCGGCACAGGTACCTTTGACGATGCTAGCATCCTTGCTGCGACCTACACCCCAAGTGCTGCGGATATTGCCGCCGGAAGCGTCATCCTGACGCTGACTGCCCAGTCTGCCGCCCCGTGTGTATCTGCAACGGATGATATAGTACTGACGATCAGCCTGCAGGCCACGGCCGATGCAGGAATCGATGCAACCATCTGTGAATCAGATGGCAGCTACTTTATTTCAGATGCAACGACAACAAATGCAGCATCAATCCTTTGGATCACAAGTGGTACCGGTTCATTCAGCAATCCAACAGCTCAGAACCCGATTTATACACCAAGTCAAAATGATATTGATGACGGATTTGTATACCTGACCATGACTGCCAATAGTGTTGCCCCTTGTGCAAATGCTATTGACCAGATGACCCTGTTTATCAGCAGAAATGTAGTAGTTAATGCTGGAAGTAATGCAAATATTTGTGAAGGGAATTCTTACATTCTGGAGAACGCAACTGCTCAATATGCTTCAAGCATAATGTGGACCACGAGCGGAACAGGATATTACACAGATCCCACAATCCTGAATGCTGAATACAATCCTTCAGCGGATGATATTGCTTCAGGCACAGTAATTCTCACTTTAACAGGAACTCCATCAGCTCCTTGTTTGCCAGGCTCTGACTTTATGGTACTTACCATTGACCGTCAGGCTGTTGCAAATGCAGGTCCCGATGCCACCATCTGTGGTGCAACGCCTTACCATTTATCAGGAGCAACTGCAATTAACCATACCTCGGTGATTTGGTCAACTTCTGGTACCGGAAGCTTCAATAGTCCTTTCAGCACTAATCCGGTGTACACACCAAGTCAAAACGATATTGATGATGGTTCTGTAGTACTTACAATGACTGCAATATCAACGGGTGTTTGTGCAACAGATACGGATGATATGACCCTGACAATTCTGGCACCGGTAACTGTAAATGCAGGAGAGGATGCATTGATTTGCGAAGGTTCTGTTTATCAGGTTACTACAGCCTCAGCAGTTAATACTACCGGAATCCTCTGGACAACAGATGGTACTGGTACATTTGATGATGCTACCATTATAAATCCTGTTTATACTCCAAGTATGGATGACATTGCGTCTGGAATAGTTACTCTAACCCTCACCGGAATTGCAAATGCCCCTTGTACTGATGTAACGGATCAAATGGTTATCAACATCAGCAGGCAGACTATTGTTACAGCCGGTGACGATGCAACTATCTGCGAAGGCTCGTCTTATGAACTTAACGGAGCCACCGCAATTTATCAACAATCTGTCCTGTGGACAAGTAGTGGGTCTGGTTTCTTCAGCAACGCCGGAGCAGTAAATCCGAGTTATACACCAAGTATTTCTGATATCATTAATGGTTCAGTTATCTTAACCATAACAGGAACATCAAATTCACCATGTGCTATAGATCAGGATCAGATGCTGCTTACCATCAGCCGACAGGCTTACGTAAACGCAGGACCTGATGCTGCAACATGCGGGACTGAGCCTTATGCCATTGCCGGGGCAACGGCAGGAAACTTTATCAGTTTGCTGTGGACCACTTCAGGTACCGGTTCTTTTAATGATGCTACTCTGCTTAACCCGGTTTACACACCAGGAGCCGGTGATCTTGCATTAGGCACAGTAACTCTTACTTTAACTGCACAGTCTGATTCACCATGCGTAACATCAACCGATAGTATGGTGCTTAATGTAATTCTCGCCGCAACTGCTTCTGCCGGAGATGATGCAACAATTTGTGAGGGTAATCCTTACACATTAAATACTGCTGTTGTATCAAATGCTACAACTGTTCTCTGGACTACCAGTGGTACAGGTTTCTTTGCAGATCCCACTGTGGTGAATGCTACCTATACACCAAGTGCATCGGATATTCTGAACGGCATAGTGGTTCTTACTGTTAATGCCTATTCTGCAGCGCCTTGTACAGGAGATTCTGATTCCATGACGCTCTTTATCAATGACCAGGCAACTGTTAGCGCAGGGCCTGATGCCTCAAGTTGCGGAGCAACTCCATATCTGCTGTCAGGTGCTACGGCTTCAGATTATACGAGTCTGAGCTGGACTACCAGTGGAAC
Source organism: Lentimicrobium saccharophilum (assembly GCF_001192835.1). Taxonomy (NCBI): domain Bacteria; kingdom Pseudomonadati; phylum Bacteroidota; class Bacteroidia; order Bacteroidales; family Lentimicrobiaceae; genus Lentimicrobium; species Lentimicrobium saccharophilum. The sequence continues at coordinate 2,985 of NZ_DF968182.1, forward strand.
CGGTACATTCAGTGATGCAACAGCACTCAATCCTGTTTACACACCGAGTGCAGCCGATGTAGCTTCGGGCTCAGTAGTTCTTACACTTACAGCTACTTCAACAGCACCTTGCGCAACAGTAAGCGATGCTATGACACTGACTCTGCCGCAGCAGGCTTCTGCCAATGCCGGCGAAGATGCAACGATTTGCGAAGGTTCAACCTACACCCTGAGCACAGCAGTGGCCAGCAATGCCACCGGTGTACTCTGGACAACCAGCGGAACTGGAAGTTATAATAATGCTACCCTTCAGAATCCGACCTACACGCCAAGTGCCAGCGATATCCTGAACGGTTCGGTAACTCTTACCATGACAGTAACATCTGCAGCCCCATGCGGCAACTCCAGCGACCAGATGGTACTTTCCATCAGTCAGCAGGCAGTTGTAAACGCAGGACCAGATGCTTCTATCTGTGAAGGAGAAACTCATACCTTAAGCGGGGCAACTGCAACTAATGTAATTGGTGTTCTCTGGACAACCAGCGGTACCGGTACTTTCAGCGACCCGACTGCTATTAATCCGGTTTACACACCAAGTCTTACCGATCTTAATAATGGATCTGTTGTACTTACAATTACCGGAACTTCAGCGGCACCTTGCGGCAATGTTTCTGACTTTATGGTTCTGACGCTGAGCCGCCAGGCCATCGCCAACGCCGGCCCTGATGCAACCATTTGTGCAGGAGGCAGCTATACCCTGTCAGGAGCATCGGCATTGTTCGAAACATCAGTATTCTGGACTACATCAGGTACTGGAACTTTCAGCAGCCAGTATATGGAAAATCCGACCTATTATCCAAGTCAGAACGATATTGATGATGGTCAGGTTATTCTTTCGATGACTGCTTACTCTGATGGTACATGTCCGTCCTCTACTGATCAGATGATTCTTACAATCAGCAATACGGTTACAGTTAATGCAGGATCAGATGTTACCATTTGCGAAGGTTCAGTCCACTTGTTGCTTGATGCATCAGCTACCAATACAACCTCGTTGTTATGGACAACATCAGGAACTGGAACCTTTGATGATCCCACAATACTGAATGCTGTTTATACTCCAAGTCTGACAGATATAGTAAACGGAATAGTTGTTCTTACTCTCACAGGTCAGGCTCCGGAACCATGTCAGCCGGTATCTGATGAAATGGTACTTACCATCTACAGGCAAACTAATGTAAATGCCGGTGATGATGCAGCCATCTGCGAAGGATCAGTCCACACGCTTAGCGGTGCTTCCGCAGCATTCGCTCAATCGGTACTGTGGACTACCAACGGTTCAGGAACATTCAGCAATGCAGGGTTGGTAAATACTGTTTATACTCCAAGTGCTGCTGATATACTGAATGGATCCGTTGTACTTACAATTACAGGCTATGCTCAGGCTCCTTGCCAGAATTCGCAGGATGCCATGGTTCTTACCATCACGAAACAAGCAATTGTTGATGCCGGAGAGAATGCAAGAATTTGTGAAAACGAAACTCTTACATTGTCAGATGCAACTGCAGGCAATGCTGTTTCACTCCTGTGGACAAGCAATGGAGACGGCAGTTTCGACGATGCAACACTCCTGAATGCCATTTACACACCTGGCACCAACGACATCATCACCGGATCAGTAATGCTTACGCTTACGGCTCAGTCAGCTGGTAATTGTGTGCCGGTATCTGATCAGATGATTCTTTGGATCAGTCGTCAGGCAATTGTTACAGCAGGTGATGATGCAAACATCTGCGAAGGAGGTTCATTCACACTCACAGGGGGTTCTGCTCAGTACCATTCTTCAGTATACTGGACAACTTCCGGAACCGGAATATTCAATAATCCGAATATTCAGAATCCGGTTTACACTCCAAGTGTGAGCGATATTGCCAATGGACAGGTGGTTCTTACCATCACTGCTGAATCTGCACAAGGTTGTGCCCCGGCTGTTGATCAGATGGTACTTACCTTCAGCAGGTTGCCTTATGCAACTGCAGGCCCGGATATGGCAATATGTCAGAATGAACAGTTCACAATCCTGATGGCCACAGCTACTAATTACTCAGAAGTGTTGTGGACAACTACAGGTAGCGGAACATTGCTCAATGCAAACACACTCAATCCTACATACATACCTGGTATTAATGAAACGGGATTGGTTGAGTTTACCCTGACAGCAATTGGCGAAGGAGGGTGCAGTAGTTTGAATTCAACTGACAAGATGCTGCTTACCATTTACGAAAGTGTAGTTGTTGATGCAGGTGAAGATCAGACCATTGCTTTCAATACAAACACCATGCTTGAAGTGGTGGCAACGGGTGGTTCGGGAGCATACGCCTTTAACTGGCAGCCTTCATCACTGCTCTATTATGCCAACACCAGCAATCCTGTTACACGTAACCTTACCGACCACACCCGGTTCTATATTTTGGTTACCGATCTTGTAACCGGATGTCAGTCAACAGACTCGGTAATGGTATTCCTTGAGGGCATCAATTATCCACCTGTTGCAATTGATGATTACGACACTACTGCATTTGAAAAACCAATCACGATCAACATTCTGGCAAATGATTCTGATCCTGAAAACGGAGCTTTAAGTGTCGGTATCTGTGCAAATCCGGTTAACGGTCTGGTAGTTGTAAATTCAAACGGCACCATTACCTATACACCTTATGCAGGATACAGCGGTGCCGATTCAATATGCTACCGTATCTGCGATAAGGGTGAGCCGATGCAGTGTGCCGAAGCTATGGTTTACATTCAGGTAATGCCCGAACCTCAGATTGAAGATCTGGTTATTTACAACGGAGTTTCGCCCAATGGCGACGGAATGAACGATACCTGGAAGATTAAGGGTATAGAAGGGTTCCCCGACAATGAGGTGAAGATATTCAACCGCTGGGGTACCAAAATCTGGGAAAGCAGAAATTACGACAACGACGGAGTTGCCTGGGATGCCACCAACAAACGTGGCGACAGGGTACCCGATGGCACTTACTATTACATTCTCGAAATCAAGGATGTGAAAACATTCACAGGATGGATTTATGTAAGGAGCGAAGACTGATTCTGAAAAATGAAAAAACAAAGTACTATGAAAAAGTTAACCGGTCTAATTTTCCTGTTCTTCAGTATCACGGCATTCGCCCAACAGGATCCGCTTTTCAGCCAGTATATGTTTAACAAGCTGGCACTGAACCCGGCTTATGCAGGTAGTCATGAAATGCTCACCATTGATATGCTTAACCGCTATCAATGGGTGGGCATTGATGGTGCGCCGCGCACATTTACAGTAGGAGCACATATGCCCACCCGAAACTTTAAAGTCGGACTGGGTATATACGCTTATCAGGATGTGCTGGGGCCAACCAAAAACCAGGGGTTGATGGCCACTTATGCTTATCGCCTGCTCATGGGTAAAAGTATTTTGTCTTTCGGGCTGCAGGCCGGATTCAAATATTTTGATTTTGACTGGCGGCAGATCAATGTTGAAGACCCTGATTTTACTTTTACTCCTGAGGAATTTCAGCGGTTTACCCCTGATGCCAATTTCGGAATTTATTATCAGAATAACCGGTTTTTTGCCGGAGTATCTTCAAAACAATTGTTTCAGAATGAATACGGTATGGTGCAGGTGGATGGAAAAACCACCTACACCAAACTGCTTCGCCACTTTTATGGCCTGGCAGGCGGGGCTATACCAATAGACGAAAAAATTGTTTTCAGGCCCTCTGTATTGGCTAAATTTGTAAAAAATGCCCCTCTGCAGGTTGATGTTAATGCCAGTGTGCTTTTTGATAATATCTTCTGGATCGGAATGTCATACAGAACTGAAAAGGCACTGGTTTTCATGACAGAGTTCAGAATTTCGGAAAAGTTCAGGGTAGGATATTCCTATGATTATTATCTGAATGAGATTCTTCCACATAACAAAGGTTCGCATGAATTCAGACTCGGCTTCGACCTCGACATTTACAAAGAGAGAATGCTTACGCCACGTTTCTTTTTTTGATTCTGTAACAATATTTCAGAGTGAACCAGACCGGATATCAGCGCTTAATTAAAGGTAAGATGAAGAAAATAACAATTCTGCTTTCGGTAATTCTGCTGGCAACAGCCTCAGAAAGCTTTGCCCAGATAAAAAAGGCCAACCGTAACTTTAACCTTTATAAATACTCCAAGGCAATTCCTTTGTATCAAAAGGCAACAAGGAGTAAAAAAGATGAAGTGAGGAAAGAGGCAACCCTCAGGCTGGCCGATTGTTACCGGTTTGTCAATAATGCCGAAGAGGCCAGATCCTGGTATCTGAGAGCTACCGAATTCAGCAACATCGACCCGGTCAATTACTTCTATCTTGGACAAGCATACCGGACCTTACAGGAGTACGCACTTGCGCAGGAGGCTTTTCTTAAATATGCTTCCCTTCAACCCGATGATCCCCGTGGTGAGGCATATGCCAGGTTTTGCGGATTGATGGAAGAATGGCAGCAATTCCCGCCAACTTCCGAGATCAGAAATGTTAAAAACCTTAACTCCAGGTACTCAGATTTTGGACCTGCCTTCTTCGAAAACGGATTGGTTTATACCTCGGATAGAAACCCTAGCTTACTCGAAAATAAAAGATACGGCTGGACCAACTTCAATTATTTGAATCTTTACCAGGCAGAACCTAAATTCTTCAAAGATTATTGGCGCGACATGAACGAGCCGGTTTCCATGTCGTCAAAGTTTAATCAAACGTTTCACGATGGACCAGCTTTCTTTACACCCGACAACAAATCAATCTACCTTACCCGAACCAAAGTAGAAAAAGTAAGAAAGGAAGGTAATAGTGTACTCACGTACATGCTCAAGATTTATTATTCATCTCTTGAAGACAAGATTGATTATAAAGCTTTTCCGCACAACAGCGATGGTTACTCAACCGGACATCCAACCGCGAGCAAAGACGGTAAAACAATGATTTTTGCCTCTGATATGCCCGGAGGGAAAGGCGGATCAGACTTATACTTGTCTGAACTAACAGGCGGATCATGGTCAACCCCGGTAAGTCTGGGTAAACAAATCAACACTTTTGGCAATGAAGTTTTTCCGACTCTGGTAAATGACACGTTACTTTATTTTGCTTCTGACGGCTTGCCCGGATATGGTGGCCTTGACCTCTATGTTTGCCGGTTTGCTGATGGTCAGTGGTCGGAACCCGAAAACCTTCACACCCCAATAAATTCATCTTACGACGACTTTTCCATTGCAGTTGCACCTGATATGAAATCGGGGTTCTTCAGTTCGAACCGCCCCGGGGGAGAAGGAAACGATGATATTTACGCTTTCAGGAATACACGGCCTCCTGTTAAAACAACTCCTGTTAAACCAGTTGTAAAGCCGGTTATGCTGGCCATGAAAGGAATGGTAAAAGACAAAACAACAGGAAAGCCATCTGAAAAAGCCAAAGTTTTTGTACTCAACACCAAAACCAACAAAGTCAAAGTTCTTGAAACCGATCCCGAAGGGCAGTTTACCATGCCTGCCGAAAAGAATATACTTTATATAGCCAAGGCTGTTAAGCCCGGATATATTGACGATTGCCTGAATTTCAGGATTGAAAACAGCGATACAGCCGGCCTTTATGAGGTACCCAGAGCTCTTATGCTCGACAAGCTTGAGGTGAATAAATCATTCAGGGTTGAAAATATTTATTATGATCTCGACAAATGGTTCATTCGCGAAGATGCCAGACCTGCACTGGATAACCTGGTTGAAATCATGAAAAAATACCCGATTACTGCTGAACTTTCATCGCATACCGACAGCCGGGCCAGCCAGGCCTATAATGATGAGCTATCACAAAAACGTGCTGAAGCTGCAGTCCGTTACATTGTGCTTCAGGGTGTGGATCCTTCAAGGATTATTGCCAAAGGATACGGAGAAAACAGACTGGTAAACGGATGCTCTGACGGGGTAAGCTGCACCGAGGAAGAACATCAGGCAAACCGCCGCACAGAATTTAAAATCTTAAGTATTCAGCCTCAGATTTCAGACGATGGCTTTAACCCCGATACATTTACATCCGGCGATGAGGTTGATGTTTATCTTTTCGATCCTGAATTCTTCCGTAAGTGTTTTAGCACCCAGCCTTCGCTTCGGACAAGTGTTTCGAATACAGTAAAAGAGGTAGAAACTGCCGTTCAGGTGGCTTCTTTAACAGCACTTACACAAGAAGATATTGAGGCTTGTTATGGTATACAACTGGCTGAAGTAGGCAATATCTTGCCGGTAAATGACCCCTGGTTTAAAGGGATAAGTGACATTAAAATTTACAAATCGGGCAGACTGAATAAATATGTTGCCGGATGTTATCCTGATCGTGCAACTGCTTTAAAAACAATGAGCGAAATAGTATCAATGGGATTTAAGGATGCTTATATTGTCAGGATCGAAAAAGGTAAAGTAATCATAGATTAGTATTTAATAAAAGTGAAAGTTATAAACACAAACAGGTTTTCCATTTATGCACTGTATTGATATAGGCATGATCTGCAGATTCAATGGAAGGTAGAACTTTTTTCTGAATTGTCGCATTGAAATAGACAATTCAGTACAGGTTGGATTCCGGAGATGGCAGTTTTTTGTAAATTTATCTGTTCCCGGATGCTATAAAGATTACGGCTGAATCTCAGCGTTCTCAGCACTTTCTTCCACCGCTGCCGTTTCGGATTTTTCAGCGGTATGGAAGAATTTGTTCTGAAAAATGATCAAAAGCAACACGCCTATGGTAATGGAAGAATCGGCAATATTAAACACAGGTCTGAAGAAGACAAACTCGTTGCCACCCAGCAAGGGCACCCACGAAGGATAATATCCCTGAATAATGGGGAAATAAAGCATATCCACCACCTTACCATGCAGGAATGTGGCATATCCGCCTTCGGTGGGCAGGAAGCGCGCCACCTCAAAATAGTTGCTGCTGCTGAAGAGCATGCCGTAGAAAGCACTGTCGATCATATTGCCCATGGCGCCGGCCAATACCAGCGATAGACTGACCAGCAATCCGGTGTGGACCTCCTTGCGGGTGATTTTCCAGAGGTAATAAAAGATGCCTATAATGGCGATGATCCGGAAGATGCTCAGGGCCAGTTTGCCGTATTCGCCGGCAAATTCAAGCCCGAACGCCATGCCTGGGTTTTCGGTAAAATGGATAATAAACCAATCTCCCAGGACTTTATACTCCTGGCCAAGGCTCATGTTGGTTTTTATCCAGAATTTTACAGACTGGTCAATAAGCAGGATGATTCCTACGATGGTCAGCGGTTTTTTCAAGGCTTAACGGATTTTCATGCTGACAGGTTGGTGGCTTCCGGCGTTTACCGGCAAACCCAATCCCGGGCAGGTTATTTTGCTGAAGTAAATGCCGGAAAACATGAAATGCGCAGCTTACTTGGGCTGGTTCAGTTTGGCTTCGATGCTCAGGGTGGCATGCGGAACAATGCGCAGGCGTTCTTTGGAAATCAGCTTCCCGGTGACCCTGCAGATGCCGTAGGTTTTGTTTTCGATACGGATCAGCGCGTTTTCCAGCGCTTTGATAAACTTATCCTGACGGGCAGCCAGCTTGCTGTTTTCTTCCTTTGAATTCACCTGGTAACCTTCTTCCAGCACCTTGAAGGTAGGGGAGGTATCGCTGATGTCGTGCTCATTGCTGTTGGCAAAGGCTTCAGTCAGCATTTTGAGGTCTTTACGGGCTTTTTCCAGTTTAGCCAGGATGATCTGGCGGAATTCCTCCAGTTCTTCGTCTGAATACCGGTTTTTTACATTTTCATCCTGTGTTTCTTGTTTTTTCATGGCCTTGGTGGTTTTTGGTTCAAAGTCCTGTTGTCTGCCTCTCAGCTGATGCGTTCCACGCTGATTGCTGCCTGCAGGTCGTCGGCGAGTTCAACAACAATGCGTTTCTCTTTATCTATCGAAACAACATGTACAAGTGAGTCCGCCAGGGTCTCTGAACAAATATACGAATAATTATTACTCAGGGCTGTGGTAAGCCCGTTGTTTTTCTCGATTTCGAGCCTGATTTTATCGGTTACCTCGAAGTCTTTTTCCTTGCGGATATTCTGGATGCGGTTGACCAGTTCACGGGCCAATCCTTCGTCCCTGAGCTGATCAGTGATGGTAACGTCGAGGGCAACGGTTAAATTGCCTTCGGTGGCCACCACCCATCCGGGAATATCCTCGGTGATGACCTCAGCATCTCCGGCAATCAGGCTGACCTGTTCACCCTCAATGCTCAGGGTCAGGGCCTGATGCGTTTCATAGGCATTGATTTCATCCTGTCCGGCAGCGGAGAGCGCCGCGGCAATTTGTTTCATCAGTTTGCCGTAACGGGGTCCCAGCGCCTTGAAGTTGGGTTTGATTTTCTTTACCAGGATGCCGCTTCCGGAGATGTATTCTATATCCTTGATGTTAACTTCGGAAAGAATCAGGTTTTTCACGGCATCGATCTGTTCTTTCTGGTGTGCACCGCTCACGGGGATCATAATCCGGCTCAGCGGCTGACGGACCCTGATGCGGTGCTGCTTCCGGAGCGAGAGCACCATGCTCGAGATGCGCTGGGCCAGCTGCATGCGCTCTTCCAGTCCCTTGTCGATCTGGCTCTGATCGGCAGTGCTGAAGTCGGCCAGATGAACCGAGGTGGCCCGGTTGCGCCCGGTGATGCCGTTAAGGTCGGTAAACAGCCGCTCGCTGAAGAAAGGTGCAATGGGTGCCGATAGTATTGCCACGGTTTCAAGGCATTTATACAACGTCTGGTATGCCGAAATCTTGTCGGTTGAATACTCGCCCTTCCAGAAACGGCGGCGCGAAAGCCTTACATACCAGTTGCTGAGGTGCTCATCCACAAAATCGGCAATTGCACGCCCGGCCTTGGTCGGCTCGTAGTCGTCGTAATATCCGTCAACGGCGCTGATCAGGCTGTTCAGTTCCGACAGTATCCAGCGGTCAATTTCGGGGCGTTCATGCAGCTCAACTTCCGGCTCGGCATAGGTAAAGCCGTCGATGTTGGCGTAAAGCGCAAAGAAGCTGTAGGTGTTGTAAAGCGTTCCGAAGAATTTCCGCTGTACTTCGGCCACCCCTTCCAGGTCGAACTTAAGGTTGTCCCAAGGCTGGGCGTTGGTGATCATGTACCATCGGGTGGCATCGGGGCCGTATTTCTCGATGGTGTCGAAGGGATCAACAGCATTGCCCAGCCGTTTCGACATCTTGTTCCCGCTTTTGTCGAGCACAAGCCCGTTTGAAACCACCGTTTTGAACGATACCGAATCGAAGACCATGGTTGCAATGGCGTGGAGGGTAAAGAACCATCCGCGGGTCTGGTCAACGCCTTCCGCGATAAAATCGGCCGGGAAATAGCGGTCGAGGGTTTCCTTGTTTTCGAAAGGATAGTGAAACTGTGCAAAAGGCATGGCGCCGGAATCGAACCATACATCAATCAGGTCGGTTTCGCGGTGCATGGGTTTGCCTGACGGCGATACCAGCACGATGTCGTCGGCGTAAGGCCGGTGAAGGTCGAAGGTGTTGTAGTTTTCTTCCGAGTTGTCGCCGGGGATATAGGCCGCCAGCGGGTTTTCCTTCATAAATCCGGCAGCCACCGATTTCTCAATCTCCGCCTTGAGCTGAGCCACCGATGAGATGCAGCGTTCTTCCGATTTGTCTTCACTCACCCAGATGGGCAGAGGGGTTCCCCAGTAGCGCGAACGGCTGAGGTTCCAGTCAACCAGGTTTTCGAGCCAGTTGCCAAAGCGGCCGGTGCCGGTAGCCTCAGGCTTCCAGTTGATGGTTCTGTTCAGCGAAAGCATCTCGTCGCGGTAAGCGGTGGTGCGGATAAACCAGCTGTCGAGCGGGTAATAGAGGATGGGCTTGTCCGTCCTCCAGCAATGCGGATAGGAGTGCTCGTATTTCTCCGTTTTGAAGGCCCGGTTTTCTTTTTTCAGCTTGACGATGATGTCGATATCAACGTTGTCTTCCTTGCCGGGATCATAGTCTGGCGCATATTCAGCCTTGACGTAACGGCCCGCGAATTCGCCCATCTCTTCCGTAAAGCGGCCCTGACGGTCGACCAGCGTAAGCGATCCTATGCCGTTTTGTTTCCCCGCCTTAAAGTCATCGGCGCCAAAGCTGGGCGCAATGTGCACGATACCGGTACCGTCCTCGGTAGTAACGAAATCGCCGGTAACCACGCGGAAGGCATCGCCTTCGGCGGGCTGGGCATACGGAAGCAGTTGCTCATAGCGGATTCCCTCAAGTTCACTGCCTTTGTGGCTGCCGCAGACTTCAAACGGGATGGCTTTCTGACCGGCTTCATAATCTGCCAGTTTCAGCTCCGCATTCTTTTCGGGGAAATATTTCCCGAAAAGGTCTTTTGCAAGGATTACCGTGATGGGCAGGCTGGTATAGGGATTGAAGGTTTTCACCTTCAGGTACTCAATGTCTTTCCCGACGGCAAGGGCGGTATTGCTGGGCAATGTCCAGGGGGTGGTGGTCCATGCCAGGAAGAAGAGCTCTCCGTGAATATCGCTGAACAGCTTTTCAGATAGGGCGTTGCTGATTACTTTAAACTGTGCCACAACCGTATTGTCCTTCACGTTGCGGTAGCAGCCGGGCTGGTTCAACTCATGGGTGCTGAGGCCCGTGCCGGCTGCAGGGGAGAATGGCTGTATGGTATAGCCCTTGTAAAGCAGCCCTTTTTCATAAAGCTTTGAAAGCAGGTACCATACCGATTCAATATACTTGTTGTCGAAGGTGATGTACGGATGATCCAGGTCCACCCAATAGCCGATGCGGCGGGTAAGGTCGTCCCACATATCCTTGTACTTCATCACCTCCTTGCGGCAGGCTTTGTTGTATTCGTCCACCGAAATCTTTTTCCCGATATCTTCCTTGGTGATGCCCAGGGTTTTTTCAACGGCTATCTCGATGGGCAGCCCGTGGGTGTCCCAGCCGGCTTTGCGGTTCACCAGGAAACCCTTCATGGTTTTGTAACGGCAGAAAATATCCTTGATGGCGCGGGCCATCACATGGTGAATGCCGGGAGTTCCGTTGGCAGAGGGCGGTCCTTCGTAAAAAATGTAGGGACGGCTCTCTTTGCGGATTTCCAGACTTTGCTTAAACACATTTTCTTCTTCCCACCTGTTCAGCACTTCCTTGCTGATGGAGGTGAGGTTAAGTTGCTTGTATTCAGGATATTTCTTCATTAATTTAAAAGTAGTTACAGGCTATTCCCAAAAGAGGGGCAAAATTAGGAAAAATCCTGATATTAAAGCGGATGAATGGTTTTATTTTGAAAGACAATGGCAATCAACGGGTATTTCGTTATTTGATATGCAGTAGCTAAGATGTACTTTGTAATCCGAAGTGTAATTTATAGAATAGTTACACAGAGATTCACAGAGGGTTATGTTCTTCTCTGCCTTACTCCGTGATGCCCCGGGGAATTCCGTGTAAATGCTTATTGCGTTAATATCCAACAAGATACTATTTGGTGGATTGGTTTTTAACCCATGCTGATAGTTTCTTTCATTACAATTATTGGATTTTGTACGGCCAAACGAAAATCGGGATGGCGAAAAACCGGCACCTCATTTAGCGAATAATCCCAATCAACCGGACAAGGCTGAGATTGTCATTACCAGCAAGTACATGGCAAAACAATAGTAATGATCCTGAATTCTGAAGATCAGCCCGGAAATTTCCTGATTTATTTTCAGGAGGTTGCATTCTTCAGCACAGATCAGCATGTGCTGTTTCACAGGATATATCCTGAAGAGAAGCACCCCGGCTTTTTTAAGGATGTCAGAGCTACGGCAGATTGATAATTTCGATGCCCGTATTGACAGCGTTTTCGTTCGATTTACTCAGGGATATGATCTTATTTCCGTCCCTGATAATAAAAACCGGGAACCCGCGGGTCAGTATTTCATTTTCTCGTATCAATGAAGGATAGTACCCGATCTGGATTGATTTACGGTTACTGGTGGCGGCATAAATCACGGATCCGTCATCATTGAAAGCAAAATCCGAAAACTTCAGCGTTCCGTGCTGAAGTTGTCCTTTATATTCCATCGAACTGTTTGCATAATAAACAGCACCCGAGTTTGATGTGATGGAATATTCCCCGCTTGGCGAAATCCTGAAAATATTCGCATTCAGGGGGTAATCTCCATGGTAGGGATCGTCCTGATGCATTTCAAACATGCCATTGTCTGTCAGTTTAAAATATTCCATATCCGTCGGGCTGACGCTGGTGGATATCGATATTATTTCATTTTTACCCGGGATCATTCTCAACCTGTCCCCGTCAAAATCGCCATTCCCGTCAATATTGATTCCGGTGCTTCTCATGTAGGTTCTGACGGGTTGTTCCCACCAGGGAGAGGGAAAAACAGAGGCAATTACATGGCCCAGTCCGTTGATCACAACGCTTTTTGTAGAAAGTCCGGTACTGATGGATGTGGTCTGTCTCAAATCATCGGCACTGTAGACATAAATCCAGCCATCATTGCTGGGGGCATAAATTTCCACACCGAAACCGTTATCTCCGATATCACAATATCCGATGTTGCCCTGAAGGGTGGTCTCCGTAACCACCTGCATATTGATATAATCGAACTTTATAAGTTTCTGCCCGCCCTGGTTGACAAGGTATATGTATGGTTGTGTCGGGTGCTTCAGCATATCGGAAGCCTGAAAGTTGAAAATGTATCCACTGGGTGAATCCACCACCTCAATATTGCTGTTTCTTGAGTTTTCATCCGAATTGGTTACCCTGATGTAGTAGCTTACCTGAAATTCAAGGGGAGGGGTCAGGTCAGTGTAGGTTGTCTGGTTTTTGTCCGTCAGGGTACTGATAAGTTCGAAATTTTCGCCCGAATAATTGGTTTGTGACCGGTATACTTCATATTTCAGAAAATCTGATTGCTGATATTCTGTCCATGTAAGTATAACCGTTCCTTCATTTTTTACGGGTTGCAGCAGCGTGACAGCTCCCGGAGCCAGGGTGCTTACGTTTAAGGTGGCGGTTGAAGTATAATCTTCCGAATCCGTTGCGGTCAGGGTAATCTTATGCAGTCCCCTCGAAAGCGAAGCTGTTGAGAATGAGACATTCCCACTCTCATCCGGAGAATCGGAATTAAGAATGCCATCCAGATCACTTTCCCATTTTACATCTATTTCTGCATGGGGTGTTTTATCATCCTCAATCACGGCACTAAAGGTGATTGCTTCGCCATGTGTAAATTCTGCGGGCACACCTGGCAGGATAATATCTATGGTCGGGGCCAGACCGACATATATTCCCGCGATTATATTGATTCGTACTTCAGAAAGTTCATCGGCTTTAACTTTCACTACAGATTTTCCGGAACCGACATTCTCCAGGTTTGCATAAATCTCGTAACTTCCTGCATCGAGTCCGGTAAGGAGCACCGAGCCAAATTCATCGGTTACTCCCTGTTTCGATGCAGGATTTGTATATATTTCTGCCCCTGCTGATAACTGATAGCCGTTAATGGTTACGATAACATTCAGGTCTCCTTTTTCGACAGGGTCCTGATCATCTTTTTTGCATGAGATCATTGAAAACGCCAATACCAGAAAGGATAAAAGGATTCTTTTCATAAATAGATATGTATTAAGTAATTATAAATAGTTTATCCGTTGACGATACTTTAAAATTTTATCGATTACAGCTTCCGGCAAATATATAAAGTTTTCAGGTGAATATTATGCATGTAAAATATATTTAATTTTTAAATCATTTTTATAGTTTATTCATTCAAATTATTCATTCAGCGTATTTACCGAATTCCGTTGCCGGTTACTGAAAGTTTCACATGTTTTAAAGAATTATGAGTTTATTTTCATTTCGGATATCGGAATTGTGATAAAATGTTTTGAGTAGAATTCATTTTTAAATGAGTTGTCCTAATGCGCCTGAGACAATGTTCATGATTCGCAAACTGTTTCTGTTAACTGAATCATAATTTCACAATCCGAAATCCTTAAATTTGCGGATCAAACTTTCAGCAAACCTGTAAACTAATGGATATGGACGAGCACAAACCAGAAATCAAAGGCTTACCTGAAAATGCCTACAGCGAATTGAAGCCGGGCGAAGAGTACAAACCGGTGATGTCTCCTCAGAAGGTCTACCCTGAAGTAAACCTGCGTTCGGTATTGCTTGGCCTGCTGATGGCCGTGATCTTTTCAGCCGCAGCCGCTTACCTGGGGCTGAAAATCGGGCAGGTGTTCGAAGCTGCCATCCCCATTGCCATTATTGCGGTGGGTTTATCCGCCGCATCCAAAAGAAAGAATGCGCTGGGCGAGAATGTGATTATCCAGTCGATAGGCGCCAGCTCGGGCGTGATTGTTGCCGGCGCCATCTTTACGCTGCCGGCGCTTTATATCCTTAACCTGGAAGCCCACTTTTACCAGGTATTTCTCTCTTCGCTGCTTGGCGGATTTCTGGGAATTCTGTTCCTGATCCCTTTCCGTAAATATTTTGTGTCGGATATGCATGGCAAGTATCCCTTTCCGGAAGCCACCGCCACCACCGAGGTACTTGTTTCGGGCGAAAAGGGGGGAAGCCAGGCCCGGCTGCTGCTTGTTGCGGGGCTGATCGGCGGAATCTACGATTTTATCATTGCCACTTTCGGATGGTGGAGCGAAGTGTTTACCACCCGCGTGATTCCGGCCGGCGAGATGATCGCCGATAAGTTCAAGATTGTATTTAAAATGAATGTGGGTGCCGCCGTTATGGGCCTTGGCTACATCATAGGACTGAAGTATGCCGCCATCATCACCGCCGGGTCTTTTGTGGGATGGTATGTGATTATCCCGGTGATTTCGCATTTTGCCGAGGGTCAAACCCTGGCCGTAGGCGCCAATGTTACCGCACTGATCAGCCAGATGTCGCCCGAAGAGATATTCCGCAATTACGTCAGGCATATTGGCATCGGCGGGATTGCCATGGCCGGCATCATCGGCATTATCCGCTCAAGCGGAATCATTAAAAGTGCTTTCGGGCTCGCGGTGAAGGAACTGTCGGGTAAGCAGGCGGTAAGCGCCAACAATAAACGCACCCAGCGCGACCTGCCGATGAAAATCATTCTTGGCGGTATTCTGCTCACCACCGTGGTAATATTTGTCTTCTTTATGTTCGGAGTGGTCAATAACCTTTCACAGGCGCTGATCGCCCTTGCCATCGTGATGGTGATTGCCTTTCTGTTTACCACCGTTGCCGCCAACGCCATTGCCATTGTGGGAACCAACCCGGTTTCGGGCATGACGCTGATGACGCTGATCATCACCTCGCTGGTGCTTGTCTGGGCCGGCTTGTCGGGAACCGCCGGTATGGTGGCCGCGCTGATCATCGGAGGAGTGGTATGTACGGCGCTTTCCATGGCCGGGGGCTTTATCACCGACCTTAAAATCGGTTACTGGCTGGGCTCATCGCCCTACAAACAACAGACCTGGAAGTTTATGGGAACCCTGGTGTCGGCTGCGACCGTTGGTGGTGTAATCATGATTCTGAATGAGACTTACGGCTTTACCGGTGAAAATGCGCTGGTTGCCCCCCAGGCCAATGCCATGGCCGCCGTCATCGAGCCGATGATGTCGGGTAAGGCTGCACCCTGGATGCTCTATGCAGCCGGCGCTTTCCTTTCGCTGATCCTTACCATGATCGGCGTACCGGCCCTGGCTTTTGCGCTTGGAATGTTTATCCCGCTCGAACTCAATACGCCCCTGCTGGTGGGCGGCATCATCGCCTGGGTTGTGACTACCCGTTCGAAGGACGCAAAACTCAATCAGGCGCGCAAGGAACGCGGTACCCTCATCGCTTCCGGATTTATCGCCGGCGGTGCACTGATGGGCGTGGTAAGCGCCATGCTCAAATTCGGAGGCATCAATTATGTGAACGCTGAATGGTTTGAATCAAACGCCGCGGAAGCCCTTGCCCTGCTTATGTTTGTCGTGATCTGCGGTTATGTGGTCTGGGAGTCGCTCCGGGCTAAACCGGAGACAGAAGCATAATCCGGATGTTCAATGGCGGGGGAAGGCCGGACTAAATACATTTTATTCTGCACTTCCTGGTCAGTTTGTTTGTTTTCAATGAAATTAAAAAAACTACTATGAAAGAGATCATAAAAGAACGGTTCCTGCGGTATGTAGGTGTCGATACCCAAAGTGATGACAACTCCTCAACTTGTCCGAGTACGGCCAAACAACTGGTTTTACTCAGAATGCTGCATGATGAGCTGAAAGGATTCGGGCTTGCCGATGTTACCATGGATGAAAACGGCTATGTGATGGCCACCCTGCCTGCCAATAACGGCAAAACAGGCCCTGCCATCGGCTTTGTCGCCCATGTGGATACCAGTCCCGATATGCCCGGTGATAACATCAAACCCGGCATTATTGATGACTGGGACGGGAAGGATATCGTGCTCAACAGCGGGCTGGGCATTGTGCTTTCTCCCGCTGATTTTCCCGAGATGAAGCAGTATGCCGGGCAAACCCTGATTGTGACCGACGGGACCACCCTGCTTGGCGCGGATGATAAGGCTGGCATCACGGAAATCATGACCGCGGTGGAGTACCTGGTGAATCATCCCGAAATAAAGCACGGACCTGTTAAGATAGGCTTTACGCCCGATGAGGAGATCGGACGCGGCGTGGATCACTTTGATGTAAAGAAGTTTGCAGCCCAGTGGGCCTATACGCTTGACGGAGGCGAAATCGGGGAACTGGAGTTTGAGAACTTCAACGCCGCTTATGCTAAAATTTCTATCCAGGGTCGTAATATCCATCCGGGATATGCCAAAGGCAAAATGCAGAATGCCCTGCTGATGGCAACGGAGTTCAATGCATTGCTTCCCGTTTTCGACCGGCCTGAGTTTACGCAGGATTACGAGGGCTTTTTCCACCTGATGAAAATGGAAGGATCGGTGGAAAAATCCATGATCCAGTACATTATCCGCGATCATGACAGGGCCTTGTTTGAGCAGCGCAAGGTAACCATGAAACAATGCGCTGACTTTATGAACCAGCGTTACGGGGAAGGGTGTTTCACCCTTGAAATGAAGGATCAGTACTACAATATGCGCGAAAAGGTGGAACCTGAGTATCATATTGTGGAGACCGCCCGTCTGGCGATGGAGGCAGTGGGGGTAAAACCCAAAATCAAGCCCATCCGCGGGGGCACCGACGGATCCCGCCTCAGCTATATGGGCCTGCTTTGTCCCAATATCTTTGCGGGTGGGCATAACTTCCACGGCAAGTTTGAATTTGTCCCGCTCGAATCAATGGAAAAAGCAACCGAGGTGATTCTGAAGATTGTGGAGCTTAATGCCTGAATGGAGGGACGGTTTGATTTCGGATTTTTGATTTCGGAATTCGGAATTCGGATTTTGGGCATTTGTGTGATGACTGGTATGGGCTTTTCAAATTAGATGAGATGAGGGACGCCCCTTCGACTTCGCTCAGGGACCGGGGCGAGGGACGAGGGGTTGTACCGGATTCATTAGTTTTCGAAGCAACTGACAAGGAGACGGGGAGACAAGGGGAGTAGACATTACCTACGGTGAGCTCATTTCTGTGAGTTGGTCCGCGTCTTATTTTCTGACGCGGACTTCCACAGTTCTACTTGAACAGGAAAATCCACCGGATATATGGGGGTCCGCAATCCAAAATCCGAAATCTCTCGTTATCCGGCTATCGCCGTCTCACGAGACAAGCGCAATCTGCAATCCGCAATGAAGAAGAAGCATTTCACCATCCCCATCTTCGTACCTGAGCTGGCCTGCCCCAACCGCTGCGTGTTCTGCAATCAGCACAGTATTTCGGGTTGTGAGTAACAGCCGGAGTTAGTTCGCTTCTTAACATCTGTGGACAGGCTTTCAGTAATGTTTAAAGTTTATCATTAGATTAATGTGATTAATTCTCATTAACCCCATCAATTAAGTTTTCGATTTTTCTAATATTTAATAAGGGTATTTTAAAACTGAATTCTTTTCCATCCTTTTCAAGAATTGCCAATCTTTTCCTTCGATTGACCCTTACCAACCAGGTTACATTAATAATGATCGAACGACTAATGCGACAGAAAAGATGTTTGGGTAGCATTTCATCTAATTTTCCAATATTAATAGTAATTAATTCAGATTTTTTCTCTCCCAGAAATACTTCTGAATAATTCCAATCAGCCTGAATGTAAATGATATCTTCCGGAGAAAGCATATAAAAACCGGAATGAGTATTGAACTTTAGTTTATTAGCATGCATTATCGTTTTTTCAAGTAATGCATGAAAGGCAGAAATTGGTTCCGGTCGTTTTGCCTTGTCAAGAAATCGGATAAGTGCATTTTGCAGGTCGAAAGGACTCACAGGCTTCAATAAATAGTCGAGCGCAGAAAAACGGATAGCATCTATAGCAAACCGGTCATAAGCTGTTACAAATATGACTTCTGTCTGCAGGCCCTCTTTCAGAAGGTCTCGTAAAACTTCAAAACCATCTTTTTCAGGCATTTGAATATCAAGGAAAATTAAATCTGGTTTTAATAGCCTGACTTTATCTGTAGCATGATCCGGGTTATCGATAGAACCAACAACCTTAATGAAATTATAATCCTTCAACAACACTTTAAGATTGTCTATAGCGTCTTTATCATCATCTATTATCAGCGCTTTTTTCACAGAGCTATTCATATCGGATTTAGTTTAATTGGATTTCAAGTTTAACGCAAGTTCCGGCGGCCTGACCTGATTCTAAAAATAAATCCTCAACATTTCCATCAATTTTACGTTTGGTGAGTTTTGTGAATAAATCAAAATACTGCCGGGTTAAACGGTTGCCCATATGTGTAGATAGAGAGTATAAGTTACTGGATGCATTGCGGCCAACACCGTTATCTTGGACCTCAATGACAAGATGATTATTATTTGTTGTCACTGTTATAAGTATTTCACCAAACGTCTTCAATGGGGCAATGCCATGTTTGACCGCATTCTCAACAGCTGTCTGAATGCACATTTTTGGGATTTCAACCTCATTATTAACACTTTCAGAAATAGCGATTGAATAATTGAATTTATTCTTAAACCTCAGTTGTTCCATTCTCAGATAATTTTCTGTAAATGCCAGTTCGTCTTTTAACGGGCAGGTAAACTGATCTGCGGTCAGGAGTAAATGGCGGTATAGGCTGGAGAATTGCAACAGATGTTCGGCAGCACTTTCAGATTCGTTATTTCTGATTGAATGAATAATGGAATTAATTGCATTAAGTGTAAAGTGCGGGTCTAGCTGATTTTTTATAATCTTCATCTGAAGTTCAGAAATTCTCTTCTCCATAATTCTTTTGCTTTCAATTTGGTAACGCTGAATTCGGAGTAATAGCCATGTAAAAGCAAGAAATCCAAAGTAAATCCCAAAAGTGATTAACCATCTTGAGTAGAAAATCGGATTTATCCCATATGTAAGCAGAGAGGTGTTCAGATGATCCCAGATAACAAGTTCCGGTAGTTCTTCCCCGTTATTTTTAAGTGAGAAACGCAGACTGCCAGAATTCAGAGAAAGATCAATTAATGCCGGCTGTTTGAGATTGTTGCGCAATATTATAAGTTTTCCCGACTCAGAATCATACGAGATAATTTCATTCAATCCATCATTATCGAGGTCGAAAGATTCAACTTGTCCTATATTGACCTCCATTTCTTTTTCAGTTATATTAAATTCTTGATCAATAATTAATAACTCCTTTTTGTTCTTCTTTATAAAAGCAATGTAAGGTTTCCCTTTAGCTGAAAAGAAGAAAATGTTATTAAATCCATTAAATGGTATATCAGGAAGATATTTCTCCCTGGTTATTTTTCCGTTCTTTTCTAATATGCATATTTTGGAATCATTACTTGGAGGTGTGGACCTTATATAAAATCCTGCCTGGCTAAATGAGAGATTATTTTCAAAAATAAATGGGTAAATATGAGAATAGGCCCCTTTAAATTCTTTAGGTTCGAAGAGGAAATTAAGTTTTCTGTCAAGCACCATAAGCCAGGCACTCCGGTCATGGTATCTGAAAGAAGTATCAGCAATATTATCAGAGGCATGCCCTTGAATCAGAATTTCATTTTTCCCGTCACCGGTTATGTCTTTCTGAATAATTCTGGTCATACTCATACCGAGAAAAGGGGATGATAAAACCACCCTGTTATTAATGTCATAAGCAAAGATATTTCTTGGAGTTAAGGAAAAGCCTGAATTTACAGCAAAAATTAATTCATTATAGCCATCGTTGTTAAGGTCATCCATTGCGGCTTTAAGAATAGCTGCTTCATACCGTCCTTTTCGAAAGCCAACTCTTGATATAAAGACATTTTTGAAACCGGGCTTGTTATTGTCTATATCGTATATGCAATGAAGCATAATGCTATCATGGTTCAGGGAGAAGATGTAAAGTTCCTTTTTACTATTCTTGTTATAATCGCCGATAATCAGGTAGTCGTTTGTTTTCGTCAATGGTTTTCCTTCAAAATTCCATTGATTCATTTTACCGGTTATTGCTTCATAAACTACTATAGAAAAAATGTCCGCTGTATCATCTTTAATGGAAATTCTGTCACTGTAGCCATCTCCTGAAATATCGGCATAAACTTCGAGATCGAGAGTATTTCTGATTATTTTGGCAACACTGATTTTATATTTAGGAACAGTTGGGAAAACCAGAATCAGAATTAAAATTGTGATAATTAGGGAAATTACATAAGGGTTAAAGAGTATAACCCATCGCTTACGCCAATCATGAATCAAAATTTTCGTGAAGGCCATCTATGGAATGTTTTATACTAAATTAAGAAGATTATTAGACACATGATAAAAAATTGAAGCCTATTTTTGACACATTGGCGTATAAAATATTTCATTAAAGAAAATAGTGAGGAAGTAGTAAAAGACGAAGTTTCAGTTTTATAAACAAAAACTATACGTTGCTCAAATGATATGCTAAGTTACATCAATGAATCACTTATCTTGTAAATCATATCATGAGGCGTTATAATATTGTAAGTATTCTGGCAGGAGATATGCTGGAAAATTTGAATATAAACAGTTTGTTGAAGATAAAGCAATCGGATTTATTTATTAAACCTAATTAATTAGAATTATGAAAACAACCTGTGTGTTAATTTTATTCGCTCTCATGAATTTTTGTGAGATTGCATTTTGTCAGATTCCAGCCAATGGACTCGTTTGTTATTATCCATTTAATGGTGATGCTAGCGATAATAGTGGAAATAGCAATAATGGCACTGTCCATGGAGCTACTTTGACCACCGACAGGTTCGGGAACCAGAATAGTGCATATGGCTTCAATGGCATATCTGACTATATTGTAATTGGGAATTCAGAAACCTTCCCACAAGATGCAATTACAATTTGCTTCTGGTTGAATAGAGAAAGTATAATTCCTGTAGGTCTGGAAAATTACATCTCAAAAGAGCACGCCTTTCAATCTTATGAATACCCAAACAGCAAACTAGCCAGTGGCCTTTATAAAGGAACGCCGGGGTCCTGGTCTAGCTATGAAAGCACTGTTTCTCTTCAAAATAATTCAGAATGGGTGTTTTATGCCTTTTCGTTCGACAATTTTACCCATATGGGTAATATTTATATCAATGGTTTGTTGGATTCAACATTTACAGAGTACAGTCAGGAAGCTATTGTCCGGGAATCTACATACCCTATGTATATTGGAAGAAATGGGAGTTCTGAAGTATATTTTATTAATGGAAAAATGGATGATATTCGCATATATAATCGTGCGTTAACCCACACGGAAATCTTAAGTTTAAAGAATGAAGGCCTAGGTTGCCTTACTGCATTCTATCCATTTAATGGCAATGCAGATGATAACAGTGGAAATAACAATAACGGCACAGTTCATGGAGCTACTTTAACCACCGACCGTTTCGGAATCCCAAATAGTGCATATAGATTCAATGGGATGTCTGATTATATAATAGTTGAAAATTCAGTAACCTTTCCACAAGATGCAATTACGATTTGTTTTTGGTTGAATAGAGAAAGCATAATTCCAGTAGGTCTGGAAAATTACATCTCAAAAGAGTACGCCTTCCAATCTTATGAATACCCAAACAGCAAACTAGCCAGTGGTCTTTTTACAGGTACTCCAGGCTTTTGGTCAAGCTATGAAAGTACTTCCACACTACAAAACAATTCAGACTGGGTATTTTATTCTTTTACATTTGACAATCAGACACATGCGGGAAATATATATATTAATGGTTTGCTGGATTCAACATTTATTGAGCAAAGTCCGGATGCTATTGTGAGAACTTCTTCTTCCCCATTATACATTGGAAGAAACGGGAGTTCTGAAGTATATTTTATTAACGGCAAACTGGATGATATCAGAATATATAGTTGTGCTCTGAATGCTGATGATGTTTATTCATTGTATGAGGATTCAAGCACTGGAGTTGTTGCTTTACCTGAGAAATCAAATTTAAAGATATTTCCAAATCCGGCAAATGAAATGATAACAGTCTGTGCAGATCCTCCATTCTATTCAGGGGGATATCGCATTTGTAATATGCTTGGAGGTGTTGTTTCGTCAGGTAACCTTCCCCAAAATGAATACCTGCATATTGATATATCAAATTTAAATCCAGGTGTTTACGTAATATATCTTTACCACAATAACTATGTGACTGTTAGTAAGTTTACCAAAAACTGATTCTGAGAAAATTTTAAGCAGAAGAGCATCTATAAACAGACAACCATGAAGATCAAATCTTTTACTTACCTGATGCTGTTATTGATTTCCGCTCAATTTTTCGTTTGAAATCTCAAACCCCTTATCAACGACTCTATACTTTCAAAATGAATGTTTATGCAAAATTAAATAATATGAAAATGAAATATATTATTATTACAGTGATACTTGCACTTGCCTGTCAAATTTATGCTCAGGTGCCAACAAACGGCTTGGTAGCCTACTACCCTCTTAATGGTAATGCGATTGATGCCAGTGGGAATGGAAACAATGGTACAATAAACGGAGGAGTAACATCTACAACTGACCGGTTTGGGATTACAAACATGGCAATGCAATTTAATGGATATAATGGATACATCTTAGTTAATAGTTCAACGTCTTTTCCTTCAACTGCAATTACAACTGCTTTCTGGTTGAATCGAAAAGGTCTAGTAGCAAATGGATTGGAGAATTACATTTGTAAAGAACATGCATTTTCCACATATATTTATCCAAATGCCGAAATTGTGTCACAGGTATGGAAAGGATCGGCTGGCCAATGGACTGAATGGACAGCAGGATCATACACAGTACCAATGGATAACGAGTGGATTTTTTACGCATCCACTTTTGATAACTTCACTAAAATCGTGCGTATTTATATTAATGGAGGGCTGGTTAATACTATTAATGAAACAAATCCTAATGCAATAGTTCGTACCTCAAGTTCACCATTATATATTGGCAGGAATGGGTCCAGCAGTGTATACTTTATTAAAGGTGTTCTAGATGATTTAAGATTATATAACAGGGCTCTTAGTAGCATTGAAATTCAGCAACTTTACAATGAACAATCATATAATAGCCTGAATTCTGGATTAGTCGCTCACTACCCCTTTGATAATAATTTCCTTGATTATTCTGAGAATGGTTATGATGGGACCCAAAGCGGCGGCGTTTCTTTTACAAGTGATCATTTGCTGCAACAAAATGGTGCAGCATCATTTGATGGACAAAATGATCAGGTAAATATTACACCATCAGGTGATTTGCTAAATTATTGCGCTGGGAATCACTCTTATTCGGCATGGATAAAGTTGAATTCTGTTCCGGCTGTACCTAAGTTTGTCGTAGATGCAAGCGGTGTTGGTACAGGTGGAGATCAAAGAGGAATTAATTTTTCAGGCAACAACTATCCGGGATTCAAATGGGTAACTACAACAAGCTCATATACTGTATACTCGACTCAGCCACTTACGCCTGGAGTCTGGTATCACATTGCCGGAAAGCTTGAAGGAAATACCGGAAAAATATATGTGAATGGGGTTTTAAAAGGTACATTATCTTCAACAGGAACTCCCACATCAATCTTCAATTTTAAAATTGGAAATATCTCCGGTGGTGGAACGGGGAATGGGTTTTTTAATGGGAATATAGACGATTTGCGTGTCTATAAAAGAGCGCTCAGCGAGGCTGAAATACGTAATTTGGCACAAGCAAATATTCCGCTTTCAGTAGGGTTTATAATTTCAGATATGGAACCTTCTGTAAATGAGGCAATACAACTGACGGTTCAGTCTGAAGGAAACCCACCCCCAAACAAATGGACCTGGAATTTTGGAGATAATACACCCATTCAAATAATCAATACACCTGCTTCTCCCGATATTTCTCATACATATTCACAGACTGGCCTCAAAGAAATTAAACTCACTGTTGAAAATGGAACCGGGATAAGTTTGTCTATGTCTCAAACGGTTCAGGTTTCTTCTAATAATAAAGGAATTGATCTTGAGATTATTGAAACCGGAGGGACAAATGATGTTGCTTTTTTAGGTTATTTTTACGAATGGAGGTCCTGTTCTTGGTGTTTACAACCTCATTTTGTAAGAAAAATATTTCCTGTTGAAATAGTTGGCGGAAAAAGGATGGCTTATATCAATGAATTTGAGGATGCCTCAACCTACATTTATAATAAACTAATTTCTGATTTCAATGACACAATATATCTGTATGATGCAACTTATAAACAATTAGGACACATTGCTTTTCAGTATGATCACTCATTGCAGGGGGAATCGCCTCGAAATGCTATTATCTTTTTTCATAATGACAATGAAATGAAAGTTAATCCAGAAAATACAAACAAACCGTTTTTCCCCTATTCGACTGCAAGCCCAGAGTATAAGTCAGGATGGAATTATTACAAAATTGATGAGTACCCGGTTTCAATGTTGATTCCACCAAATAATTCTTTTCCGTCAAGCTATAATAAGCCTCCTGTTATACTTGTTCAAGGCGTTAGCGGAACGTATAGTTACTCTACAAATCCAAATGCAGACTTTACTCAAAATGATGTATCTTACTGGTATACAACACCCCGACTTTTGAATGAAAAAGCACATTATGACGCGTGGCAATACTATTATCCATATGATACCGATATTGAACATTTGGGGATTGGTTTAAAACCAGCTATCGATTCATTGAAAGCTAAATATAATCAAAAGATTCGGATTGTGACACATAGTATGGGTGGCCTGGTTACAATAAAATATCTGACTAAATATTCAAATAATCCGAATTATGATAGCAGAGAAATGATTGAAAAAGTTCTTTTTACAGCACCTCCAATGCACGGATCCTATTCTGCTAACCGTCTATATAGGACTGCAATGGGAACACTTGTTGAATATTTTGCGAATAAAGATAAACAAGCACCGGCATACAGGGATTTGAGTCTTGGCAGTAAGTTTGTGGAAGAACTAAATTCAGGAGATTGGACAAGTTTGATTGATCTTAATGGCAACGATACCCTTTCAGACGACTATTTTGCATTATTGGGAACAACAGAAAAATATCATTCTTCTTCATCTGTTCACGAAGAGTCTTATAAACACAGTGATGGAGTTGTTTCGATAAGCAGTGCTTCGCTTTTAGATCACGGCATTGGTTTTGCAACAATTCATGGCAACCATGATGACTGTAATCATGGTCAGAGTAAAAACAAAAAGAAATATAATATTGGCCTCCCCGATCTTATTCCTGAAATTATCGATTCATATTTCTTTGATCCGGCAGAAACATTTTATTCAAAGTTACAGGCAGAAACAAATGTTAGAGCAGTTGTGAAAGCCGACATGTCTGTATTTAAACCTTCCGGAGCAACACTTGCCACTTTAAATAATTCTTCCTATCCAACAGGGGAGCAAGACGTTAATTATCAAAAAGGCCTTCTGTTATTAAACATTGGTTCAAGTTCAAATCCTATTACAATTGCCAACATATATACAACAAGATATAATGAAACAGATGGAATTCTGAAATTGTATCCATCTGGGAGTTATTTATTATCCGAATATGGATATACAGATATAGGTTTTTTTGTCAACAATAGTTTCAATGATAAAGAAAATGTCTATTATTTTCGAGGTGTTTTCAACAATACCACGGAACGTGGTTGTGCAATATATCTTTCTAAAGTTAAAAATACTATCAAATTGATGGACTTTTCTGGTAATCCTATTCCTGGAATGTCAAATACAATAGATGATTTTAAATATTGTTACTCAAATACTTTAACATTGGGAACAAGTGGTTCAAGGCAGAACAATCTTATTACAAACAATCGAACAGATACTAAATTCTCTACGTTATTTGAAACTGGAGCTATTCCGTCTGATAACATTAGCACATCCTATTTTATTGATGACCAGACTTCGTTGGTAAAATTTGAATTGTCAAGTAAAGAATTGGATAATTCCACATTTCCATTGAATATTAAATTACAAATACCGGACGGCACTATCATTGACAGTAGTTATGCTGGTGGAAATTTATTATATGATTCACTTTCGGGATCTTATGAAATGAGTATTGCAGATCCGATGTTTGGCAAATGGAAGATATGGGCTGAGTCAAATCAACCAGGTATCGACACTATAAGCTACGCTGCATTTGCTTATTTAAAGTCAGATATATATGCTTATCTGATCAATGATACAAGTATTGTTAATGTTGGTGATTATTTTAATATTGAAGCAGGTTTACAGTTGGAGAACCTTAATCTTTCAGATAGTCTCAATGTTTGGGCAACCATCACTCAGCCAGAAGGCGATACCTCAATTTACAACCTCAGTTCAAGTATTACAGCCATCGATACAGCATTTAAGTTTATATATCCTTTTCAAACTGATACTTCGGGATACTATACTATCAAATTAAATTTTGAAGGAGTCTATAATGGTTACCGTTTTGAGCGTGTTCTCTTTCATCAGTTTGGAGCTGCAGATACAACAATCGTATTAAAATTGCCTGATATAACGCTTCGTCAAAATCACTCTTCATCAGAAATCAGATTAAGGGAATATGCTTATAATTATACCTGTCCTTATGATTCATTGCTTTTCGAAACTTCAGCAATTTCTTCGAACATTGGCCCGAATGCATTCCTGTCATATTTAAATGATACGACATGGACACATTATTTCAATTCAAGTCTATCTGATACGGGGTCAGTTGTGATTCAATACACTATGCTTCTTCCTGACAATAATATCATTTATGATACAATTCTGATACATGTTGTTTTACCTGATTTGGCAATAATAAATGATTCAGTAAACCAATTGGCTGTCTGCTCTGATTCCGCATTAGTGGCTTCATTTCAGTTAAAAAACCAGGGTAATACCTATTCAAATGCACTTTCAGTCAAATACTTTTTATCATCAGATCTGACCATCAATTCTTCAGACTTATGCTTGAAAGACAGAGTAATATATTTTCTGGAAAGAGATTCATTAGTAAATATATCTGATTCTATATTAATACCTTCTTTTATCAACGAGGGTTTGTGGAATTTGATTATTGCAGTGGATCCGGATGGGTTCATAAAAGAAGTCAATGACAGTACGAACAATGTTGCCATTCTGCCGCTAACTATTCAAAAATTATCAACACTGAATGTAAAACTATATCTTGAAGGACTATACAATGCGCCAAACGGGAGTATGAATCAGGCTCATGATGAGGATGGTCCGGAATTTCAGGGTTTAGTTGCTGACCTGGTAACAATTAGATTGGCAAACGCGCTTCCTCCTTACGCAATAGTTAAAACATTTGAAGATGTTGAAATAGGAACCAATGGGATAGCCTCTGTAGTCATTCCGCAGGACTTAACAGGAATTTATTACATTGTAATAAATCACAGAAACAGCATTGAGACGTGGAGTGCAATCCCTGTTACATTGAATTCTCCATCAATTAATTACGACTTTACAACAGATTCATTTAAAGCTTATGGAAATAATATGAGATTAATCGGGATAAACAATGTTCTCTTCACCGGAGATGTTACCCAGGATGGTGTCGTGGATATTGCAGATATGACCCAGGTTGATAACGATTCAGCCGTTTTTATGTCAGGTTATTTAGTAACTGATATTAACGGTGATGGAATTGTAGATACTGCTGATATGAGCTATATTGATAATAATTCTTTCGGATTTGTTGGTCGAATAATCCCATAGTGCTTTTAATCACTATTGTCTGGATATGTTGGAATTTCCGGCTTTTATTATGTAAATTAATAATATTCAGTATATTATAAGGTATTTTTTTTAATTTCATAAGTATACCCGCTTTTTAAAATAAGGCTAACAGTACATTTTTATAAATGTTAATTCAAAAAATTAAAAAGTATGATATCATTTTTGGTGCAGTCTGCCTCCCGGCTGTATATGAGGTTGGCGGCACCTACAAGTAAAACAAAAATTGTATTAATTGTGTTTTTCAGCAAGCTCATAAGCAGACAAGTCTCACCAAAATCTGTTTCTTTCATAATTGACGTCATAAGCGTATTTGCGTGAGATTGTGACTGCTGTGTGTATTACCTTTGCCCCATGAAGCATTTCACCATCCCCATCTTCGTACCTGAGCTGGCTTGCCCCAACCGCTGCGTATTCTGCAACCAGCACAGTATTTCGGGCTGCCATAAACAGCCGGAACCGGATGAGGTGCGTGAAATCATTCTGCAGCACCTGAAAACAATCCCTGAAAAGGATTCGCACATCGAAATCGGATTCTTTGGTGGTAGCTTCACCGGGATTGAGCCGGAGTTGCAGGCATTGTATCTGGATGTTGCCCGAAGTTTCATGTCTTCAGGCCGCATCCACGGTATCCGCCTCAGTACCCGGCCCGACTATATTGACGCAGATGCATTGAAGCTGCTGAAGTCATACGGAGTCACCACCATTGAGCTCGGGGCACAGTCGCTCGACGATGAGGTGCTGATGCTTTCGGGGCGCGGGCATACGGTCCGGGATGTGGAGAAAGCATCGGCCTTGATCCGCGAAGCCGGATTTAAGCTGGGCCTCCAGATGATGACCAGCCTTCCCGGCGATACTCCTGAAAAGGCCATGGAGACCGCCCGGCGTATTGTTGAGCTTGGAGCCGTCTGCACGCGCATATATCCAACCCTGGTCATCAGGGGGACAGAACTGGAAAAGCGCTGGCGGAATGGTGACTACCAGCCACAAACCCTGGATGAAGCAGTGGAACTTACCGCCCGTTTACTGGAGATCTTCCGCGAAGCCGGCGTGGAGGTAATCCGTGTGGGATTGCACCCTTCGGAGGATCTGCTGGGAGGAAACGACCTGCTGGCCGGTCCTTTTCATCCTAATTTCCGGGAACTGGCCGAAACCTTAATCTGGAAACGGAAACTTCAGCCTCTGCCTGAGCTGCACCCTGCCGGCGGCAGCATCCGTATTCCCGTCCCCGCCGGTGAAATGCGCTATGCAACCGGATTTGCCTCATCAAACCGTGAAATGCTCGAAACACATTTCAGCCGGGTGGAATTTTACGAGGAGGAAGTAACTTTTCATAAAAAACCGCTGATTCTTACTGATAAAAGGACGCCCCTGCCGGTTAAAAATGCACTGAGGAACCGTGGCAGGCTGGTATTGTTAAGCACGGAGAACATGGTGTATAAGTCCATCAGCGGGCATCCGGATATTTTTCTTTGCGCCGGACAGGAAGCCGTTGTTATGGCTCCTGGCATACCTGAAGAAATTAAAAATGCCCTTTCAATACATGGCATACCGGTAATCCGTGGCAGTGCAGATCCGGGGAAAACCTATCCCGCATCCGCCCGCTACAACGCGGTAATCACACCGGAATACATTATCCACAACCTGAAAATCACAGATCCGGTAATTGCGGAAACCTTTAAAAAGCGCAAGCAACTTCATGTAAACCAGGGGTATACCCGGTGTAATTTACTTGCACTGGATAACGACCGCTTTATAACCTCCGACCGGGGCATAGAAAAAGTGTTGGTAAAGGAAGGGAAACCGGTGTTATATGCTGATCCTGCTCCGGTCAGGCTGCATGGGCAAAAACACGGATTTTTCCCGGGTTGCTGCGGAATACTGGATCGTGAAGTCTTAATAACCGGAAGCCTGAAATATCATCCTCAGGGAGAGGAGATCAGATCATTTATCGGATCGGCCGGATACTCCGTTCAGGAATTGTATGATGGTCCGCTGACGGATGTCGGAGGGATTTTTATGTTAAAATCCACTCATTTCAGGCAGTAATTGTAAAAACAGAAACCATTGATTGTAATTGTGGGAATTTGTAAATGGTGGAATGTGCCAATATGGAAATGAAGTAAATCTGATGTGCTCTTTTCCCGGCAAAGTAGCCTGGGGAAATTGTACCCTATTGTGCCCTATTGTGCCTATTGTGGTGAAAAGCAACTTACCACATTCTCTTAATCTACTAAAAAATAACCACAGTAGGCACATTAGAACACAATAGATTCATGCATTAACATAAAGTTGATTAGATTTCATAGTCTTGAATCATTAAATTCTGAATTTTCTAAACCCATTCTATTCCCGGTAAAGTAGCCGGGGGAAATTGTACCCTATTGTGCCCTATTGTGCCTATTGTGGTGAAAAGCAACTTACCACATTCTCTTAATCTACTAAAAAATAACCACAGTAGGCACATTAGAACACAATAGATTCATGCATTAACATAAAGTTGATTAGATTTCATAGTCTTGAATCATTAATTTCTGAATTTTCTAACCCATTCTATTCCCGGTAAAGTAGCCGGGGGAAATTGTACCCTATTGTGCCCTATTGTGCCTATTGTGGTGAAAAGCAACTTACCACATTCTCTTAATCTACTAAAAATAACCACAGTAGGCACATTAGAACACATTAGGTCATGCATTAACTTAAAGTTGATTAGATTTCATAGTCTTGAATCATTAATTTCTGAATTTTCTAACCCATTCTATTCCCGGTAAAGTAGCCGGGGGAAATTGTACCCTATTGTGCCCTATTGTGCCTATTGTGGTGAAAAGCAACTTACCACATTCTCTTAATCTACTAAAAATAACCACAGTAGGCACATTAGAACACATTAGGCTCATCCATTAACTTAAAGTTGATTAGATTTCATAGTCTTGAATCATTGAATGCTGAATTTCCTGAACATGGGGTATTGCGGACGTCTCGTCCGGGCTTTAAAAGATCAGGGTATTTTTTAAAGCGGGCGGGTATTTTGTCCTGGAATTATATGATAGTCCGCTGGTGGATATCGGAGGGCTTTTGCTCCTTAAACCGGGTCCCGGACTTAAGTGTCAGGATTTATAAATCAGCATGCGGGCAATGGCTGCCAGCAGGTCCACCTGATCGAGATCCTTGATTAACTCGCTGATTTTGCTTACTTTGTCATCATCCGGCTGATCGGAAGTAATAATCTGTGCAATCTCCCGTGCCTGCTTACCGGTAATAAAATCTTCCAGCCCCAGCAGATTGTGGCTGCCGGAAGGGTCGCGTTTTACCGGCGGGCCGAATGCTTCAAGTTCGGCAATGACGGCTTCCAGCACCTCGCGTCCCATTTTACGGCATGCATCTATCTGAGAGATTTTTCCTGTGGCATCGCGCAGCGACCAGGAGCTGAAATCGGGTTGTATCGAACGTATCATCTCCACTTTTTGGGAATTTTCCCCGAAAATCCTCCCCAGTATCATCATGGCATTGGTTTTCCAGGATTGAAGGTCAAAAGGTTTCTGATCGAGACGGGCGATCAGATCGCGAAGCAGGATAATTTCATTGGTTGACATGATACGGGACGTTTGGAAAAGATGATGTAAAAATCCATAGCGCTAAGATAGCGATTAAATCTTAAAGATTGCGGGTTTGGCACATAGCGTTTTTCCGTACTAAAGAAAATATGCCTGCCTGCACATCCCACTGTTTTCTCTTCGCATATTCCCTCCTTTTTGTACATTTGATGTTTCTCATTCTTTAATTCAATTCATTGATTCCCAGGGATACCATACAAAGCATTCTGGATGCCGCCCGCATCGAAGAGGTGGTGGGAGACTTCGTGCAACTGAAACGGCGCGGGGTTAACCTGTTGGGACTTTGTCCGTTTCATAACGAGAAAACCCCTTCATTCACGGTCTCCCCGGCCAAAGGGATTTTTAAATGTTTTGGTTGCGGTAAGGCCGGCAATGCCGTGAACTTCGTGATGGAACACGAAAAATATTCCTATCCCGAAGCGCTGCGTTACCTTGCCAGCAAATATGGCATTGAGGTTGAAGAACAGGAGCCTACACCGGAAGAGAAACAGCAGGATACCGACCGCGACAGCCTGTTCAGCCTCAACGACTTTGCCAGAAAGTTTTATGTAAATACCTTGTTCGAAACGGAAGAGGGTAAGGCCATCGGGCTGAGCTATTTCCTGGAAAGGGGATTCCGCGAAGATATCATCAGGAAGTTTCAGCTTGGTTTTTCGCCCACCGCCTGGGATACATTTACAAAAACCGCCCTGCAGAACGGGTATTCCGAAAAATACCTTGTCGATTCGGGCCTGACCATCAGCAAGGACGGCAAGCACTACGACCGCTTCCGCGAAAGGGTGATGTTTCCCATCCACAACCTCACCGGGAAGGTGATCGGCTTTGGCGGGCGCATCCTCACTTCCGACAAAACCAAACCCAAGTATGTAAATTCACCGGAATCGGAAGTTTACAACAAGTCGAAGAGCCTTTATGGCATCTGGCTGGCCCGCAATTCCATCGTGGCCCGCGACAATTGCTTCCTGGTTGAGGGATATACCGACGTGATTTCGCTGCATCAGTCGGGTATCGAAAATGTGGTCGCCTCCTCAGGAACCTCGCTCACAACCGATCAGATACGCCTGATCAGTAAGTTTACCCGAAACATTACCATCCTTTATGATGGAGATCCTGCCGGGATCAAAGCCTCGTTCAGGGGGATTGATATGATCCTGGAACAGGGGATGAATGTGAAGGTGGTGCTTTTCCCGGATGGAGAAGACCCGGATTCTTACGCGCGCAAGCACAGCTCTTCCGATCTGGAAGGGTTTATTTCCAACAATTCGGATGATTTCATCGCGTTCAAGACCAGACTGTTGTTGGATGAAACGCAAAACGATCCCGTTAAAAAAGCCAGACTGATCCACGAAATCATCCATACCATCAGCCTGATTCCGGATCCGATCATCCGGCCGCTGTTCATCAGGGAATGCGCCGAAATCATGCAGATTGCCGAGCAAACGCTGATGAATGAGCTGAATAAACTGCTCAGGAAAAAAAAGCTTAAAGGTTATGAGGGTGAGTCGCAGGAGCAGATTCCGGAGCCGGTAATTATTGCGCCCCCTCAGGAACTGGCACCCGATATCACTGATTGCAGCGCCCAGGAGCTGGATGTGATCAGGATGTTGCTTTTATACGGATCAAAAGAAATCAAAATCAGGTTGCAATCCGATGATCCTGAATTGAATGAATATTTCAGGACATCGGTTGCCGCTTTTATCTGTAATGATATCCGGGCCAGCCAGATCACCTTTGATTTGGCTTTATATCAGGCAGTATTTGACGCCTTTGCCCGGGGAGTGGATACAGATGCCTTACCTGACGAACGGTTTTTTACCATGCATGCCGATCCGGATATTGTAAAGCTGGCCATTGACCTGCTGAGCCAGAAATATGAACTGAGCCCCGGCTGGGAAGAGATCAAGATTTATGTGCCTGCCGAAACGGATGGCCTGGATGAAACCGTTCCCCGGGCCGTGCTTTCATTGATGCACAGGAAACTCTCCGCCCTGATCCAGATCAACCAGAAAGAGATGAAAGAACTGGACACCATGAGCGAGGCCTGGGCCGATCATCTGTCAAGGGATATCTATCTGAAAAAAGCCCGGAATGATATCAGCCGGAGACTTGGCCGCATCCTGAATGGTTAGGATTTCTGAAACTTTAATGATTTTGATTTGTTTATGCTGGTGACTTAAACATTAAACAAATGAAAAAGAATATTGGAAATACCGATAAACTGATCCGGCTGGTGCTGGCCCTTGTGGTGGCCGTTCTTTACTTTCTTAATGTAATCAGCGGCACACTTGCCATAGTGCTTGGCGTTTTTGCTTTGGTTATGGTGCTTACAAGCCTGATGAACTTCTGCGGATTGTATGCCATCTTCGGCTGTTCAACCTGCAAAAACGAGGGGAAAAAGTAGTTTTTATCCCTTATACCTCCATCAGCGGATAAAAAAAAAGGCCTGCCTGCAGCATTACTGCAGGCAGGCTTTTGGTTTTTTATTTTTCAGGGAAAAGTCACGCAGTACCCTGCAAACCGGCGAAATTATTTCGCAAGTTTTTCAAGCGTCACATCTACGTCAATCTGTATGCTTTTGGCAATGTTGTTGGCAACAGCGGCAGGAACTTTAATGCCGTAATCGGCCAGCAGCACATTGAATGTGGACTTTCCGGTGACTTTTCCGTCCCTGATCTCCAGGGTCCCTTTTTCAGAAATCTTTTTGGTAATCCCCTTGATGGTGAGGTCGCCTTCAACGTTGACCGGATAAACTCCGTTTTTGTCGAACGGGACGTCTTTGATATTTGACACTTTTCCGGTAAAGGTTGCATTGGGAAACTTATCTGATTCCACATAATTCTCATTGAAGTGCTCCTGCATCAGGGCTTTTTCAAATTGAAATGATTTCATCAGCACCCGGAAAACAAAATCGCCCGTTTGCTGATCAAGGGCGCTGTTTACCTGCCGGTTGTGCGCTTCAATATCCTCCATGGGCGTGGAGGAGAAAAAGCGGATATGGCCGTTTTTGGTGATGTACTTCTGGGCATTGACGCTGGTCAGGGAAAGGATGGTCAATAGGAATAGGGCTGTTAACTGTTTCATGATGGTTGTTGTTTTTGTGAAAGCTTGTTGATCAGGCCGTGCCGGTAAGGTTTTATTCAACGAGGCTGCAATGTTCAAGGATTACGTCGGTTTCGTTGTAACCGGTGCAAAAACCTTTGATGGTAAGGGTTGTTCCCGGCGCCTGGCTGATGATTTTGTCCTTTGATGCAGGCAGCATGGTGAAGCGGATTCCTTCGCTGCCAAACATACCCTCGTCAATTTCGAATACTGCCACCGTGAGTGAATCGTTCTGCTCCACCGACGTAAGCGTGCCGGTGACTGCAATTACCTTACCGTTATAAATTCCGGAGGCAGCAGCCTGATCCGTCCTGAATTCCTCAAACAGGGTCAGTGCGTCAACCGTGAACTCAGATTCAGCTTTTGCATAATCCTTATGGGGTTTGTTGTAAACAAAGAAATAAACCAGTATTCCTGCGATGATGCCTGCAAGTGCGAGGGCACCCGCCGCGATAAGTAATTTTCTTTTCATTTTGAGGATTTTAGGTGAATAAATCCGGTAATACCCTAAAAACTGATCAAAAAAACAACTGGTACGATTGTTTTAGTCAAGCCTGATAATTTAGTTTTCAGACAAGTTGCTTTTTGCCTCAGATCATTAATTTCATTAGGAAAACCGGGATGTGCAATCTTGTAAGGATTCTTATCTTTCAAAGGATAAGTACCCGTTTATTTCAGCCTGTCTGAGTCAGTTGAGAAAGTATACCAAGCCCGGAATGTTAATGTTTATCAACAAACTTACAGGGAAGATGTTTATCCCACGGAAAAATCATTGATGATCGTCTTATTTACATCAGGGATAAATACGGCCAACAGCCTTTTCAGAGGAAAATTTAAAAACTTTCCCTGATAGGAATAATTTTCAGAATGCTTATAGGATGCGGGTAGTTTATTATATGATGTGCTGATAATATTTTTACCATCCCGATGGTTATCGGGACACGAAGACTCAGAAGAACACAAAATTATTGCAGGAAAAGAGATCCCGGATACTTATAAAAAGTTTGATCACTAATCAGCTATTCCATTTTTCAGGAGTCAAAAACTGAGATAATTCTTTTGTGTGTTTTTGTGCTTCCGCGCTTTGGTGGCTTCTTTTAAATGCCAAAGTCGCCATAGTATATCCAGCATATTAATTAAGGATTTGCCCTCGGATGCCGCAATCAGAGCTTACCCCCAAGAACTGCGGTCTTTCGGAATTGTTTAACCTTCCCTCCCAGGTTGAATACTTCCACATGAATGATATAAATCCCGATGGGGGCCTTCTCCCTTTCATCGGTAATGCCATCCCACATAAACTGATTGCCGGTACCGGCAGGCTCATTCCTGACCAACAGCCTCACCGTCCTGCCATTGCTGTCGAAAATGCGGATGGTTACTGAATAACCCGGTTCTGTGAAATTGCAGACTATGCTCAACTGGTCATTATAGCCATCATTATCGGGAGAAAATATTTCCGGACTGATCAGCACTTCATCCCCTGACTCAGGAGCCTTCATAAATTGCGAATTCTGGTAAGCCGGGGTGGCAAATCCCACATTCTGGGCAGCAGAATGCCAGTTGCCCGGTTCAGCGGCTGGCCGGTCGAAATTCACCCGTTCAAGCGAAACTCCGTCGGTGGTGTTCAGCAGGGCAAAATGCATGCTGCTGTTATAGGTAAATTCATCCAGAATAATTTCCCACGGGGTGAGCAGCACAACGGTACCCAGGTCGTTGGCGTAAGACGGGAATGAAGACATACTTACAAATCCGCCCGGATTCGGGGTGAAGTATTCCGCTCTTACAAGGTCAGGGTCTTTGGTGAGTACAAGGTACTCCCCCGGAAACATCAGCCTGCCGTCGGGCGCGGTTTCATTCACCGAAGTAAGTTCCCCGGTGGTTTTGTCCCTGGTGGCCAGCCAGATGCTTTTCAGGTCGATAACTTTCTGCGAGCGGTTGTAAATCTCTACAAATTCAGTTCCCGTTGACCGCGGATCAGACAATACTTCATTGATGATCACATCCGCGCTGTCGGGCAGTGACGGAAATGCAAACCGGGCGTTAAGGGTGGTCGTTGTTTCGTTTCCGGCGCAATCCGCAATGCCTGCCGTAACCTCAAGGGAATAAATAATCCCTTCTTCAAAAACATGGTCAAAACTAAGCCCGACCGAACGGTAAGCCGGAGGATACAGGTTGACGGCGAGGGGTGTGCCAACGCCCTGGTCAACCAGATAAATTGCCGGTGAAACCAGGCTCAGGCTGTCCATGGATTCGGTAAAGAATACCCTCACGGAGGAGGGCCCCGTAATGCTGATCTTTTCTATAGATGGTACCGAATTGTCGGGGTTGGATGCGTTGACGGAATTGACCGTTCCGGGTGTTCCACCCGCCGGATTGATGCTTGCCCTCCAGTTTTCGCTTGCCCCGCAAGGATTGCCGGGATCAATCATTTCGAGCGACCAGCCGCCGTTTTTTTTCACCGCATCGCGGTACCAGCCGTCGGTATAACTTACCTGATGAACAACAGCTCCGGTTTTTTCCCTAAGCACCAATGTTGCGCCCGTGTTGGAGAGGCTGATACTGGAAAAGCCAAATACATCTCCAAATGGCTGGAGTTGCGGCACGGCATCTTCAGAGGTCAGGATAAGAAATGATTTTGGTTCTATCACTTTCCTCGGGAGGGTGCGTTTGGTTGATCCGATGGACAAGACCCAGTTTTCGAGCTGAACCGGCATTTCGCTGCGGTTGTAAATCTCCAGGTATTCAAAATTGGGTAAACCAACGGGAGGGTCAGGATCGGCCATGATTTCGCTGATTACCACATCGTAAGGCTGAACCGTGTAATAGGCAAACGGACGGGTGACCGTTTCAATCGTGTTTCCCGCCAGGTCTTTCACATTGTTAACCGTCAGATTATAAAGCGTGCCCTCGCTGAACGCGGTTGCGAACATCAGGTGAACCAGCGATTTCTGAGTAATGTCGCGGCCGGCAGCCATAGGCGCTCCGATTCCCTGATCTGCAAAATAGTTCAATGTATTGGTCGCCGAGGGTTCATCCACACTTTCGCTGAAGTACAGATCAATGCGGTTTTGGTCAAGCACTTCCACCGATAGCAACTGAGGCGGTGTCTGGTCGACAATGGGTGATCCGGCATATATATCATCAAAGTAGAACCGGGTCGCGTTACTGGAGGTGTATTTGCAAAAGAAACCGAAATGGGTGTAATTCTGCCAGACCTGATCTTCTCCGGATCCCTCGGGCTGATAGTCCTCACCGCCTGCCGGATCGGCAAAAACGCTCCATTCGCCATCTTCGGTTCTTACCACGCGGATGCTGATCGCGAAAGCGGTTGCAATAAGCCCGTTTGTGCCTCTGGTGATCAGAAATTCAGCGGTACCGCCTTGTCTGTAAAGTTCAATGGCGTCGGCCGAACCTCCTTCGCCCAGTTTCAGGAAATAACCGTTGAGTGGTTCTTTAAGATTCTGCTGGTCAGCAACCAGGTAAATCCGCGCATTGTTGTTGTCGCTCGGGCTAAAATTCAGCCTTACCCACATGCGCCATTCAATCAGCCCCTCAAGGCTCACGGGTGTGGAAAGATGTGAAATGCCTTCACCGGAAGCATTCAACTGTAATTGCTGGCTTGAATTTATGATAAACCGTTCTGTATCGCCACTCCATGCCGGGTTTTCGGAAAAATCGCCGTCTGAAAAATTTTCGGAAAGTTGGGCAAAAGCGAAAGCCGGAAACAATATCAGGATAAATATTACGCTTTTCATTATAAATGATCAGTTTTAATGGATAAAGGTATGTAAATATTATTACCATTTAAAGACTGAATAAAAAATTGCGCCCAATGTGTTTTACGATTCCATCATCCTGAGGTTGAACAGGGGGCTTTGATCAATATGAACTTATTAATCGTATTTTTGCACTCCTTGATTTTTGTAAAGATAATTCTGGTTTAAGATGAAAATTGCATTGGTTGGCGCCACCGGACTGGTTGGAAGTGTGATGATTAAAGTACTCGAAGAAGGGAAATATATCCCCCTGACTTCCATAACGGACTTTATTCCTGTTGCTTCCGAAAAATCAATCGGGAAAGAACTGAAGTTTAACAACAGGAAATATAAGGTTGTAACTGCGGCTGAAGCCATTGCCCGTAAGCCGGAAATCGCGTTATTTTCAGCCGGGGCCGCCACCTCACGTGAACTTGCACCGCTTTTCACCGGAGCCGGGTGTTTTGTCATAGACAATTCATCGGCATGGAGAATGGAAAAGGATATCCCGCTGGTTGTCCCGGAGGTGAACGGCCATGTGATTACCGGCAGCCAGAAGATTATCGCCAACCCCAACTGCTCCACCATTCAGCTGGTCGCCGTGCTGGCGCCGCTCCACCGCAAATATGGCATCCGCCGTGTGGTGGTTTCAACCTATCAGAGTGTGACAGGCACCGGCGCAAAGGCGGTGCAGCAGCTTCAGAACGAGCGCCAGGGGATCAACGGCAGCCGGGTATATCCGCACCCCATCGACCTGAACATCTTCCCTCACGGCGGTACTTTTCTGCCCAACGGCTATACCACCGAAGAAGTCAAACTGCTTGAAGAAACCCGCAAGATTATGCAGGCCCCTGAAGTCAGGATTACGGCTACCGTGGTCAGGGTGCCGGTTTTCGGAGGCCATTCGGAGTCCGTGAATATTGAATTTGAAAAGCCCTTCGAGCTGGATGAAATCAATAAAGTGATCTCTTCATCGAAAGGCGTAATCCTTCAGGACGACACTGACCGGGCCGTTTATCCCATGCCCAAATATGCCGAGGGCCGGGATGAAATATTTGTGGGCAGGGTGCGCCGCGACGAGACCATTCAGAACGGCCTGAATATGTGGATCGTTGCGGATAACCTGCGCAAAGGCGCGGCCACCAACGCGGTTCAGATTGCCGGACTGCTGATAGACAAAGAAATCCTAACCTTCTGATCCGATAGTGGAAATTATCACCGATATTTCTCAGCCTTTGGCACTTCCCCGACCGGTGGTTACCATCGGTACTTTCGACGGGGTGCACCGGGGCCATCAGGCAATTCTCCATAAAATGAAGGAGATCGCTGCCGGATGTAACGGGAGTCCGGTGGTGGTTACGTTTCATCCGCATCCCCGTCTGGTGTTAGGGCAGCACGTTTATCTGCTCAGTACCCGTGAGGAAAAACGCGTCGCCTTTGCAGAATCGGGCGTAGCGCACCTGATCGAAATTCCTTTTACCAGGGAATTTGCGAAACTTTCGGCGGAAGAGTTCATTCAACTGATTGCGCAAAAAATCAGACCCGAAGTACTGGTTATTGGTTACGATCATGGCTTCGGCCGCGACCGCAGCGGAAGTATAGAACATCTTTTTCACTTTGGGAATACGCTGGGGTTTAAGGTGGTACAGGTGGAAGAACTTATTGTTGACCGGCACCATGTAAGCTCATCCGTTATACGCTGGCTTTTGCAGGAAGGCGATGCCGGCGAGGCCGCCCGCCTGCTGGGAAGGGAGTATTCCATTTCCGGACAGGTGATCAGGGGCAACCAGATCGGGAAACTGATCGGATATCCCACAGCAAATCTTTACGTGGACGACCCGGACAAGCTGATCCCCTCAATGGGCGTGTACGCCTCCAGGGTAATCTGCCGGGGGAAATTGTATAACGGCATGACCAATATCGGTATGCGGCCGACCATCAACGCGCATAAACTCACGATCGAAACAAATATTTTCGGCTTCGATGATGACATCTATTACGAAACCATCACCGTGAAACTGGTAAAACGGATCAGGAACGAGAAAAAATTCGGAAACCTGGATATCCTGAAAAACCAGCTCAGGAACGACCAGCAAACCGCGCTTGAAATTCTGGGCGGCTCTGTCTGATGGTGCAGACTACATTGTGTTAAGTTATTTCTTCTCCCGCTTCTTCACATACAGGCCGATATCCACCAGCCCCGGGATACCCATTTTGGGAATAAGATTTTCAAACTCAACGGTGTAAGTGCCGGTTTCATGAAAGTAAAAACCCGGCCACAGGGTCACTTCCACATCCCAGAGATCGCCGGCCACGCTTCCGGTAAACCGGTCACTTTCATCTTTTAACCTGATGTCTTTTTCCAGAATACGCTCTTCTCCCGAAGGTGTGGTGAGTATGATATTTACCGGGAGGTTCGGGTAGGGATACTGAGTTATATGCCTGATGGTAAATACAATATCGCCTTCGGTACCGGCATCTTCCACCGGTATTTCAAACTTCACCTTGTCGAACCTTTCCCAGGTATATTTGTCAAATTTATGGTATTCCTCATAAATTCTGCCGGGCCGGCATCCGGTGAGCAGGGTGATTGCCAGAAGAAAAGCTGAAAGTGTTCTGAACATGGGGTTTATCGCTGATTTTTACAAAAATACGAAATTAGCGGCTGATGTTCGTACTTTTGCAGTTCAGGCACAAAAAGGATAAGCGGATGGCCGGAAAACAAAAGTTTTATGTGGTTTGGAGCGGAAGGGAAAAGGGGATTTTCCGGACCTGGGCGGAGTGTGAGCTTCAGGTAAAGGGATTTGAAACCGCCAGGTATAAATCCTATGAAACGGAAAAGGAGGCGGTTGAAGCATTCCGCAGCGGGCCGCCGGCCTTCAGCAGAAAACCATTCGTAAAAGCTTCATTGCCGGATAGCGGCAAGGGACCCATCATGGCCAGTATTTCCGTTGACGCCGCCTGCTCCGGCAATCCGGGGGTGATGGAATACCAGGGGGTGGAAACATCCACCGGCAGGTTGCTGTTTCACCAGGGGCCCTTCCCCGAAGGGACCGTCAATATCGGCGAGTTTCTGGCCATCGTGCACGGGCTGGGCTACCTGAAACAGCGGAACCTGAAAATCCCGGTTTACAGTGATTCGAAAACCGCGCTGAAGTGGGTGAAGGATAAAAAATCCAATACAAAGCTGGAGCTGAACAAAAAAAACGCCGACCTGATGTTTTTGCTGAGGCGCGCCGAAACCTGGCTTCAGCAAAACTCATGGGAAAACCCCGTGCTCAAATGGGATACGGCCCACTGGGGAGAGATACCGGCAGATTTCGGGAGAAAATAGACGATCTGATAATACTGAAGATTTCGGGATTGACCTGATCGATTATTGTATAG
Source organism: Lentimicrobium saccharophilum (assembly GCF_001192835.1). Classification (NCBI taxonomy): domain Bacteria; kingdom Pseudomonadati; phylum Bacteroidota; class Bacteroidia; order Bacteroidales; family Lentimicrobiaceae; genus Lentimicrobium; species Lentimicrobium saccharophilum. The sequence goes on from NZ_DF968182.1 coordinate 45,221, forward strand.
TGGCCTGGTTTAGTCCGGAATATTCAGTTTACGCTGGCGGAGTCGTCTACTCGATCAGGCAATCGTATTTATTTACTAATTATCACTTCATTCCATTTCTTCAATGGTTTTACACCTTGAAAAAATCAGCAGATTGTTTGTCCAGCTAATTTCTCTCACCAGTGGTGAGAGTTTTGGAAAGTCTTTGTAAGTCTCGTAAAACTGCTTCATTCTCCAAATATTTTTGTCGGAGAATCCTTTTATTTCTGGTTCTTGTTTCTGTATGAAATTGGCTAATTCTGTTACTACAGAGTCGCCCCATTCTGATTGTTCAATTTTTTTGCTGATATATTCTCCTGTGTTCCAATAGAGGTTTATAAGTTCAGCGTTTACGGCTTTTATGGCATTAGTGCGAGATTGTTTTATTAGCTGAATTATGTCTGTAAAACGATTGTCCATGTATATATTTTTATGCTTCAAATTTATGCTTTTTCAATCGTGATTCTCTTTTGGAACCGGTTTTCTGCCATTAATGCTAACGGTTGGCGGTATGGTTAGTTGCCGATTACGAAGCACTTACCTATCAAGTTACAACTACTTTTGATACGAGTTGTGCCGCACGAATACGCACTGCACCGGCAATTAACTATACCGCATGTTGGCAACTGGTGTTCATTCATATCCGTCTGTATTTCATTTATATAGCTTTTATTTTCTTGTCATTGTCAATCTGCACCTACCTATCTGCGAAGAACAAATTTATTTTGTTTTTTTGAGCGTGGGCAATCCTTAAACCGTCCTGAAAGGCGGTTACGTGGGCAGGAAAGTCGGAAGCTCTTTTGCAAGCCTTTGGTTTGAGCGTTCGCTCGTGTGGGCTTGCAAATGTGCTTACGACTGTGCGTTGGCTCTTCATTAGTTCAATTCTGTTTTCAGTGTATTAATTACTGTTAAGGCACTTTGAATTTCGGCTGTAATTTCATGCTTATTTACATCGTGATGACTTAAAGGATTTAGAACCAAAGTAATCAAATGGTCAATCGCTGTTGTCGTTGCAGGAGTTAATCCACATGCTGGAGTGACTGTTTTGTATTTCTTAACTGCATTCCAGAATGTATCTGTTTTCATTTTTGAAGTATCCGCATTGAACAATACTGGAACTTTTCCAAAACAGTATCTTTTTAAAATAAACTCAAATGCTGAACGCAAATAAACACCTGCTGCTTTATTGTCGCCATTGTCAAAATATGATTGTGCTTTATCTATGTAATGTTGAATATGAGAGCTATCCTTTATTTCGTGAATTATTGGTATTTCAAACCCTTGTGCAGACCGTCTCGCATAAAACTCATAGCTTTTCCAAGTCGAATTATTGTGCAAATAACTTGATTTTATAAACTCATACCAAGGTTTATCATAAGTAGTTATAAAAACTTGATAAGCTGCAAAATCCGAATCTAAGATTTTAAGCAAGGGTAAACGGTTGCTTATGTCTAAACCAATAAATATATCGTCAAGAAAAAGTATTTTACATGGAATACCTTGGATATGCCGTTTTACCATTCCCAAATAAATTGAAATGGCAATGGCTGAAAGTCTTGCTTCGTTTAGGAAAACATGAGGTTTGGGAATTGTTTTGCCCAAATATTTTATGCTAATCCTTACATGGTTGCGTTCATAAGTGCTATAATCCGCATTAACTTTTGTACTTGTGTAACGCAATTCTATTTCAATATTATGACCGAACTTATCAAGTATCGGTTGGGCAAATCTTAAAATATTTTCGGGACTTCCAGCCTGAAATAGTTTCGAAAACGCTGTATTGAATGCCAACAAAGCAGCATCTACATCGGATTTTTTCTTTGTGATGTTGTATGCAGTACCTTCAAGTGGTTTTGCAACAGCTTTTTCAAAATCAGTCCATAACTCGCCAAGTTCTTTGTTACCAGTAATGGCAACGCTTTTAAAATGCTTTAAAACGCCTTTAACCAATAAATCAAACAAATCAATTTCATCGTTTTTCTTTATGTGATGAATGTCTAAAAGATGTTTGTAGGTTAAAAAGCTTTTGAGCTTTATTGCATCACGAATACTGGTATCACCTGTGGCATATGTGTTTTTTGTTGTTTTCGTAACCGAATATTCTTTGCCTGTTGGTGTTGTATTGCCATCCTTATCTGGATTGAAAAACACTTTTATATATCCATTGCCTTTGTTTGCCTCTTCAATAAAAATGTTTTCGGTTTCATCGTAATTGAAATCCTCAATTGATGATTGAAAAAAGTCTTTTAAGGCATAGTAAAGAGAACTTTTGCCACTACCATTTTCTCCATAAACAAAAAGGTTTTTACCATCAACGGCTATTTCTTTAGTACCATAAAAAGCTTTATAATCACGGATTTCTATTTTCTTGATTTTCATTTTAGTTGGTTCCAGTTATTTTTATAATCTATGGCTGAATTGCGAAGCATAGAAAGGTTTATACCTTTTCGGTTTCCTTTTGGGTTTTGATATAGAAAATCTTTCACTTTATTGTGTGGGATTACAAACATTTCAGGAACTACCGAAATTTCATCCATTTTATTTAAGAACGATAGAAATACAATGAAATGATTCGGCTTGTCGGCTTTCTCATTTACATTATCTAAAGGAAATAAGGTTGTGCCTTGTAAGCCTTTTACATCAATAGTTAGTTGCTTCTCATCATTTAGGTTGAGAATAATATCAATACCTTTTTTGTTGCCAAGGGTAATGTAAGCATCAAAGCCCAAGCGGTAAAGAGTAGCAAGTACATAATACTCTGAAGCTAAATTGGTATTATAACCTTTCATTTCAACGCCTCCTTAATTATCCTAACCTCCTCAATGCTATCCAATGTTTCCAAGTTATTGCGTACAGGGTGGTTTGGGTCGTACAAACGTTCAAACTCGCTTTGTATCACTGCCAGTTTTTCTTCTTCGCTCATGCTGTCGGTTATGGGCTTTAAATCGCAAAGGTGTTTGAGGATTTCTTTGTTAGCGGATTTGAGTTCGGTGGGGAAGTAAAGTTCATAAATAATTCCATTCAAAACAGTAGAAAAAAATGTAAACAGTACTGTTTCATTAATTGCGTGAATATAATCTACAACTAAATCAATTTTAGAATTAATACTTTTGTCAATTATAGCAATAGGCAATTCTCTAAGTTCATTTAATTTGATATGTAAACCGCTTGAATAAACATTAGAGTACCAAACATTTAATAGTTCAGAATTTAAAATTGAAAGTATATATTCAAATGAATATTGTTCTAATTTGTAAATTGAATTTAACGTATCGTTAGTTAAGTATCTACTATTATCAATTGCAGCTTCTATACCTTTAGCGACATCCTTAATAACTATTTTTTTTTCTGTTATAAAATATTCTAATCTCCTTGGTCCAGCACCTTTTTTCTCACTCATTAATTCTGGTTTATACCAGAGCCACTTATTTGCATATTTAATTTTCCAGCGAGAAACATCCTTACCTCGAATTAAACGATAAGAATCATTATCTCTTTTTGAATCAGATATAAATCTTAAATCATCACTGGTTTTAATACCTAATGTAAAATGGGCAATAGAGCCAAGTTTAATTACAGGTATTGAAAATGTAAACTGCTGGTCAAATGAAAATGGAAAACTTGGCAATTTTCTTATATTGGAGTACTTCAATTTATTGGGAAGAACAACAAATCTAGTATCTATAAGTAAATGCATTGGTATTTCGTTTTCTTTTACCGACTCTTTTTTAAAACCAAAAATTACTGGAGTTACTGTTGCATCAAATACATTTCCATTGCATTTAACTAAGTCAATAATTTTTGTGTTTTCAACTAAAAATTTTCTAAAATTCAAAAAACTATCTATTCCAAGCCAACTATTTGAAACAATAAAATATAGAGTGCCATTTGCCCTACAAATGCCATATCCTTTTTCAGTAAAAAAAGAATATAAGTCTGATTTGTTTCTTGCTACCTGATATTTTGTTTTTAAAAATTTTCTAATTCCTTCATCTTTAATATTTGCAATATTTACATATGGCGGATTCCCAATTACCACATCAAAACCACCCTTTTCATGCCACACCTCTGAAAAAAACAATTTAAAATCGAAGTCTATTTTATAACCTGCAAATCGCTCAATAGAATCAAGCAATTCCCTTATCTTGGTATTTATCTGCTTTCTTAATTCCTTCTTTTTTGTTTCGTTTGTTTCATTATAAAAAAGTGGTTTTAAATCCTCTATTTCCTTTTGCTTCTCCAAATCGGGAAAAACATCAGCAGGCATTCCAATCAATGAGTTGCCACAAACAATTTTGTAATCGAGGTTTGGCAAGGTTTCAATGGGTTCAAAATCGTCTTCATCCACTACAAGAGACAGCCATAATCGTAAACGTGCAATATCAATAGCCGAGGCATCAATATCAACACCGTAAATACTTTCTTGTATAATGTGGCGTTTCAGTCGATATATGTAACGGCTTTCGCTTAGTTCATCTCCGTTGTTTTCGCCCTTTATCGCTTTCAGCTTTTCTGCTAAATACTTAGGGCTTAAATGTGGCTTTATTACTAAATGTGCATTAACCAGTTCGTGTAATAATCCCACTGGGAAAGCACCCGAACCAATGGCTGGGTCGCAAATTTTTATTTCGGTAAGCTTTTTATCAATCAGGTCGGCATGTTGGCGTATGCTTTCAGGCAATATAAATTTGTAATCGGGTGTTTCCTTTCCTTTGTTTACCACACGCTGGTCATGTTCTAATGCAAAATGCCCGTTTCGGATAAAGTGTTCAATATCAATTTTAGGAACTTTTATACCCTGATGCGAAAGGTTTATGGAGTGCTGTCCTTTCTTCCCTGCGTTACCGAACATATTGGTTTGGCTATCGCCAATTTCCTGAAATGTTTCGGTGTAATTGTTCAGCGAATTGTCGAGGTAGTGTATCAAGCTTTCCTGACACATGTAATGCACAATTTCCCTTGGGGTATAAAAAGCTCCTTTGCTTTTGCGTTCGGTTATTTCGAGCATGTTTTCGAAAACCTTACCCAACATTTCAGGGTCAACGGCAACCTCTTTATCAAGCGGTTCATCTTCTTTTATGGTAAAGTTGTAACGGTCGAACACGTCAAGAATACCTGTACCCGTATCACCAGATTTGTTTTTATCCGTGTTTCGGAAAATAGTTTCCGGAATGGAAATATTAGCGTTTCTCCAGTCGTATTCTGCCTCAAACAAACCTCCATTGAGGAACGGAATACGGCAATCGAATTTAGCGTAATACGAGTTTTCATTGTCTCGCTCTTTTGCCAAGGCTTCGTAAAACAAGTATTGCAAATAATCTTTAAAGAAGTTTTTTTTTTCGTTTTTCGATGTGTCAAACAATTGTTGCATAAAGCGTTTTTCGCCGTTGCCCCAGGTTTTATCCTTTGGCACACCCAGCCAGCCTTTTTTCTGCAAGAAATATAAGAAAACTATTTGCCCCAACAGCTTTTTGGTAAAGCGGGAAGTATCAATGTTTGATTTTACCAATTCGTTTTGAATAGCGGCATCGTTTTCGAAATGCTCATACAGTTTTACAAACAAATCTTTGTATTGGCTAAAGAACTCATCGGTAACTTTTTCAATACTAAAAGCACTCTCAATTTCTTCGATGGTGGCGTTGCTGCTTACATTTTGCAATAAGGGCAACAATTGGTTTTTGGCTGTATATGCCTTTTCGTATTTACCTACCAAAAACGAGTATCGTTTGGCAGGCGTAAACTCTTTTCGGGTTTTTACTTTTCCTTTTTCTTCATCAACAAAGGCTTGATGTTCGAGTTTAATGAACGAGAAACGCCAGTCGGCACCTTCGTCTTGTTTTGAATAAAAAGCAACAAGGGCATAATCCTTCTCGAATTTCACCAAGTGTTTAATTACAAAATTCCGCAAAGCGGTTCGTGCCCTTTCGAGTTTCAAAACACTTTTTACTTCTACAATCAGAATGTCGAGGGCTTCACCGTCGGGGTCAATGTATTTGCCAATTCGCTTGTAAGTGTTTACATGCTCTTTGTAATCGTCCCAAATATATTGACCGCTGTAACTGTTGCTTTTGGGTTCAACATCGTTCAAAAAGTTTTTGGCAAACAGTTCAAAACGGGTTTCATCAAAAGCTTGATTGAATGTTGACTCTATGAGGTTGGTAGCAGTATTTTTATCCATAACTATTTAATAAGATAACCAGACAATATTACTTCACGGCGTTGAAAAGATTTATTTGAACCAATGGTTTCGATGGCAACTGAGCGGATGTGTTTACGCAAAATATGCAGCACATCCATTGGGTCTATTGTTTTTTCAAGTTCTTTCTTAATATCTTGAGCTGTTCGTTTTGCAATGGTTCCGTTCAACAACATATTTTTTACACCTTCAATAAATTCTTCATCCGTATCGGTAAATGTTTTACAATTTTTAAACACCTTGTCTTTTAGCCTGTTTTCGATATATTTTGCATTCGATCGACCGCCCGATGCTTCCGAAGGTTCGATTCCAATAGTTGAATCCAGCTCAAAACGGGCTTTATTGGTTTGCAATAAATGAAAATAATCTTCCGGGATTTTGGCTCGTTTGGTTAGTGGTGTACATTCCAGATTATGCACTGCATCGAAAAAAGTAATCTCAGTAGAATTACCATTATTATTTTGATAAAACTTCTTTAGTTTGCCAATTCTAAAAAAGGTAAACAGTTGATTGGCTTCAAGTTCTGTTTTCACAAATCCAGAACGTGCCTTTTTAGGTAATTCTTTTATTTTTTTGAAAAAGTCCGGGTTTTTATCCCGAATGTCACGCATTAATTCCAAGTATTTTAATTCAGAATCGCCTTCTTCGCCTTCACCAGTGTAGGCTTGTTTGTTGTTCAGAGTATTGAATAATTCCTGACTTCCAATTTCTTCACCATCGGTAAGGTATTTAGCATCTTCGCCCAAAATATCGTGAAACATTTGGATTTTGTTGGTAATATTTATTTCCAATCCTAAATGTTCATCGGAATGGGTAGTTGGAAAGAAGTTAAAAATATGCACCGTCGGAAATTGAGAACCCAAACGATTTACACGACCCGCTCGTTGCAAAACTCTTGTTGGATTCCAAGGCAAGTCGTAATTAATAATTACATTCGAGCGGTGCAAGTTAATACCTTCCGCCAATACATCTGTGGCAATCAGAATCCTCAAATCGTCCGATTTTTCCTTTCGGTTCGGGTCGAAATTGTCTTTTATTAAATCGCGCGAAATGGCATGATTTGAAGTCAGTGTTTTATTTGTATGTCGTCCGCCAATGCTCGAATAGAACATAACCTGATTTGGAAATTCTTCGATAAGTGCATTGTATAAATAATCGCCCGTTTCTTTTGATTCAGTAAAAACAACAAGTTTATTTTTCTTTAGTGCTTTGTTCGTTTTCAATTCAGCAATGAACTGTTCTAATTTAGGGTCTTGGTCAACTTTAGCCCAAAGAGCTTTTATATCCTTTAGAACTTGCAAATCAAATTCCAGTTTTTCAACGAACTCTTTTCTAAAATCTTTTGAATCGTACTTGCTCGCTTTATCTTCGTCAACAAGACTTTCCAGTTTTTCAAAATCGTCATTATCGAGTAAGTCATAAACATTTACTTTTTTGCTAATGTATACCGTACCATTTTTGTACATCTCAATAAAACGGTCGTAAGAATCAATAAAACGGTCTACACTTTGGCGAAAAGCATAGAAACTACTTTCGAGCCGTTTCACCAGAATGCCTTTCATAAAACCACCAACGTTACGTTGTTGTTGCTTTTCGAATTCACTTAAAACTTTATTCCCAACATAATAAAGCAAAGGTGTATATCGGGCGTAAGTAAAAGAATGTAAATATTTTATGGTGTCATTAAAAATACCTTCAAGCTTTCCTTCGTATTTGTAAATTATTTGTTGTGGATTGTCCACTTCGGGAAATACCAAACCTTGTTTTTCCATGTCGCCTTTAAAGAACTTCACAACATCGGTACGTGTACGGCGAACCATTACATAACGTAGTATGCTGTTTTTAATCTCATTCGATACTTCTTTAATGAGGGTTTTATATTGTGGGTCAGTTTTCTCAACCTTTTTAAGGTTGGTCTTTAATCCGTTAAAGAATTTCTCCAGATTTGGTACGCCTGGAATTGTTGAGTTCTTGGGTGCCTGAAAAAGTTTAATTTGAGCAAATATATCATCAACAGTATTATTTAACGGAGTTGCAGTTACCAAAATAACTTTTTTACCCCTGCAAATATCCAATAGATTAGCATACGATTGTGTGTTCTCGTTTCTAAAACGGTGGGCTTCATCAACCACAATATAATCAAAACGTTCCAATCCTCGTTTAATAATATGTTCCAGTTTGCCTAATGATTCCACTTCAAAACTACGAACTCCGAAATCGAAAAGAGAATCTTTCCAGTAGTCTTTTAACACAGGTGGGCAAACAATTAAAGTGCGTCCTTGTAGTTGTTGAAGCAACAAAGCAGTTATAAAAGTTTTGCCTAAACCCACTACATCAGCTAAAAACACACCGTTATATGTTTCCAATATTTTTTTTGCCTGAATTGCAGCCTGACTTTGGTATTTAAGTTTCATAAAACCATCAGGTAAAAATGGGTCGAATTCATCTGCAAGGTTTATATCTTCTTCAAGGTATTCGTATATCAGTTTTAAATACAATTCATAAGGCGTAATTGCATCATTTAGCCAAGTCTTTTTGGTTATGGTATCAATGAAATCGTCCGAAATATCAACCGATTCTTTCCAAAGTGTATTGAATTGATTTTCGGCAAATTTAACGTCCATTTTCTTTCGCAATTCCACGTTAAATTCACGATTTGCAATAAATCCAGATTCAGAAAAATTACTTGAACCCGTAATTACGAAGCCATAATCTCTATCATCGGGGTAAAATCTGCCAATATAAACCTTAGCATGAATGTTTTTTGACGGATAAGCTCGGATTTCTAACTTCTTCCCATTTCCGCCATTTGATTTATCCTGTTCTTGATTTTCAAGTTCGGTCTTTAAAAACTCAATGAATTTTTTAATCCCAATTTCCAGATGATTGTCATTCTCGTTGCTTGTTTCAATTTCAGTTTTCAGGTTTTGTTGAAATTGTTTTTTAGTTCTTTGATGCGATTCAAAATCAAGCATTCCCAATTGCTCATGATACTGCATAATATCATAAGTTTCACGGTCAACATTAAGCCCAACTAATATTCGAATCTTCTCAACTGGTTCTAATGATTCATAGAGTTGATAGAATCCACTTGTACGGAAATAGCCAACAAGTACATCAAATAATTGTGTGTCTTTAAGAGTAGCTTTGAAGCGACTTAAAAGACTTTGACCTTCTTCGTTAGTGAAAAAGGTTAAATCGGAATGGTCTATATGTGTTGTATTTTCTGCCATGCAATAATTACTTAATCAATTTGAGGGTTTCGTTTAATCCATCTTCTAAATACTTCAAATCTCCCAAATCATTAAGAATCAAAAATTTTATGTAAGTAATTTGGATTTCTTTCTCAGTTTTATCAAGAGTTTCAGCAAGCACAGGAATCATTTCAGAAGTTGGTTTTCTTTCGTTTCGCTCAATCTTACTTAAAACTGAAGTGTCAATATCAAGAGCAGCAGCAACTTTTCTTAAAGGCAATTGCTTGTCTTCCCTCAATTTTCTGATATATTCTCCAAATATTTTCATTTTGACGTATTCAATTTGACAAATTTGTCCAAAGATACTAAACTTTCCAAATTAGCAGTGGCGCGTGGGGAAAAAACAGCTCTTTTGCAAATTTAGGTCGTGCGTTGGCTTGTGCGATTTGCAAATGTGCTGTTTTGTGGGCGGGGTTTCTTTCTTCTTTTTTATGCGGGGGGAAGAAAAAAACAAAATAAATTTCCATCAAATTTGCACTGTGCTATCAAAAAGCAAAATCCTTTCTATTTTCAATTTATCACTATCGTATCAGTCTGTCGTCTGTCTTTTTACACTTGTTGCCAACGAGTGCATACCCGCGACTAATCCAGGAAATTTAACCGGCGCTTAAGATTAGGCTTAACTTATTGTCATTCAAGACTAAATTCAAAAGATCACTGACGTTATCTCATTTTTAAACGTTTAAAAGCGCTTGGAATTACTAAATTATATACGCAACTCAGGCCCAAATGTATAACATTAAAGAAAAATATGCAACAGGCAAAAGGATTGAAGCGGTATATTCTGCTTCTCCGCTAAAGCTGAAATTAAAAGCCCCGGACTGTTTACTTTTTTGGGAAACAATCCGGTATCGGGGCGAAGATTAGCCCGTTTAATTATCCCGGGAAACCGGTAAAAGCCACTTGAACCACAGGAATTTTAATCTTTTCTGTAATGGTGATCGCGTGAAATTTTTTGCGGATAAAAAGCAGAAACTAAGTCAGGAACTGAAAAGTTTGAGTCAGGTAATAGTATAAATAAAGAAAACCTCTGTTATATGCTTGTTATAAAGCACTTACAGAGGTCTTTCGTACCCCGGGCCGGGATCGAACCGGCACGAGCTCACACTCATTGGTTTTTGAGACCAACGCGTCTACCAATTCCGCCACCGGGGCAAAAGGGCACGCAAAGGTAAGAAAAGTTATTGATTCCGGTGCGAATTTTTCATACCATCGGATCGGATACTTTTTGCCAGGGGCTCCACTTAAGTTTTGCGGGAAAAGGGTGCCCGGGGAGCGATTCTGCCGGTTTGGAGGATCGTTGGGGCTCTGGTTCTTGTCAGAAAATTCTAACCGGTAACAGGCGGGAATGCCGGAACATGCTGCAGGCGCCCTGCCGGTAATTCCTGTTGATCTCTTGCCGGAATTGCTTATCTTGCTGCCACGTTCCGGTGATGCCGGCAGGAATAAAGTCTGTTCCGGTTAATTGGAAAATTAAAACTGATATCATGAAAAGACTCAAGCTGATTGTTTTAATTTTTGCCCTTGTGCTGGCAGCCTGCAATTCCGGTCGCCTAAAGGAGCAGTCAACAGATTTTTCGTCCTTTTTCCGGGTAGCAACCGGTAAGCCGGTTACCCTGGTGCTGGCCTGTTACAAAACCACCCTGCGCGCCGGTCATGGCGAGGAAACCCGCGTCAGGGTGAGCGTGGCCGACAGCCTCGACCGGGAAATCTCGGATGCGGAACTTTCATTCCGGATTTCGGTCACCGGGGATGCGAACCTGCTGGATGCCGGCCGCAACGAGATGAACCCTTTCAGCCGGGCTGATACCCTTACCGTATGGGAGGCTTCGCTGAACAGGGGCGTATGCGAATTTGTGCTGATCGCGGGCAATACCCCCGGAAAGTTTACCGTTGAAGCCAGCACGGAAGGGCTGTGGCCGGCTTCACACGAAATCCACCTGCTGCCGGCAAGTTTTCAGCTGATGCAGCCTGCCATTCTTCCGCTTCCGCCCTCTCCCCACATACACCCCCCGATGATCGGTGCCGATATCTCGTTTCTCCCTCAGCTTGAAGATGAAGGGATGAAGTTTTATGACAAAGGCGTTGAAACGGATGCCATTGAATTGCTGAAGAACCATGGATTTAACTATATCCGCCTGCGTATTTTTGTGAATCCGGAGCATGAAAAGGGCTATTCTCCGGGCAAAGGTTACTGCGGAAATGATCAGACGCTTGCCATGGCCAGGCGGGTGAAAGCGGCCGGGTTAAACCTGCTGCTTGATTTTCATTACAGCGATTACTGGGCCGATCCCCAGCAGCAATACAAACCTTCGGCATGGGAAGGGCAGGACTTTGAAACCCTGCAAAGAAGTTTGCGTGACTACACCGCGATGGTGCTCTCGGGCCTGAAGGCCCAGGGCACGCTTCCGCAGATGGTGCAGGTGGGCAACGAGATCAACCATGGCATTGTATGGCCCGAGGGTCATATCGGTAACCCGGATCAGCTGGCCTCACTGCTGAAAGCAGGCGTGGCAGCCTGCCGCGAAGCCGATCCTTCCATGCCCGTGATGATGCATCTGGCGTTGGGAGGACAAACGGAAGAAGCCGTTTTCTGGTTTGACAATATGCTTGCCCGCGGGGTGGACTTTGACGTGATCGGACTTTCGTACTATCCCCGCTGGCACGGCACCCCCGAAGACCTCTCACGCACCATGCATACACTTGCGGAGCGCTATGGCAAGGATGTCAACGTCGCGGAATACAGCGCCTTCAAGAAGGAAATTCACGATCTTGTATTCAGCCTGCCCGGCGGCAGGGGACAGGGCGCCTGCATCTGGGAGCCACTCAACACCTGGAGGCGGCTGTTTGATGACAAAGGAAACGCGCTGGATGAAATCCGTATATATGACAACCTTGCTGCCCGCTACCTGAGGCGATGATCTCCGGTTCTTCCGGCCTGTCCGGCGACGCTGGCGGTTTTTTACCTAATTTTGCAAACCGCTTAACGAACGAAATGAACCATGTATAACAACAAAAGATCAGCGATATACCTGCCAATAGCCTTTGCCCTGGTGCTTGTAGCCGGAATTTTCCTGGGCGCTTCCCTGGTAAAGGTCAATTCAACCGATCAGAACCTGATTCAACGTATCCACAACCGAAATTTTGACCCGGTTGACAATGTCATCACATACATTCAACAGGAATACGTTGATTCGGTGGATGTATACAAACTCAGACAATCGGCCATTACGGGCATGCTTTCCGATCTGGACCCTCACTCAAGTTTTATCACAGCCGAAGAGTTTAACGAGGTAAACGATCCGCTGCTGGGTAGTTTTGACGGCATAGGGGTGCAGTTCAGGATGGAGAACGATACGGTTTACATCATCAACGCCATTGCCGGCGGCCCTTCCGAAAAAGCCGGAATTCTGGCCGGCGACCGCATAGTAAATGTTGACGGGGAGGTGATCGCCGGGGTGAAGATGTCGACGAATGAAGTGATGAAGCGCCTGAAAGGCGAACGGGGCACCCGGGTAAACGTCAGTGTTTTCCGGAGAGGGTTTAAGGAACTCATTCCATTTACGATAACGCGTGATGTCATCCCGACCTACAGCGTCGATATCTCATTTATGCCCGAGCCAGGTATCGGATATATCAAATTATCCAAATTTTCAGCCACCACAACCGAAGAGCTGACAAAGGCGCTTCTCGGATTGAAAAATGAGGGAATGGAAAGCCTGATTCTTGACCTGAGGGGGAATTCAGGAGGTTACCTTCAGACGGCCATCACGGTTTCGGATGAATTTCTGGGAGAAGGGAAGCTGATTGTTTATACGAGCGGGTATAACCGGCCGGCCCAGTATGCCCATGCAAGCGGGAAAGGAATATTTGAAAAGGGCAGCCTGGTTGTACTGATTGATGAAGGTTCGGCTTCATCCAGCGAAATTCTGGCCGGCGCCATTCAGGACAACGACCGGGGACTGATCATCGGTCGCCGCTCATTCGGAAAGGGGCTTGTACAGGAGCAGCTATCGCTTCCCGACGGCTCAGCCATCCGGCTGACGGTAGCACGTTACTACACGCCCACAGGAAGAAGCATTCAGAAACCCTATAAAAACGGTCACACGGAAGAGTACGAGGAAGAATTGTATAACCGGATGATCAGCGGGCAGCTTGAAAGCGCCGACAGCATCCACTTTAATGATTCTCTGAGATATACTACCCCCGGAGGTCGCGTGGTTTATGGTGGCGGCGGTATCATGCCGGATATCTTTATCCCGGTTGAGAAAAATGAGAATTACCGCTATTACAATGAACTGCTTGGCAAAGGGCTGGTTTACCAGTTCACCTTTGATTATACCGATAATAACAGGCCGGGATTAAAGAAATTCAGGACTTTTGAGGAGTTTGACCGGAATTTTAACATTACTCCGGATCTTTTTAACAGAATGATAAGATTTGCTTCAGAAAAAGGTGTTGAACCTGATCAAAAGGGCATTGCCTTTGTCCGTGAAGAACTGGAGAACCTGATGAAGGCGCTGATTGCCCGAAACCTTTTTGATGAAAAGGGATTCTATCCTGTTTATCTGCGTACGGATAAAACCTACCACAAAGCGGTTGAAGAGATCAGGAAACAACAACAGTAACGTCGGTCGCGACCCGGGGCCTGACTTTTCCGGGAGAAAATGATTTCAGTTCAGAAAAAATCGTCTTTGCTGAATGATTTTCAGCAGATGGCTTCAGCCGCAATTACTCTACGGTAACGCTTTTGGCGAGGTTCCGGGGCTGATCCACGTTGCATCCGCGCATCACCGCTATATGGTACGACAACAGCTGAAGCGGAATGGTTGCGATAAGGGGAACAAGCATCTCCTCGGTTTCGGGGACTTCAATGATGTGGTCTGCCAGGGCTTTCACGGTTTCGTCGCCTTCGGTGACAATGGCAATGATCTTGCCTTTCCGGGCTTTCACTTCCTGAATGTTCGACACCACCTTTTCATAGGTCCCCTTGTTGGTGGCAACCACAACCACCGGCATCTCTTCATCGATCAGCGCGATGGGCCCATGTTTCATTTCCGCGGCCGGATAACCTTCGGCATGGATATAGGAGATCTCTTTCAGTTTGAGCGCGCCCTCCATGGCAACAGGGAAGTTATAGCCCCTGCCCAGGTAAAGGGCGTTTCTTACATCCTTGAATACTGTGGCAATCTCTATGATTTTATCGTTAACTTTCAGGGTTTCCTCCACCTTGCCGGGAATGTCATCCAGTTCATGAAGAAGTTGGTTGAACCTCGATTTGGAGATTGTCCCTTTGCTGTCGGCAAGCATCAGCGCCATCAGCGTAAGCAGGGTAACCTGTGCGGTGAATGCCTTTGTGGAGGCAACGCCGATTTCGGGGCCTGCATGGGTATACGATCCTGCATGTGTGGCCCTGGCTATGGATGATCCGACTACATTGCAGACGCCGATGATGGTTGCACCTTTCGATTTTGCCAGTTCGATGGCGGCAAGGGTATCGGCGGTTTCACCTGACTGTGAGATGGCAATTACAACGTCGTCTTCGTAGATAACCGGATTCCGGTATCTGAACTCCGAAGCATATTCTACCTCAACGGGGATGCGTGCCAGCTCCTCAAAAAGATATTCCCCGACCAGTCCGGCATGCCACGAGGTGCCGCAGGCAATGATAATGATGCGTTTGGCATTCACCAGTTTCTGCTGATAGTCGATGATACCTCCCAGCAGCACAATGCCTTCACGGGCTTTCAGGCGGCCCCGCATACTGTCGCGGATCGACCGGGGCTGCTCGTAGATTTCCTTCAGCATAAAATGATCAAACCCTTCTTTCTCCAGCGCGCTGAGGTTGATCTCCAGGGTCTGGATATACGGGGTTTTCTCGATATTGGTAATGGTCTTGATTTTTATCTCCTTATTGCGGTGAAGTATGGCAATTTCTTCGTCGTTCAGGTAAACCACCTCGCGGGTATACTCCACAATAGGTGTGGCATCCGAAGCAACAAAAAATTCATTTTCACCGATACCGACAACCAGCGGGCTTCCCTTGCGGGCGGCGATCAGCGTATCAGGGTCATTTTTATCAATGATTACAATGGCATAAGCGCCTACTACCTGGTTAAGCGCGATCTGAACAGCTTCGGCCAGACTTACTTTTTCATTGATTTCAATGTCTTCTATCAGGTGAATCAGCACTTCGGTGTCTGTTTCACTCTCAAAACGGAATCCCCTGTTTATCAGTTCATTTTTAAGCGGAGCATAGTTTTCTATAATTCCATTGTGAATGATGGCCAGATTCCTGGAATAGGAAAAATGGGGATGGGCATTCACATCGTTCGGCTCTCCGTGTGTCGCCCAGCGGGTATGGGCGATACCTATATTCCCCGAAAGGTCTTTATCTTTAACAGCTTCTTCCAAAGCTGCTACTTTACCTTTACACTTATATAACTTAAGATCACTGTTGAGCACAGCAACCCCGGCACTGTCGTATCCGCGGTATTCAAGCCGGTGTAATCCCTTGATCAGAATCGGATATGCCTGCCTCGGGCCAATATAAGCAACTATTCCACACATAATTCCTGTTTTAATTTCATTAAATCATAACGACCTGGTCAATGATACTTAATCAAATTGTTCATCGAAAGTAATCTGTTGAAACATTGATCATAAAGAGACCGGATCAGGTATCACTTTCGACGGTTTCTATTTATAAACAGCGTTTGGTCCCTGTGGTTTTACTAAGAACACCCTGGCCATTCTTTTTGCATGCGTTCAGGGATGCATGCTTCTGGTTAACGGAAGCAGGTACAAAGGTACTGCTTTAAAAAGAACAAATTCAGAAACCGGCCCTGAAATCTGTATACGAATGAGTAATTAAGAAATTTTAAAATGTAGCGTATTACTCAACAAGGGTATAATAGATCACGAGTTTAACCCGGTTGTTGCTACTGGCCGGGCCTTTGATAACCGCCCGGTTTGCGGTAAGGGAGGAACCGGCAATCACCATCATCAATCCGTGATCTTCCGCTTCCGGGTATCGCATTCTGTCCTGTACATATTTGGTGAGCCTGAAGCGGTATTCACTGTTGTTGATATATTTACCTCCGAAATAGGCCGAACCTATGTTTTCGTCGGGCAAAACAACATACGCCCCGGTGCTGCTCAGCGCCCTGATGGCAAGCTGTGTGGGCGGAGGCAGGCTGGATCCGGGATCGTCATTGGTAAATATCAGCAATGCTTCATTTACTGCAATCCGTGCGTTTTCCGGGATATTTTTAAGGTAAGGAATTCTCAGTTTTACTTTTGTTCCCGCCATTGCCTGCAGAAAAATACGGTTAGCTCCTGCTGTGGTATCTCCGGCGAGTTGCTGAAGAAGTTCCGGATCAGCCCCCGAATAATTAAAATGTTCGTAATTATTGAAACGGGCACAGGAGGCGTTGATGGGAAGCCTGATGGAGGTTGTGTCGGTATCGTTGTGATAATGGATGGTTATCCTGGAAAGGTCATCCACCAGGTCGAATGAGAGAATGGAGCCTGTTGCGGTAGTGGTGAAAGGATCCACGGTGATGTGCAGGCCTTTAAAAACCTCAAGGAAATAAGCATTTGACGAAAGGGTTTCTTCGCCGGCAGTCATGATCTTTTCAGCAAATGCCTGGGTGAGCGTGATCCGCAGGTGCGGGGCAACAAAGGCACCATCGACCGAATCTGCCTCTACCAGATTGGGAACAAAAACAGCTTCGCCGATCTGCTGGGGAATCACCGGAACGGTATTATGAGAGTAATAAGAGGAATCAACATTGATAGAGTCGGCAAGCTCGAAAACCCTTACCGTGTGTTGCGACAAAGAATCGCCGTAAATTCCTGAATATTTCAGGGTAAGCACAATGGAATCTGCAACGGGATTTTCCCCAAAGGTAACATTGTTTGTCGGCAAACGGAATTGTGTATAAATTGATGCCAGCACATTCCCGAATACAGGATCATTCATATAGCCCAAAAGGTTTGCCGACAGCTCGTCTGTGCGCAGCGAATCTTCCCTTACCGTATAGGCGATAATGGTTGAAGTGTCGGTAAAGCTCAGGTTGAGATAATCGCTGTCGGGTAAAAGATCTATCCCGATCAGGTCGGGTTCTTTGTTGCAGGAGGTGATTGACAGCGCGAAAATTATGGCCAGAATGGCCCGGTTGAAGCTGAGTTTGTGCACGTTAAAATCTGATTGAAGAAGTATTGACAAGCAATGCAAGATTAAGGTTTATTCAGATGCTGCAGGCTGGCTGCTTATGATTTTATCATAAAAAATGTTATAAGCGTCAATAAACCTGTCAAGCGGCTGATACGGCAGCATTGGTTTCCCGGTCTCGTTGATGTAATCAAGCAGCTCGGCATTAACGGTTTCACTGCCGACGATAACACCGTCAGAAAAATCGATGGCCGTTTTCATTACATTAACGTAAGTGGGCTTCTTATAGTGTTTGAGATCTTTGTTTGTTATTCCGTCAAGCTTGATTTTATTGCCCGAATCCTTGTTCCAGGCTTCTTCAAAATCATCGTCGTAGATTGACATCACCACCCTGGTGTCGCTGAATAGCGGGTTATCACGGTAGGCGCGCTTGATGTAGAGCGGCACAAGGCTGGTCATCCAGCCGTGGCAGTGGATAAGATCAGGGGCCCAGCCAAGCTTCTTAACGGTCTCTATCACCCCGCGAGAAAAAAATACGGCACGCTCGTCATTGTCTTTGTAAAACTTGTTGTTCTTGTCGCGGAACATGAACTTCCGCTGAAAATAATCCTCATTATCAATAAAATAAATCTGCATCCTGGCCGATTGTATGGATGCAACCTTAATGATAAGCGGATGGTCTGTATCGTCAATGATCAGGTTCATACCCGAAAGACGGATTACTTCATGCAGCTGATTTCTGCGTTCGTTGATATGCCCGAACCTGGGCATAAATGTGCGGATTTCGCGTCCCCTCTCCTGAATTCCCTGAGGAAGATGCCTGCCGATATAACCCATCTGACTGTCTCTCAGATAAGGTATAATTTCCTGAGAAACAAACAGTATCCTCGCTTTTTCCATAATAGAACCTGTTATTGTCGAAATAATGTGCAAAATTAGCAAATTAAATCCAATCTTTTATTTTTAACTTATTATTATTCACTTGTTAATCAGCGCAAAACAAGACTACAGCCATGATACTTAACGTTTATCTCAATTTTTATTGATTGATTTTCAGTTAGATATTAATTTATCTTCCCTGGCTGCCTGAATTTTATAATACTACATTTTGTATATGATTAGCGCAATCGTTTGCGAATCCCAGGCGCTTATTTATAATGATTCTAAGTTAATGGGTTGATAATGATTTATATAGGCATTGATTTTTCTTTACAGTTTTTAACCTGACAGCACAAATAGTTATAAATTTGCCGCGCCTGATTTGATTCAGGACAGGATAAATGATTTATCCGGTTTTACTAAAAGAGCTTTAATCACTGATAATTCTACTCAGATGCACAAAATAGAAGTTCACCCGATTCTCGAGATCAAGGAATCAGAAAAAGTAACTTTCACCTTTGAAGGAAAGCAAATCACCGGGGAAAAGGGATTTACCATTGCTGCCGCCCTTCATCAGGCCGGATATCCGGTGCATAGCCATAGTCTTAAGAACCGGGAAAGAAGTCTCGAATGTGGTATCGGAAAATGCGGTGCCTGCGAAATGCTGGTCGACGGACAAATCAGGCGTATTTGTATCACCCTGGTCGATAATGTTAAGCAGGTAAGTGAAATCCCGCATGATTTCAGTCCGGCCATGGTGGAGCCGGATAAGAAAAACCCGACCCGCGTATTCAAAACCGTCGTTGCCATCATTGGTGCAGGGCCTGCCGGACTTGCCGCCCGCGAAGAGCTGAACAGACACGGAGTGGACAATATCGTTATCGATAACAACGACCGGATAGGCGGACAGTTTCTGATGCAAACCCACCAATTCTTCTTTTTTGAAAAGGAAAAAAAGTTCGGCGGCATGCGCGGGTTCGATATTGCCCAAACTCTTGCCGGAGAAGATCATTCGGGTATTTTCCTGAATTCCACCGTTTGGGACCTGCTCGAAGGGAAACGCATCGCGGTGAAAAACATCAAAACGGATGAAATTTATTATGTCGATGCTGAATATATGGTTGTTGCCACCGGCGCCGTCCCGTTTATGCCTGCCTTTGAGAATGATGACTTACCGGGTGTTTACACCGCCGCGGTCGTGCAGAAGATGATGAACACCGAGTTTACCCTTCTCGGGAAGAATATCCTTACTGTAGGGGCCGGAAATATCGGCTATCTTACTTCCTATCAGCTGATGCAGGCTGGTGCCAATGTTAAGGCCATTATTGAAGCGCAGCCTTTCGAAGGCGGGTTCCCTGTTCAGGCAAACAGGGTGCGCCGGCTGGGAATTCCGGTGATCTTGTCGCATATTCTGCTTAAAGCCATCCCCAACGAAAACCACGACGGAATTACCGGGGCGGTGGTTGCCGAATGTAAGGACTTTCAACCTGTTCCGGGAACCGAAAAAGTAATAGAAGGCATTGATGCCATCAATATCTGTACCGGTCTGGTACCCGACGATCAACTACTGATCAAGGGCAATGAGGTTTTCGGCAGGGCCTGCTTTGGTGCAGGTGATGCCATTCGCATCGGAGAGGGAACCAGCGCCGTACTCAGGGGCAAACAGGTGGCCTTTGAAATCATGAATGAGATCGGAACCAGGTTCAGTTACGATGAGTTTCTGAATATTTCCAAGGAGTATATCGATTCTCAGCAGCATCCGGTAAGGGTGATTGAAAAACCTTTTGAACCTTCGCCTGAACGTCTGGCAGCCAAGCCTTTTGTGCAGATCGACTGCCTTTACGGATTTGCCTGTAATCCCTGCGAATTTGCCTGTCCGCATGGCGCCATCACAAAAACCTCTACCAGCACTGTTCCGAAGATTGACTTTGATAAGTGCATAGGTTGTATGGATTGTGTTTATCAGTGTCCCGGCCTGGCCATTTTCGGCTATAATACCGCCAAGGACTGGTTGTTTCTGCCCATTGAGTATCATGCAGAGGAGAAATCTGAAGTATTTCTTGTGGACAATAACGGGAAAATTCTGGGCGAAGGAATCATTGAAAAGATACTGAAGAAACCAAACAAGACCAATATCGCCAGGGTGAAGGCCACCACCATTCACGGAAATGATCTGATCGGCGTGCGGGGATTTATTGTCAGGGAAAAATATCCTGAACCTGTTACCATGACCCCTGTTGAATACAGGAAGGAGGAGGAAATGTATGTTTGTCACTGCGATGACGTTACCTTGGGCGAAATCCTTGAAACCATCGGCGACCGGAAGTTTATCTCGGTGGATGAGGTGAAACATACCACCCGTCTGGGAATGGGTGCATGCCGCGGGAAACGGTGCATACGGAGGCTGAAACAAACGCTGAGGAATTATGATATTTCGATCGTTGGCGACGCCACCCCCCGCGGGCCTTTATCCAACCAGCTTTCGATGGGAGAGCTTTATCCGCGGGATGTTCATGAAGAGGTGTTTATCAGTGGTAACGGAAAGAAACCGAAGATTGTCAAAGTTAAATCGCTGGTCGCCGGCGGCGGTATCGGCGGATCGGCCCTTTTCAGGTATCTGGCTGAAGCCGGCGAGCAACCGGTACTGGTCAATTCGGGCAGAGGGGCGTCGTGGCGGAATATTGCCGGAGGACGGCCGGCATTCAGTCTTCCCGAAATTGCCGACATCGCCCGGCATAACCTCGAAATTTTCAAAGATCTTCAGAAGATCCATGATGTGAATTTCAGGCAGATCAATTATGTGAATTTTGCCCATGATGAGGCAACCTATAAAGCCCTTGAATCGGCACGCGCCTGGTCCGACGCTTACATGGTTGAACCGAAAGACTATGCAAAAGAGATCTCTTCTTTCATCAACCCGGGACTTGATACATACATAGGAGCGCAGATAACCCGTGATTGCTGGCAGGCCACCCCCGGTCGCGTCATTGACCTGATCCGCCGGATCGGTATCCGCAATGGAGGCACCGTAAAGGAAGACTGCAAACTGATCGCGGTGCATCGCGACGGAGACACCTATAAAGTACTGGTGCAGGATCATGACAAACAATACATTGAATATCATACACAGGTTTTTGTTAACGCCCTGGGTCCTGAGGCGGCTAAGTTTGCCAATATGCTGGGCATTGAAACTGGCCTTTATCCCGTGAAACATCAGGCCTTTATCACCCGCAGGCTCCCCATGATGGGGTTGCACGGCAGTCCGCTGGATATGATCATCGACCGCAGAAAGTATAAGGGATTTGTTGCGGTATATGGTCAGCAGCTTGCCGAAACCGGTCAGATTATCGGTTGCGCTTCCCCTGCGGTTGATCCGATGGAAACAGACAAGAATTTGAAGATCAATTCGCAACAATTCCTTGAAATTGCCTCGGAGGTATTTGTCAACTGGTTCCCCAATCTCGCGTCGGTCGGCTTCCAGGCAGTCTGGGCCGGTTATTATGTTGAACCGCGCATGATTATTGATCCGGAGCTTGGTTTGTTTGTCGGATTAAGGGGGCAGGGTTTCATGCTTGGACAATACCTTGCCAAAATTTATGTGGATAAACTATTGGGGAGGCCGGTGCCTGATTATATGAAGCGGCTTGCCATGACCGGCGACGGCTTACCCGAGAAGGCCTTTAAGTAATTGCCGGATTCACGCACTATCCGGTTTTACCGGGGATTAGGTTGCGGCTGAGGAAGATAGCCGGGATTTTTTATTTGGTTATCATAATTTTAATTTCTACTTTTGCACCCCTTAAACCTGAAACAATTTAAGCAGTGGATTACCTGAAACAATTTGTAATTCCATTTGTTGGTTTAAATGCTGGAAACCACAGGTTTAGCTACGTCATTGACGATAAGTTCTTTGGATCGTTCGACTATGGGGAGATCAGGGAAGCCAGTGTTCAGGTGGACCTTGAACTGAATAAAATGGAGCGGATGCTTGTCCTCAATTTTCAGATGAAAGGAACCATCAGGGTGACCTGCAGCCGTTGTCTTGATGAATTTGATCTGCCTGTTGAGGGTAAGGAAGAATACTTTATCAGGTTTGGTCAGGCTTACTCGGAAGAAGATGACAATGTGCTCATCATTCCTGAAAATGAGACGCATATTGATATCTCATCGCTGATCTTTGATTACCTTCATCTGATGGTTCCTTACAGGGTGGTTCATCCCGTGAACGAACAGGGTGAAAGTACCTGTAATCCTGATATCCTGAAAAGGTTGAACGAGCTGTCATCCCATGGTGAAACGGATAGCCCCTGGGATAAGTTGAAAGACTTGAATTTTGAATAAATAATAACACTTAAAAAAAACCGAAATGCCAAATCCAAAACATAGGTTTTCAAAAACCAGGACAGCAAAGAGAAGGACGCATTACAAAGCAGTAGCTCCTACGATTACCATTTGTTCAAATTGCGGAGCCTCTGTTCTGTACCATCGTGTTTGCAGCGAGTGCGGTTACTATAAAGGCAAGCTTGCCATTGAAAAAGCGGCCACAGCTTAAGCTTCCGCCTCTTGCAGTCACGCTTTTCTAACCAAAACAAAGTCAGATGAAAATCGGACTCGATGTTATGGGCGGTGATTTCGCCCCGGTTGCTACTATTGCCGGAGCATTACTAGCCCAGAAAGAATTATCGCCGTCTGATCGAATTGTGCTGATCGGGGAAACCGGAATTATTTTGGGCGAACTTGAAAAGCACCATGCAGACCCGGGGCTTTTCGACATCGTTCATGCACATGATGTAATTGGCATGGGAGAACATCCCACGCATGCCATTGTGCGCAAGCCGGAATCAAGCATCAGTATCGGGTTTAAAGAGCTTAAACACAAGCGGATTGATGCTTTTGCAAGTGCCGGCAGCAGCGGGGCGATGCTCGTAGGTGCCATCTACAGCGTTAACAACATCCAGGGCGTGATCCGTCCCTGTACTTCCACTGTTTTGCCCCAGGAGAACGGAGGCCTCAGCCTGCTGCTTGACATTGGCACAAATCCCGATGCCAAGCCGGATGTAATGTATCAGTTTGGCCTGCTCGGGAGCATCATGGCCAGAAATGTATATAAGATCAATAATCCCAGGGTAGCCCTGCTGAATATTGGTCATGAGGAAGGTAAGGGAAATCTTTTGAGCCAGGCAACCTATCAGCTGATGAAAGAGGGCAAAGACTTTAACTTTACCGGAAATATTGAAAGCAGGGATCTCTTCAAATCCAAGGCTGATGTAATAGTCTGTGATGGATTCACCGGTAATATACTACTGAAAAACATCGAAGGAATGTTCAGGATGATGATGAAGCGTGGGATTACCGATGATTACTTCACCCGTTTCAATTATGAAAATTACGGCGGAACGCCGGTTCTTGGTATCAATTCCACAGTAATTGTCGGGCACGGTATTTCGAATGATGTCGCCATCAAAAACATGTTGTTGCTTGCCCGGGATGTTTACCATGCCAGGCTTTCACAAAAAATCAAGCGGGCGCTTTCCAGGGTAACTGTTGTTGTTAGAGATTAAATTAATATTTAACTGAACTGCCGATGACTAAAATAAGAGCTGCGATTACCGGAGTGGGTGGTTACGTTCCTGATTATATCCTGACAAATGATGAACTCAGCCGGATGGTAGACACCTCCGACGAGTGGATCATGACCCGCATCGGCATCAAAGAGCGCCGGATACTGAAGGGTGAAGGTAAAGGCACTTCAGATATGGGTGCAGAAGCTGTGAAGGAATTGCTCCGCAAAACCAACACAAAACCCGAAGAAGTTGATATGCTTATCTGTGGTGTGGTTACACCCGACATGCTGTTCCCTGCAACTGCAAATATTATCGCCGACAAGACCGATATCCGGAATGCCTTCGGATATGACATGAATGCCGGTTGCTCCAGTTTTCTTTACGCACTGACTGCCGCTTCAAAGTTTGTTGAATCGGGATCTCATAAAAAGGTTATTGTGGTTGGCGCCGACAAGATGTCGTCAATTGTGGATTACACCGACCGGGCCACCTGTCCGATATTCGGCGATGGTGCTGCTGCGGTTATGCTTGAGCCGGTAGCGGAAGACTACGGTGTGATGGATGCCATGCTGCAGAGCGATGGTGTTGGCCGAATTCATCTGCACCAGAAAGCAGGTGGATCGGTTAAACCGCCCACCCACCAAACCATTGATGCCCGCGAACATTACATCTATCAGGAGGGACAGGCTGTTTTTAAATGGGCTGTTTCCAAAATGGCAGATGTGTCGGTGGATATGATGAAAAAACATGGGATTACTTCCGAAACCCTGAACTGGCTGGTTCCGCACCAGGCAAATATGCGCATCATCGAGGCCACGGCCCAACGCATGGGCATAAAAAGAGAGCAGGTAATGATCAACATTCAGCGTTACGGCAACACCACTTCTGCCACTTTGCCGCTCTGCCTCTGGGAATGGGAAAATCAGCTCAGAAGGGGAGATAACATTATCCTGGCTGCCTTTGGCGCGGGATTCACCTGGGGCGCAGTTTACGTGAAATGGGCCTACGACGGCGATAAGGTGGTCAAATAGCTGGATTTTATCCGGATTCCATCTGAAAATTTACAGGGCCTGTAATCCGTTACAGGCTTTTTTTATACTTTTAATTCAGCCGGGGCATACCTCCAATCCGATTCCGGTGTTTCACAGATACTCCCTTATGCATTCCCGAATGAAAATTGTACGTTTTACTTCCGGTCAGCATGAATTTACCGCCCTTTCTCGCCGGATCAGGTATCAGGTTTTTGTAAAGGAACAGCAGGTGCCCGAAGCGCTTGAATACGATGAATTTGAAAACTCCAGCCTCCATTACCTGGTTTTTGCTGACGGCAAGGCAATAGCTACCTGCCGGCGACGCGAAACATCAAAAGGCATTAAACTGGAGCGGTTTGCCGTGGTCAGTGAAGCCCGGGGCATGGGCGCCGGTGAATTGATGGTAAGGCATCTGCTTCAGGAAGTTTTACCCCTGAACAGGCCCGTTTACCTGCATGCACAGGTGCAGGTAGCCGGTTTTTACGGGAAATATGGATTTGTTGCGGAAGGTCCGCGTTTTGAAGAAGCTGGGATAGATCATTATCTGATGATTTACAAAAGGGAAGAGAATACATGAACAAATTGTTCACCTTCACAGAAACATGGGAAAGGGTTTCAGACAATTCCAACTTCCGACCATATGCCGTGATTATACCTGCTCACTGACCTGATACCGCATTTTTTAAGCATCTCTTCAGCCTGCCCGAACAACAGGCTGATTTCAGACGGTTGGTGAGCATCGCTGCTGATGGTTACCGGGATATTTCTTTCATGAATGATGCGCAGAATGGTCTCGCCGGGGAACAGGCTGTCGCTGCGGCCTTTGTAAATCCCGCGGGTATTTACCTCAACAATCACTTCCTTTTCGGCAATCAGCGCCAGGGTTTCATTTACCAGACTGGCATACCATTTTTCATCTTCCCTGAACCAGCGGCCCTGGTTGTGCATCTTGATTTTATCCAGGTGTCCGATGATCGCGAAGGATTCATTTTCCAGCATACTGTTGATCTGGTGCCAGTAAGCGGTCACGGCCTTCCGGATATCGCCGTTATAGAACTGTTTAAGCCCTTCATCATAGGTTTCACGCTTTGGCCCGTCGATAAACCACAGGTTATCCGGATAGCTGTTCCCTACCAGGTGAACGCTTCCGATAATGTAATCAAGGCCGAGCGATTGTTTCAGCTTTTCAAATCCGGTGCTGAGCGTTGGAATATAATCGGCTTCAAGTGCCAGCAGCACCTCGATCCGGTCACTGAAAGTTTCGCGCAGTTTCCTGATTTCCGAAGTGTAAGCAGCTTCAGAACCCGGCTTCAGCGCAAAAGTGTTTTCGAAAGGAAGCACGGAATGCTCCGAAAATCCGAGTGCGGAAAATCCCTGCCGTACAGCTTCTTCAATATACTCAACCGGCGCTGATGAACCATCAGAGTAATGGGTGTGGGTGTGGTAGTTATGTAAGGTGTTCATGTGTTTAGGTGTTCAGGTGTTCAGGTGTTCATGTGTTCGGGTGTTCGGGTATTTATGTGTTTAAGTGCTTCGCAATGTTGCAATGTGGAAATATGCAAATGTGCAAATATGGAAATGTGTAAATCCTTCCTCAAGCGGGACATGTCGTGAAAATGAAATCCAGGAATTATGATGCATAATTAGCGCTTATATTACAAAAGATCAATCTGTTTAGAAATTTAAAATCAGGTTTTAGAAATTCGGCAGGTTCAGGTGTTCGGGTGCTCGGGTGCTTCGCAATGTTTCCATATGAAAATGTGGTTATGTGTAAATGTAAACCAAAGATTTCAATGTGAAATGTTGCTTATATACCTGAAAAACAATCTGTTTAGAAATTAAAAATTTGAACTTGGAAATTCCGCAGGGCCGGGTGTTCATGTGCTCTTGTGTTCAGGTGAGCAGCACCTTTTGATAAATTACCGTCCCTCGCCCCTCGTCCCTCGCCACTTTAAACGAAATCCAAAATCCAAAATCCGCAATTTTACCCTGAGCGCAGTCGAAGGGCCGCAATCCGCAATCCCACGTTCCTGCACGCTTTCCGGATTCAAAGTTTTTCAGTTTGTACCTGGAACAAGGGGTGACCGGCATCTACCACCAGGTAAACCTTATCTCCCCGCCTGAGGGTTTCGGTAACCGGTACCGAGCAATGATCGCCTTTTACCGCCTGTCCTATGGGCTTCAGTTCCACCCTGATCTCATCCGCTTTACCTTCATATGCGCCTGTAGTGGGTCCTATCACCAGGAAACTGTCTCCCACGCTCAGTGAGTGGGTTTCAATCTTGATTTCAGCAACATTCAGCTTTGCAAAAAAATTGACAACCTTACCAATGTAAACCTTTTTTTGTGTTGCCTGAGAGCCATAACGCTCCGACCATTCCCCTGTTTTTTCGCCGAGGTAGTAGCCGCTCCAGAATCCACGGTTGTAAACCTTGTTTACTTCAGCAGTCCACTTTTCAACGTTTTCGCGGGTATATTGCCTGTTTTTCCAGGCCTCCACCGCTTCATGATAGGTCCGGGTGACGGTTTTCACATATTCCGCAGAGCGGCCGCGGCCTTCTATCTTCAGCACGGTTACCCCGGCATCGAGCAAACGGTCGAGGATGGGCAGGGTCATCAGGTCTTTGGGCGACATGATGTATTTATTGTCAACTTCCAGCTCAATCTGGTTATCAACATCCTTAACATGGTAGGCCCTGCGGCAGGGTTGCATGCAGGCGCCCCGGTTGGCCGATGAATTGAAATTGTCGAGGCTGATGTAACATTTTCCCGAGACCGCCATACACAGCGCCCCGTGAACAAATACCTCAATCTGAACCAGTTCCCCTTTCGGACCTGTAATCAGCTCTTCACGGATGGCGCGGGTTATGCCCTCCATTTGCCCGATGTTCAATTCCCTGGCCAGCACCATCACATCGGCATATTTCGCATAGAATTTTACCGCTTCTGTATTGGTGATGTTGCATTGCGTAGAGATATGAATTTCCACCCCCTGGCTCCGGGCATAATCCAGCACGGAAAGGTCGGAAGCAATGATTGCACTGACGCCGCTTTTTTTGGCCAGGTCCACCATTTCGCGCATCAGGGGCAATTCCTCGTCGTAAATAATTGTGTTGAGGGTAAGGTAGGATTTCACCCCGTGTTCCCGGCAGATTTCAGTGATACGGCGGATATCGTCGGGCGAAAAATTGCTTGAGGAGCGTGCACGCATATTCAGCTGCCCCGCTCCGAAATATACCGACCCGGCTCCGCCCTGTATGGCTGCCATCAGCGCATCAAACGACCCGGCCGGCGACATAATTTCTATTTCCTGCATCCGGATTTTTTTTGCAAAGGTAGTTTAAATCCATATCTGACAGAAGGTTCCCTTGCTCCGGCAACCTGAAGGTACTGTGCTGATTGATGCGTAGCTGTCAGAAAGCGGATTTCCGGACATGCCCGGGGAGCCCTTTCCGGATAATTCATCATTAGCTGATCACGGGTTCATACAGCGAATAAAATGCTTAATCACCATTGTCCGGATAAAATGAAGAAAGAATTTGCCACAAATACACGAAGACACTAAGTATCACTAAATGAGAAAAATAAATTTGTGCAACCTGGTGCCTTTGTGCCACTTCGGCAGGCTCAGTGCATCGCTTAGTGGCGAAATATTTAAAAGTAAGTTGTATGCTGTTACAATCTTCTGAAACCAACACCTATATAGCATTCCGGTCAAATTATAATAATTTCCCCGGACAACAATGAATGCTTGATTAGTCCATTGAAAAGTCAGTCGGATTGGAATTACAAAAAAAGTCCTATAATTGCACCACGACACGCTTACTTTTAGGCTTTAAGCACATTAACAATTACTACCCGGGGTCAGTTCCTGAATGAAATGATACTGATCCGGCACTAAACCAGCTTAGAGAAGAACTTTGATGGACAATCCCCGCGTTTTTACTGATGTACCGGCAGAGGAGTTCGCAGCAATCCAATCGCTTGCGGGTATATTACAATTCAGGCATTTTTTCATTTTTATTGCCGATCGTTCGGGATCTGCAGTCAGCATCAGGGAGCTGCTTTTTCAGTATCCCGGCGGTCCTGCCTCACCGGTACCGGATGCCGGACATTTGTCGCAGGCTGTCTTTAAAGCCCTGCATGGCCCGGTAATCAATGGAAACAAAGCAGTATCCTTAAGCCTGACCGGACATTTCAGGATGCCTTTTGGCGATAGGGTATACACGGCATTGATATATCCACTGGAAGAACAGGCATCGCTGCTTTTCCTGTTTGATAACGGGGAACAGGGGATCCACGGACAGTCGCTTGAACTGTTGAGCGCTGTGTGCCGGTTGGTTTCGGTGTCGGTAAGCAACAGGGTCAGCAATTCTGCCCTGCTTTTCGAAAAAACAAAGTACAAGCACCTGTTTGCATCGGCTCCGGAAGCGATCGTAATGGTCGACGGTGAAAACAGGATACTGGATGTCAATCCTGAATTTGAACGCCTGTTTCAGTTTAAGGGACATGAAGTGCTGGGGAAAAAACTTGATGAGATGATCTCGCCCGGTCTGATGCTGGATGAAGCACTGGAACTAACACGTTCCAACTGGGAAGGCCGGAAGGTGATGGTGGAAAGTAAAAGGATGAAGAAGGATGGTTCCTGGTTTGATGTATCCATTTTGGGAGTCCCTTTCAACAATAGCTACGGTCATCAGCGGATTTTCGGAATATACAGGGATATCAGTGAGCGGGTCAGGGCCGGGGAATTGCTGAAGAACAGAATAGACTTTATAGAATACATGAGCCGGCTTTCGTCCGAACTGATCAATACGGATATCGGGAACATTGATAACATTATCGAAGGTGCCCTTGAAAAGGTCGCCCTTTTCACAAAGGCGGAACGAGCCTATCTGGTAGGGCTTTCCGACGATGAAGAATACATCCGCATCACACACGAGTGGGATGATGACATCAGGCAGTCGCACCGTTCAGGGCAATCTTCCATCTTAGTCAGGGATTTAAAGGAGTACTTTAGCAGGCTCAGGGCCGGCGAAATATTTCAGCTTTCCAGGGAAGAGGCCGGTATTGCTGAAGGAACAGAAGAACTCCCGTTTTTTTTCGATTTGCTGAACATTGAATCCTTGATCAATATTCCGCTCTTTGTCGGAAGGGAATTTATGGGTTACATCGGGTTCGATACCTATAGCCGGCCGATTCAGTGGGATGAGCAAAGTGTCAATATTTTCAGTTTAACCGGTCAGATCCTGGTGAATGCACTGTCGAGGAAACGGACCGAGGAGAAGCTGAAAAATGCGCTGATGAGCGCGGAGGCTTCGGATAAGCTGAAATCGGCTTTTCTGGCAGGGATATCCCATGAGGTAAGGACCCCGATGAATCATATCATGGGATTTATTGATGTCATTAACGAGGGAGATCCCGGCCCTGATGAACGCAGAGAATACCTGCAAATCATGAAAAACAGCGGCACGCATCTGCTCAGGCTGATTGATGATGTAATTGAACTTGCCATGATTGATTCCGGCCAGGTTCATTTAAGGGAAAATATCTGTGAGCTGGGCCGGTTTATGCAGTCGCTGAAGGTTGAGTTCGAGAATATCCGCAACTCAATGGGCAAAGCAACGGTTGAAATGAAACTTGAAACGCCTGATCAGTATCCCGACCTTGTTGTTCAGACCGATGAATTCAAAGTCAGGCAGATTCTCTGGAACCTCTTGTCGAATGCAATTAAATTTACGCCTGCCGGTACGGTAACTTTCGGATTCAACATTACAAATGACAAAAAGCGGATTGAGTTCTTTGTAAAAGATACCGGAATCGGAATTGATGCTGAATTCCATAAAGTGATATTTGAGCGGTTCCACCGCCTGGATTCCGGGATTTCACGCCAGTATGGCGGTGTAGGACTGGGCCTGCCGATCAGCCAGGGACTTGCGTCTCTCTTTGGTGAGCGGATACAGATAGATTCAGTTCCCGGTCAGGGAACTACTTTCCGGTTCAGAATTCCGCTGAAATTGTATAAACCGGAAAGTACCGGTGGTGTTTCAGTGAATGAAATCCGGAAGGTTTATAACTGGAAAGACAAGACCATACTTATGGTTGAAGACGATCCGGTAAATATGCGTTTTCTGACGGTTTTGCTCACCCGTACGGAAGCAAACCTGCTCTATGCTTCAGATGGCAGGGAGGCCGTTGAAATGATCGCAGAAAATGAAGTGGATCTTGTGCTTATGGATATGCAACTCCCGGTGATGAATGGTTACGAAGCTACCCGGAGGATCAGGGAGATAAAACCGGCTTTGCCTGTAATAGCGCAAACAGCCAATGTGCTTGCTGAAGACAGGGAAGAATGTATCGAGGCCGGCTGTAATGATTATATCCCCAAGCCCATTGATAAAAATGTGCTCTACCGGAAAGTGAACGGTCTGTTGTTCAACCCGGGCGTTGAATCAGCGGATTGAAAGGGATCAGTTGTCGCCGGCAACCCATTCGGCATAGGAGGTTACCGTTTCACGAAGCCTGAGGCTATGCAGGTTTACACCTTCGGGCAGTGAGTTTTTAAGTCTGTCAGCAAAATCCGATAACAGGTTTTCGCTGGTAGGCTGGTAATCAACCAGGATCAGCCTGCCCACAAAATCTTTCATTCCGCTGAATTCTTCCGGGGCTGTAGCCCTGTGAAGCACCAGGGAATGGTCAAATTCATCTACAATCTTTCCGCGGACAATCTCTTTCAGTTGCCTGAAATCCATGACCATGCCATAGTGGGGTGAGGCCGGATCCCTGATCGGTTCTCCCTTTATGGTGACATACAACTCATAGGAATGACCGTGAATATGGCGGCATGGCCCGTCATAGCCGGGCAGTGCATGTGCCATCTCGAATTTGAACTCTTTAGTCAGACGGATAACAGACATGGCTGAAACAACTTATTTGATGATTTTGGCATAGGCCGGCAACTTGCCGGGCTCCTCTATTGCAATGAAATATATCCCGCGGTTAAGCATCGAAGTGTTGACATTTACGTTAAATCCGTCAGCGGTATAATCTGTGGTATATTGTTTACCGGTGATATCCGTAATGGTAATAGTAACAAACTGAGGCTGGTAAAATCCATTGTGGTCAACTACGCAGAAATTCTCAGCCGGTACCGGATATACCCTGATTTGCCGGTTTATTTTATCAGCATAAATTCCGGTAGGGTCACCCCAGATCTGCAGGGCAAACTCAGGGTGATCGATAAACGGATTGCGGTTCTGCTGGTAAGCATAAACGGCATTGTTTCTCTCCGTTTCCTTGGTACTAACCGGATCGTTTTGGTGCCATTCCAGCATCATGGCCAGCGCCCAGGGCCTGAGCTGCGCCCCTATGGTCATATCGCTGCCGGGCCAGTTGCTGTCCTCGTTGTAATAACGCACCGACATATAGAAATAGGTTCTGGCAAAGTCCCCTTTATATTCACTGATGGGCTCAAAAACCACCCCTGAATATCCAGGATAGGAGCAATTACCGAGTTTACTTCCGTTACCTGAAGTATATGTCGGCGATGAAACAGTGCCAAAGGGATAATTGCTGCGTTTGTTGTTTACCCAGCCATCGGTCGGATAGATATGAAACAGGTCGGAGTTCATCGGTGCCTGATCATCAAACCAGCTCTTGGGCCATGAATGTTCACGGTTGTAGCAGTCGCACTCACTGTTGTAATTTCCGCACTGATCAGCGCCAAAGGTCCATGAGCAATTGGAATACATGTCCCATACCTGACCATTGGGCTTGTCGTCCGTTGTCTCGAAAGCGGTCCACAGCCCGGAATAGCTGATTACATTGTGATTGTCAATAATACTGTGCAACGCAGCCTGCAGTGCTGTACCGGTTAACCCGGAAGCATTGTTGTAGTAACCTGCCGGAGGCTGGGCAACAGCGGCGCCAAACAGGGGAAGCAGAAAAATGAAAAGAGCTTTTTTCATGAAGTTTAGAATAATAAGAGAATAAACATGCGCAATGAAAGTATCATAATTACCACCCCTGAGGCTAAAACCATATACCTTACACCGGGCCTCAGGCCTTTCCTGGCGCCAAAGCTTAAACCGGCGTAAGATCCGAGCACTGAAATCAGAAAAAATACGGCCAATGCTGCATAACTGACGGCAATACCCAGTCCGGCTCCCGCTCCGGCCAGAAAAACGCTGAAACTTCCCGCAACCGACCAAAGCAAAAGTGTGGTGAAATTATCAACCAGTATTATCTTCTCTTCAGGGTTAAAGCGGAAAGTTTCCATGGATATTTTCAGCCCTGTAATAAAAATCAGGATAAGGCCGAAAATGATCTTGTTGTCATTAATAAACGGGCTGATGGCTGCTCCGGCAAAAAATCCGGCCATCATCACCAGTGACCTGATCAAAGCCAGGACAACAGGCATTGCCGCCGGTAAAGGTTCGTCAAGTTTCCTGTGCAACGCACCGGTATACCACGATCCTGCAAAGCCTTCTGCCGATAATGCTGCAACAAGAATAAAGATTTCTGCCTGTGTCAAGATGACCCTGATTTGAGCCTGCAAAAGTAATAAAAAATGGGTCAGGTCTGATGGCTGCCGGCAATCTCCTTGTTTCAGATTATCAGCGGTGTAGTACCGTATGGAACCCAAAGATTTCGTGCAGAATATTTTCACAATCGTGAGAGGGGAAGGTTCCTTTAATTGATTAAATTTGTTGTAGATCAATTATAAGCTATGCGAAAGACCAAGATTGTTGCAACCCTCGGGCCGGCGTCCATTGCAGAACCCGTCCTGCGCAGCCTGATGCTGGCAGGTGTAAATGTATTCAGGCTGAACTTTTCACATGGCTCACACGAGGTTCATGCTGCTTCGCTGGAAACCATTGAAAAGCTTAATGCCGAACTCGGGCTTCATGTTGCTGTGCTGGCAGATCTTTCAGGGCCTAAAATAAGGACGGGGGAGGTTGAGTATGATGCGATGGAACTCATGGTTGGCGATGAGGTGACAATCACCTGCAAGGGGGAGCTTTGCCGCAACGGATTGATCAGTGTGAATTACACTGATTTTGCCCGCGATGTAAGGGCAGGAGAAGATATCCTGCTCGACGACGGCAAACTGTTGCTCAGGGCGGTTGAAAGTGATGGTGAAAATACTGTGCGGGCAAAAGTTGTTCAGGGCGGGATTTTAAGTTCCCGGAAAGGGGTTAATTTACCCCGGACCAATCTCAGCCTGCCCAGCCTTTCCGAAAAGGATCTTTCGGACCTGGATTTTGTTATGAAGCACAATATTCATTGGGTAGCGCTTTCGTTCGTGCGCTCTGCCGCTGATATTGAGGAATTGCGTCGCCGGATTGCAGGGTATCCCGAAGCCCGTTCGCTCCGGATTGTGGCAAAAATTGAAAAGCCGGAAGCCGTTGAGAATGCTGAGGCGATAATCCGGGCTTCCGATGCCGTTATGATCGCCCGTGGTGACCTGGGGGTGGAAATTCCCCAGGAGCAGGTTCCCATTGTGCAAAAGAAGTTCGTACGCATGTGCATTGCTGCCTCCAAACCCATTATTATAGCCACACAGATGATGGAAGGCATGATCAACAGCATGCGTCCTACAAGGGCAGAAGTCAGCGATGTTGCCAATTCGGTACTCGACGGCGCCGATGCGCTTATGCTCAGCGGGGAGACCTCCGTGGGCAAATATCCTGTTCAGACGGTGGAAACCATGAACAGGATCATTTCTGATGTGGAATCCGGCGGTATGTATTTCCCTGAAATAAAATATGAAGAAGCTCCGCCTGAGCGAAGGATATCGGATGCGGTTATTATGGCGGCTGCAGATCTTGCCGGAAAAGTTAATGCCAGGGCCCTTATAGCCATGACGCACACCGGTTACTCTGCTTTCAGGCTTGCCAGCCATCGCAAGGGCGCAGGGATATATATCTTTTCGAATAACCGCCGGTTGCTTTGCGCCCTCAGCCTGGTCTGGGGTATAGAGGGGCTTTACATTGAAAAATATACCAGTACCGATGCCGCCATGCTTGATATGCGGAAAGCGCTGATTGCAAGAGGCTGCATTACACAGGGCAATTACATTATTTATGTTTCAAGTATCCCTATCGGAACGCCCGGAAAAACCAATATGCTGAAACTCAGTATTGTCTGAGGACTACTTAACTGCACAGGCGATGGAGGCCACGCTGATGCTGATGCCCGGCACCTGCATCAGGGCATGCCCCGCTGCTTCAAGGGTCGAGCCCGTAGTAATCACATCATCAACCAGTAACACATGTTTGCCGGCCTGTCTGCCCGCATCTGTAAGCCTGAAAATCTCCTTTACATTCTCCCACCGTCTGAATCTCGATTTCCTGGTCTGGGTTTCAGATGCATGTGAGCGGATCAGGGTGCTGGTATCCAATTCTATCTCCATGGATGTGGCCAGGCCGCGCGCGAACCATTCAGCCTGATTGTACCCCCTTTTTTGCAGCTTTCGCGGGTGCAAAGGCACCGGAATTACAGCAGAAATCCCTCCGAAAAGCGGTGATTTGAGCAATTCATTGCCATAAAGTTTCCCGATGTATTCACCGATTTCTTTAAAGCCCTTATACTTAAGCTGATGCACCAGGTGCTGTACTTTACTCCCTTTGGTAAAATAATAGCAGGAAGCTGCTGAAGTAAAATTGATCTTTCCCCAGAATTGTCTGGCCACAGGATTGTCATCCATCAGGTGAAAATTCGTTTTTGGCAGATGATAAAGACAGGAAAAGCAAAGGATGTTTTCCTTTTTGTAAAGTATATTTCCGCATGACATGCAAACCCGGGGATAAATGAGGGAGATAAGGTCTTCGGCAAAACCGGTTATAATTTTCATCTGTATAATGTATTATCTATAGCGAATCCAAACCCGGTAAAATTTATAAACGGCATGCAAGGGCAAGGCCCGGTATTCAATGATATTGGTGCAAATCTTCAGTTTTTCAGGACTACCTTTTTCTAATTATGCAGATGGGCCCTGGTTGAGATAAATGTTAGAATAATTTTCAGTTATTGGTGATGAATGATTATCTGACTTCCGGTATTGTCAATGGGTTACAATTCCTGAGAAACGTACGGAATGTAATTTCTCCGTGGCAGCAATCAATTGACTGGTGGCACATATATAACAGAAGGTTAAAAATAATGAAATTATGGCAAAACCGGATGCCTGCGCATAAAAATATTTCAAAAAAAAGGCTTCCGGTCCGGAAGCCTTTTGAACTATTTCTGTTTCAGATCAGAAGAACATCAAACGATTGTCTTCTATCTCTGCCTTGCGTTTCAAAGCTTCAGTGGCTTCACGCTGGGCGCGGGTACGGAAAGCGTTCTGCAGCATGCGTTTTTCCGTGGTAAAATCGTCTTTGGGAGGAGCGGCGACAAGTTCGTCGTTCACGACAATAAATACGGCCTGGTTTCCTTTTACCGGTTTCGACATCTGACCTGCATCCAGGGTGAAGAGTACGCCGATTACTTCATCTTCCTTTCCATAACCGGGAAGGTTTGAGGCGGCAAAGGCAATTTCATTGGTATCGGCTTTCATCCCGAGCGCGCGGTAGCCTTTGTCAAGGTCGGCAAGGGTCTTGATCTCTTTGTTGATCTCAGCGATCAAAGTCTCCGCTTTCTTATCCCGTTTTACAAGGGGTTCTATAAATTCCCTGAGCTGCTCAAGAGTCGGTACGCCCTTTTCACGGATTTCTTTCAGGTTGGCAACGAGGTATCTGTCGTCAAGGTCAAAAACGGGGGAGATGTCACCAATTTCCCTTTTGCTGTCGAATGACCACCTGACCACTTCACGGGCCTGCTGAATGCCGGGGATGGAGTTCTGATCCTTGCTGATGCGCTCGGCCAGGCGTTTGGTGTAGCCTTTTTCCTCAAGCAGTTTGTTGAACCCTTCGGCATCCTTTGATTCGATGGCAAACTGACTGGCCTGGGTATATACATCCTGCATGGTCTTTGAGCTGGGTTCAATGGCCAGTTTTACCATGGCAACACGCACTTTTTTCACCGGAGCCGTCTTGCCGGTAATTTTAATCACATGATAGCCAAACTGTGTCTCAACTACGGTGATGTCACCGGTTTTTCCGTTCAGCACGGCATTGTTGAATGCAGGAACCATGGCGCCATCAGCAAACCAGTTCAGGTCACCTTTTGTCTTAGCGGCGGTCTGGTCGTCATTCATGGTTTCTGCCAGTTCATCAAATTTGGCGGCACTTGCCTTTACCACATTCAGGATGCTGTCGGCTTTGGCTTTAGCCTGTTCTTTTGTTAAGGTAGTTGCCGGATTAACGTTGGTTCCTTTGTAAGTAACCAGGATATGGCTGGCCTTCAAAGAGTCGGGGCGCGACTGTACATCTACCAGTCTTGCCATGTTATAGACATTGTTTTCGATATACGGGCCGAATGTTGTGCCAACAGGTGAATTAAACATCAGGGAGTCAAGCTGATAGGGCAAGGATCCCTTTTTCATCCAGGTACTGTCGTAACGCTCATCGGAAGTCGCGTTCACAAACGAAACCACATTTTCGGTGGTGGTTAATTCATCGTAAAGTTTTCTGGCCTGCTCGGTGACCTTGTCGCGGTCTTCCTGTGAAGGCAGGATCTCAAAGGCTACATATTCAATATCCCTTGATGCTTCCTGCTGGTATTTGTGTTTATTTTCCTTGTAAAATTTCTCAAAATCTGCGTCTGTAACTGTTACCACGCTGTCGGCAATACTGGTGTAAGAAGCGCCGTAGTAGCGGGCCCTGGCTTTGGTGTTGCGTGCATCATAGTCGCGTTTGGCAAAAGCGGCGGGTACATAGAAACCTCTTGCAATCAGGTTGCGGTATTTGGTATTCAGCCGGTCTTCCTTGATGGCTTTTTCGATGGTAAGATAGCGCTGTTTCATCTGCGGATCAACGTTATCGAGGTTCTGAAGGAAACTGATGACGTTGGCAGGATCGAAAGCGCCGGTTTCGGGGTCGCGGAAACTCTGCTGAATGTAAGTATGCGGATTTTTTCCCCTGATCTGATCGTCAAGTTCCTGGGTGGATACAGTCAGGCCAAGCTGATCAACTTCTTCAAGCAACAGGGCTTCGTTAATTACCTGTTCCCAGG
The DNA here is from genome assembly GCF_001192835.1 of Lentimicrobium saccharophilum. Lineage (NCBI taxonomy): Bacteria > Pseudomonadati > Bacteroidota > Bacteroidia > Bacteroidales > Lentimicrobiaceae > Lentimicrobium > Lentimicrobium saccharophilum. The sequence goes on from NZ_DF968182.1 coordinate 83,455, forward strand.
TGGATTGCCTGATCTGGAACTGCTCGTCGGGAGTCAGGTTTTCATTGCCTGTATTCAGTTTCCTGGCTTCAATGTTTTCATCCACACGCTGGTTAAAATCAGTAGCCAGTATCTGTTCTCCGTTTATTTTGCCAATGGTGTTGATGCCACGCCTGGGGCTGCGGTTCGACAAAAGGTCACCCAGTACAAAAGCAGCCAGCGCCACACCGATGATGATAACGAGTAATCCTGAACGTTTACGAATATCTCCGATTAAAGCCATTTTTTAAGTTTTTTATAAGAGGGTGCAAATTTACAATAAAAGTTTAAGGATAAAAATTATTTTGTCCATTGGCTAAAATTATGTAAATAAACAGTATAGCCTTATCCGGGCTGGTAAAATCAAAAAGGGCTTCAGTATGTATCAGGCGGGGTTAACTTTGAGCAAAACCTCTTCGATGCGGGTTTCGGAGGCACGCATAATGGTAAAGAGGAAATTGCCGGCACGAATCTCCTCGTTTTCGGCCGGAATGCTTTCGTGGTACGAAATGATAAATCCGGCAAGTGTTTCATAATCATCCGATTCCGGAAGGCCCAGGCGGTATTTCTGGTTCAGGTAATCAATTTCATGACGGCCCGAGAAGAGGTAGGTATTCTCGTCGATCTGTCTTTCGGCCAGCTCCTCAACATCATATTCATCGTCAATTTCACCGAAAATCTCCTCGATAATATCTTCAATGGTCAGCATGCCTGCAGTACCGCCGAATTCATCCACCACAAGCGCCACACTCCTGCGCTCGCCCATAAACTTATTCAACAGGGTGCTTGCAGGCATGGTTTCCGGAACAATCATCACAGGTTTTGTGATTTCCCTTATGGATGCCGGTTTTCTGAAAAGATCATAAGAGTGGGTGTAGCCGATGATATTATCGATGCTATCCTGGTAGATAAGCACTTTGGAGTGCCCCGACTCAATAAACAATTCATTCAGTTTGTCAATGGATTCATTCTGGTTCAGCGCGATGATCTCATTACGGGGGACCATGCATTCACGCAGTTTGATATTTCCCAGATCCCTCGCATTCTGAAACATCTGTATTTCCTGATAATCGTCGCTCTCCTCAGGCTTGCTGGCGGTGGATTCGCTCAGAAAGTGGTCGAGGTCAACCACTCCGAATGCATAGTCAGGCTGGGTGATATTCACCTTGAAGAGATATTTGAGTATCAGTTCTGAAAGCCCGATGAAAAAGAAGATGACCGGATAAAAGAGAATATAGAACAGGTAAATGGGGATGGCAAAAAAACTCAGTATGCTGTTCGGATTGATCCTGAAAAGAACTTTTGGCAGGAACTCTGCAAACAGTAAAATAATCAGGGTCGATACAAGCGTCTGTGCGATCAGCAGCACTGCATCTGCCCCGGCTACTGAGGGGAGGAGCTGCCTTATCGGTTGTTCAAGGATACGGGCAATATAGATACCATAAATTACAAGGGCAATGTTGTTCCCGAGGAGCAGTGCACCGATAAAACGTGAAGGTTTTTTAACGAATTTGGAGAGTATCCTGGCCGGAAGAAAATCCTTGTTTTTGTCAACCTCTATCTTCAGCTTGTTTGCTGTAACAAAAGCTATCTCCATACCGGAGAAAAATGCCGAGAAAAGAATTGTAATTACAACAGGAATGAGTAATTCCATCTGGATTATAAAACAGTTTTATGCAAAGTTAGTAATTATTGGAAGTATTTCCTCATCAGTCTATTGGTCTTCATTGATATACATCTCTCCCCTGGGCTTTTTGATTGTCCAGCTGTAGAATTTTTCATCTGCTTCCATGCCCTCACCATAAAGGATTTTATCAGGGGTGGTAATGGAAACCATCTTATCCGAGTTCACCCTTTTCGTCTGCTGGTTCCAGATAAGATGTTCCGTATTCAGTTTTTCATTTTTAAGGTAATTGGTCACCACCACATTGCGCCGGGCTTCCATTGTTTTGGCCATTTCGTTGTTAATGCCGTAATCGGCGGTGATTTCCGTCCTGACCTTTTCCGGATTCAGCGAATCGTAAAAAATTACCCTGAATCCTTCCGGAAACCTGATCACGGCGCCTTCGGGGGACTCGTAGCGACGGAGCACGGGGGCGGTGAGGGTATATTTGATCCTGCCTTGTTCGCTTTCCGAGATGCTTACTTCTTTTGCGTACATTGTTGCGCTGGTGTCAGGCTGATTGAGCCGGGCGATTTCACCCGGGTCGTTTTTACAGCCAAAAAGCGCTGCCACCAGGATGAAGGTGGCAACGCTTCCGGGCGTAATTTTAATAAGGGTTTTACCTGAAAAGGATTTCACAAATCAAGACTTATTTGGCTGCCCTGATGGTAGTGGATTCGTTAATCCAGCATCCGACTGTATAGGAACCACCTTCGTTCAGGTCGCGGAAGAACAGGTCGCTGGCCGGCGGGAAGTGTCTTGAGTACTGGCCGATCTTATTGTTTGCTTCTGCTTCGACCGAAGGATCAACGCTGCGGGCTTTCACATATTTATCCACTGCAGCCCAGAATACGGTTTTTCCACCCATGTCATCCTCTGTACACATTGAGGAACTGGCAGCATAGAGATCGCCGATAAGGATGTAGGCTTTGCCGTAGTTGGGATCAAGCTGCAGTATTTTCTGCGCGTTGGCACGGGCCTGTGAATAATTGCGCTGGTTGAAATTGATGTTGGCCAGCAGGTTCAGCGCCTTGATCTTGTCGGTATTGTCTTCGAAAAGATTGGCGGCCTCCTGCATATATTCAGCGGCTTTGGAGATGTTGTTCTTCTCCAGGTTCAGGCTGCCCATCAGGTAAGCCGACTGGGCGCTGGGCTGCAGTTTATGCAGCTTTTCTGTGGCCTTGAAGAATAATTCCGAATCGGTGCACTTTTTGCGTTCAAGCACATTGGTGATCTTGCTCAGCAATTCAATATCATCCGGTTTCTCGGTGAATTTTTTATCATAAATACTGATCAGATCCGGGCAGGTTGCAAACGGTTCGAAGGTTGATTCGACGTTGGCCTTAATGTTTTCCCAGTTGGCCAGTTTTTTGGGATTGTCCTGATTCAGTTTGAGGTTATGATCAATGATCTCACTGATCTGATCGTAGCCGTCAACAATGGCTGATTTATCCATTTTCTGAAGGTCAACCATGGAGATGATGGCCCTGAAGTAATAGACCAGCACAGCGCCTTCCGACTTCTTCCCTGCCAGTTCTACCGACTTCTTCAGCACAGGATAAATCTGTTCTGTTTTATCTGTACGGTAAGTGAAAAGATCGATGCCTTTACGGCCGAGCACATAGCCTTCGCGGTTGAAATACCGTATACGCTGGTCATAAACCATCATCAGGGTATCGATCAGTTTTTCGCGCAAAGCAGGATCTTTGCATTCATCAACCTTAGTGCTGATGATTTTGGCACCATCGATGTAAGTATTCTGGCTGGCAATGGGGCAGTTGAAAAACACCCAGCGCCAGTGCGGCAAGGCATCTTTATAATTTTTCTGCTTATAAAACTCCCGGTATAATGACAGGTGCATTACACAGGTGGCTGAATCAGCACCGTATTTCGGACCGGCAGCTGTTGCCTTTTCTTCAGAATCATCATCGGTCTGCGCCCTGGATACCCCGGTAAAACCAAGGCTGATCATCAGGAGGAAGATTAATGCTTTTACACCCTTTTTCATGACATCGTAATTTTTATTGTTAATCATATTTCCTGATAATGAACCACCGTTCAAAGATGGAAAGACCCAAGGTGAAACGGACAAAGTTCTCTTTTATCAGATTTTCAGTTGTTGTACCCCTTGTCCCGATCTCCGCAGCAAGGTTGATTGTGGATCTGGTACGCGGGAGTGGTAGTCCAAATCCAAAACTTATGCCAAACTCATCAATCCGTTGATTTCTCAGTTCCAGGAAACTGTTTGAATACCTGAAACCTGCACGGTAAGTAATACGTTGAAAATAGTTTGAGACTGTTGAGACGGAAGGAGTGTACTGCCCCCCGACAGAGAACCTCATACTGTTTTTCAACGAGTCCGGTTGATCAAAGTAACGATATTTTTCCCACAATTGCAACTGGTAATCAGCCCCGACAAGCCATTTATCGGTTTTTGCCAGCGAAAATCCGAACCCTATATTGGCAGGAAGCAGAATATCCCCCTTCACGGAAGGTTCGTTCAGTACGGTATCAATCACATTGTCCACGCCTGCACTGGTAATAAAATAGCGGTATCCCAATCGGTTCTCGGTAGCACTGATTTTACTGTTGTTTCCGGCGACCAGTCCGGCACCCAGCTGAATCCCGTTACTGAAATTGTATTTGTAATACAGACCGTAATTCAGCATCAGGTCATGTATTTTGGTGGATGTCGAGATTTTATAATTCATCCTGTATGCTGAATCAGGGAAAGTGGTCGCGCTGAATTTCTCTATGGTTCCGAAAAGATAAGTCAGGTTAAATCCGGCGCTCAGCCTGCGGGTGATTGAGATGCTGTTTCCCCAGTAAAACTTGTTGATTCCTCCGCTACCCTCGTACTCACGGGAATAACTTCCCAAAACATCGTCAACCTGCTTGTCAATCATTTGATACCCGGTTCCGCTGTAAGGCAGCAGGCCGAGGCTGCTTCTCCACCAGCGGGTTACCGGAAACCCGAACAAGAGGTATCCCAGAGAGGTAAAATTGGCCGTTTGACTCAGGTTCTGTGTGATCAGTTTCGATTGCCGGGTGTAAGCCCCGATGTCAAATACAAATGACAGGGTGTCAAACGAAGTGTAGGTCGCAGGGTTGGCAGTATTGACAAAGAATGGAGAACTTACCCCATAGGATATTCCGCCCATTGCCATGTTATAAACACTGCTGTTGGGCATCAGGTCGCCAATGCCAAAGCGGGAATACGGGGAACTGATCCGGTTCTGCCCTGAGGCCTGAATGATGCAGAGGAGTAAAATCAGTGTCTGCAGCAGTGTAATAGCGCGTTTACTTTTCAAGATTGTAGTCGAGTATTTGTTTCAATCCGGTAATCACCAGATTGGGGGTTGCAAAGATGTTATTTTTCAGTTTTTTTTCAAAATAAAACATATCCCCTCCTGAAAGAATTATTTTTAGTTGGGGATACAGATGTAAGTATTCTTCAATGATACCGTCTGTTTCAGCCCTGATGCCATTGATTACTCCGGACAAAATAGATTCATCAGTTGTCCGCCCTGTCAGGTAATTGATTTCTACAGGGTTCAATAACGGTAAACGTTTTGTAAAATTATGCAGTGCCCTGAAACGGGTGGTGAGTCCCGGAGATATTGCCCCACCCTTGTATTCGCCCTGCCCGTTGATGAAATCAAAGGTTATGGCAGTGCCCATATCTATTACCAGCAGGTCGGAGCCCGGAAAAAGGTGCCTCGCGCCGGCAACCAATGCAATCCTGTCCCTCCCGAGCGTCTCGGGTGAAAGGTAGTGGTTTGTGAATGGCAGCGGGGTATCGTAGTCAAGGTTGATCCACCTGAAATTGCCCAGGGCCTTCATGTAAGGTCCGGGATCTCCCGCAACGGAACTGATAATGGCGCCCGACGGGATGAACTGTTCCGGAAGCAGCGCCTTAAGTTTTTCAGGATCCGGGTTTTCTGCTGTTTCGAGTAAAACTACGCGCCCGCCTTCATAAACAGCCAGTTTTGCCCTGGTATTGCCAAGATCAACGATGAGTCTGAAGGAATTGTCCTGAAGGCCTGAATTCATGCTGTTTTTTTGGTGATCAGCACAATGGGTGCCGCGCTCGTCGCAAAATATGGTGACGGGTTGCAAAATTACCTGATTTTCAGGCGAGGGAGAGAATTTTTTTTAAAATATTTGTTAAATTGAATATTTCTTGCTTACCTTTGCAGCCTCAAAACGGGGTATCGTAGCTCAGTAGGTAGAGCAACGGACTGAAAATCCGTGTGTCGCTGGTTCGATCCCGGCCGATACCACCGAAAGAAACCGGCGAAAGCCGGTTTTTTTGTTTAACGCGGTTTCTTTCTTGCCCCATCCCCTGGTGTTTCAGACAGCGCAAGCCACAATTGGTTATTGAGTAATGCCAGGTAAAGCGTTACTTTTTTTCAGGTCCTTTAAATCAGCACTGCTGGTGCCGAAGCCGTTGAAAATGGTGGAGAAGTGAAATACCGGATCTGTTTATTGTAACATTAAGCAAATCAGTCAGCCAGAATCAGTATTTTGTTGTTTTGTACCTGAAGGGTCCCCCCGTTGATTTCCAGGTATCGGATATTCTTGTCAGGGTCCACAATTTTAATCTTTCCCTTTTTCAGTGTTGCAATCATAGGCGCATGGTTGTGCATGATCTCAAATGATCCTGATTTACCAGGCAGTTGCACCAGGGTAACTTCGGCGTTGAAGAGGGTGGTTTCGGGGGTAATGATTTCGAGTTTCATAAACAGCAGCTTGCAGAAGCGAATTTATTTGGCTTCCATCATTTTCTTACCCTTTTCAATCGCTTCTTCAATGGTTCCGACCAGGTTAAAGGCCGCTTCGGGATATTCGTCCATCTCCCCGTCAAGGATCATTTTAAAGCCCTTGATGGTATCTTCAATGGCAACAAAAGTTCCCGGGATTCCGGTGAACTGGGTGGCCACATGGAAAGGCTGCGAAAGGAACCGCTGAACACGGCGGGCGCGGGAAACCACGAGTTTATCTTCATCCGAAAGTTCGTCCATTCCCAGGATGGCAATGATATCCTGGAGTTCCTTGTACCGCTGAAGGATTTCCTTCACCCTGAGGGCGGTGCGGTAATGATCTTCGCCAACAACATCGGGCGAAAGGATGCGTGAGGTGGAATCGAGGGGGTCAACGGCAGGATAGATACCCAACTCGGCGATTTTACGGCTGAGTACGGTGGTGGCGTCAAGGTGGGCAAAGGTGGTGGCCGGTGCCGGGTCGGTAAGGTCATCAGCAGGCACGTAAACCGCCTGCACCGAGGTGATGGAACCGCGTTTGGTAGAGGTAATGCGCTCCTGCATAATGCCCATTTCGGTTGCCAAGGTGGGCTGGTATCCCACCGCCGAAGGCATGCGGCCTAAAAGTGCTGACACTTCAGAACCTGCCTGGGTAAAGCGGAAAATATTATCTACAAAGAAAAGGATGTCGCGGCCGCCGGTTTTTTCATCTCCGTCGCGGAAATATTCAGCCATGGTAAGTCCCGACAAGGCAACCCTTGCGCGGGCTCCGGGAGGCTCATTCATCTGTCCGAACACCAGTGTCGCCTGCGATTTCATCAGTTCCTCGCGGTCAACCTTGCTGAGGTCCCATCCGCCTTTTTCCATATCTTCAAGGAATGCGTCACCATAACGGATAACGCCCGATTCAATCATTTCACGGAGCAGGTCGTTACCCTCCCGGGTACGTTCGCCTACGCCCGAAAAGACCGAAAGGCCTGAATAACGTTTGGCAATGTTGTTGATCAGCTCCATGATAATCACGGTTTTACCAACGCCGGCGCCACCGAACAAACCGATTTTTCCACCCTTTGCATAAGGTTCTATCAGGTCGATCACCTTGATGCCGGTATAAAGCACCTCACTCTGGGTGGTAAGGTTCTCAAACTTCGGGGGTTCACGGTGGATGGCATAGGTCTCCTGTCCGGAAACCGCGCCAAGTCCATCAATCGGCGCACCGATTACATTGAAAAGCCTGCCTTTCACATCTTCACCCACCGGCATTGAGATGGGCTGTCCCTTCGAAACCACCTTCATCCCGCGGTGCAGGCCGTCGGTTGAGTCCATGGCAATGGTCCTGATGGTGCTTTCTCCGATATCCTGCTGACATTCCAGCACGATCACGTGCCCTGTGTCGCTGGTGACTTCAAGGGCATCGTAAATATTCGGTAAAACGGATTTCTGATCAAAGGACACATCCACTACGGGGCCAATAATCTGTGATATTCTGCCAATTACGGGTTCGGCCATGATTTGTTTATTGAAATATTGAAAGTGAGCAAATTTAACAAACAATCGATTTATACAAATGTTCAGGGATAAATTATCCGGGACTCAACACCGGAAATGTCCCGGCTTTGATTCAGGCCAATCTCAGGGAATACCGGTTACGGACGGGAAGATGCGCGCGTTTATAATTTTTGGAAGGTGGTAACGTTTTAATTTTTTGTATTTTGGCTGCCCGGTCTCAGATAATGACGAGGTTTATTTTCCTGATCAGGCCGGTACTACAGAAATTTTATCAATAAATCATCATATCTATGCGAAAAAACAGTTTGAATGCCTTGCTTGTTGTGGCGGGGCTATTGTTGGCAGGCCCCCTTTTGGCCTGTACGAATTTCCTGGTGACCAAAGGTGCCAGTGCCGATGGTTCTACCATGATTACCTATGCTGCTGACTCACATGTGCTTTACGGAGAGCTGTATTTCAGACCGGCAGCAGATTATCCCGAAGGTACCATGCTTGATGTATATGAATGGGATACAGGTAAATATCTCGGGAAGATAAAACAGGCAAAGCATACCTGGTCCGTTGTAGGTAATATAAACGAGCATCAGGTGGCCATCGGTGAAACCACCTATGGCGGATTGCCTGAACTGGTTGATACTACCGGAATCATTGATTACGGCAGCCTGATGTATATCACCCTCCAAAGGGCAAAAACCGCACGTGAAGCCATCCGCATTATGGGCGAACTGGTTGCCGAATATGGTTACTACAGTTCGGGAGAATCCTTCTCGATTTCCGATCCCAATGAAGTGTGGATCCTTGAGATGATCGGCAAGGGGTCGCCTCAGGTGGTAAAGGACAAAAGAGGGCGCACCCGTACCGTTCATAATAAAGGAGCCGTGTGGGTAGCCATGCGCATTCCTGACGGGTACATCTCGGGCCATGCCAACCAGGCACGTATCACCACTTTCCCGCTGAATGACCCGGAAAATTGCATCTACTCACCGGATGTTATCAGTTTCGCTAGAGAGAAGGGCTATTATACAGGCGCCGATCAGGATTTCAGTTTCTCTGACACTTATGCGCCCCTCGACTTCGGAGCCGCCCGCTTTTGTGAAGCAAGGGTCTGGGCCGGTTTCAACCAGGTGAGCAGCGGAATGGATAAATACGCGGATTATGCCAAAGGACATGACCTGAAGAACCGCATGCCGCTCTGGGTTAAACCCGACAGAAAACTTACCGTAAGAGATGTGATCGGTATGATGCGGGATTATTATCAGGGAACTGAACTGGATATGACAAAGGATGTCGGGGCCGGGCCTTATCAGTCGATCGTCCGCTGGAGACCGATGACCTGGAAAGTGGACGGGGAAACCTATTTCCACGAAAGGGCCATCTCTACCCAGCAGACCGGCTTTTCCTTTGTTGCCCAATCGCGCGGATGGCTGCCCGATCCCGTTGGCGGCATTCTTTGGTTCAGTGTCGACGATACTTACAGCACCGTATATGTACCGATGTATTGCGGAATTACGCAAGTGCCTGAAACATACGCTGTTGGCAATGGCAGCATGATGGAGTTTTCCGACAATTCCGCTTTCTGGGTTTTCAACCAGGTTTCGAACCTTGCCTATACACGCTACAAAGACATGATTGCAGACATTCAGAAGGTGCAGTCGGCGCTCGAAGGTAAATTCATCTCCTATACGGATGTGGTCGACAAAGCGGCGGTTGAATTGTATCAGAAAGATCCTGCCAAGGCACGTGAATTCCTCACGGATTATTCCGTAAATCAGGGAAACAGCACGGTGATGCGCTGGAAAGAACTTTACCGCTACCTTTTTACCAAATATCTCGATGGAAATGTAAAAGTTAAGGACGGAAACAATCAGAATCCGAAAGTTAAATTCCCGGGTTATGATGAGTCCTATTACCGTATGATCATCGAGAAAACCGGTGATAAGTTCAAATACCAGGGGGGAAGCCATTAATAAATAAAGGTACCGCCGATTTATCTGAAAAGGGGGATATTTCCTATAAGGATTTATCCCCCTGTTGTTTATCGTGTTTAACCCATAAAATAAAATATGCGGAATCTCTTTAAAATCTGTAATTTTGCACACGGTTTTACGTTCCTTAATAAGGAATCAACTTCAAGGATGATCTGCAATAAAACTGCTGAAATATGGACAGTATGAATGATATCAACGTTGGCAACAAAAGCCGCAACAAATCATTGATCATTATCGTTATACTTCTTGCCGCGCTGGCATTGCTGACCTGGCTTTATCTTTCGACCCGTTCGCGCCTGGGTTCATTGCTCGAGGAAAAAGAAAAGCAAAGGGTTGAATTGCAGCATGAACTTGACTCCCTCATCACAGAACACAACAATATTAAGTTGGAGTACGGGACTTTCTCTGATTCACTGGTGGCCAAGGATAGCATTATTCAGGCGAACGCATTGGAAATCAGGAAACTGCTTGATACCCAGTATGAGTTCTACAAAGTCAAGAAGAAACTCGATCGGTTACGCTCGATTTCTCAGGGTTACCTGAAGCAGATAGATTCGCTCTATACGGTAAACCAGGAACTGAAAGCCGAAAATGAACAAATCCGTTCGAGCTATCAGATGGAACAGCAAAAGAGCAGCTCGTTGCTGAAGGACAAGGAAGCCCTTACCGAAAAAGTGACCATGGCCGCTGTGCTCAGGGCCTACAAGATAACAGCGTCGGGAGTTCGCGGCAGTGGCGACAAGGAACGTATAACCGATAAGGCCAAGCGCGTGGAAAAGATCAAGGTTTGCTTTACCCTTGGCGAAAATCCCCTGCTTTCGGCCGGGGCCAAAGATATCTACGTCCGCATCGCGCGGCCCGACAAAATAATCCTTGCCAGGGGCCGGGGTGATGATTATTCGTTTAGTTATAAAGGGGAAATCCTCCAATATACCATGCGCGAAACTGTAAATTACCAGAACCAGGCCATGGATATCTGCACATACTGGATTAACCGCTCCGCAAAAGAAAACCTTCCCGAAGGAGTATATGTGGTTTCGGTTTATGCTGAAGACTTCGAGATCGGTCAAACCAGTTTTGAACTCAAATAGAAATTTCTGCATACTTATCAGTTTCTCAGATGCCGGCTGTTTTGTCCGGCATTTTTTTTGATCCCGGATTCAATCAACCTCCCTGAAGCCGGCAGGCCAGATCAAGCGGTAAGCTGGTCGTGCATTGATTTCAAAGTTTTCGGAGAGGTTGGCACCGGAAGACAACATCCGGCAGCATATTTTACCTACCTGTCTTTGCCATGCAAGGAGTATGTTATCCGTTCAGACTTTCATAGTCTTGCTATTGTTTAATCAGGGCTTTTCAAGATCGCGCCCATCCATGGCAATTTACCCTTCTTTAAAATGCCCGGTCCCGTTCATCCCTTGTTTCCATCCGTTCATCTGATAAAATATTGTATTCACCGATAATAAGTTTAACAGTTTTTCGGGCTGAAATACTTTTGTTCCGGAAAACAACAGGACGAACGAACAATCTACACGCGGAAACGTTTAATGACACTTATGTTTCCTGACAATTCCAAAACCATTGATGCCATGGATGATAAACTGCTCACGATTATTGATGCTTCCGGGATGCTTTTCCGTAAATACGGAATCCGCAGCATTTCGATGGACGATATATCAAGGGAGCTGGGCATGTCAAAAAAGACGTTGTATCAATATGTTGACAACAAACCCGATCTGATTGAAAAACTGCTCAGAAGGCAGGTTGAGTGCAGCAATGCGTGTGTTGTAGATTCTGCCGGAAGCATGAATGCAATTGATATTCTGTTGCATGTAAGCGTGAAGATCAGCGAAGAAATCAGGGAGATGAACCCGGTGATTGCTTTTGATCTTGAGAAATACTATCCGGCATTGTACAGGGCTTTTGTGCAGGCCAAGCGCGATCATGTTTACCTCAAAATCAAGGAGAATCTTGAGCAGGGGGTAATGGAAGGCATCTATCGCGATGACCTCAATGCCGACCTGGTTGCAAAACTGTATGTTCAGAAACTGATAGATGTTCATGATCCTGAGTTTTTGTCTTCTGTTGATTTTTCACAGGAAAAGGTCTTTCAGGTAATGTTCGACAACCACATCCGGGGCATTGCCAATGCTGATGGACTGGCCTACTACGAAAAGAAGAAAAGTGAAATGGGTCTTTAACTATATAAACCACAACAACTCAAGCCTGTGAAATGAAAAAGATGAAGATAAAAACCTCTGTTATTTTACTAATGGGGTTACTGCTGATGTCAGGAATTCCGGCAACAGCGCAGCAAACGGTCACCCTGAGCCTGAAGCAGGCCCGTGAGATCGCCGCGGAGCGGGCCTTTACCGTGAGGCAGTCAGACGCGGATGTTGAAACAGCCAGACAGCAGGTAAAGGAGCTGACGGCTACCGGTCTGCCTCAGGTAAACGCAAGTGTCGGATACAACGACAACATTGGCCTTCCTGTCCAATTGGTACCCGGTGATTTTTTCGGGCAGCCGGGGCAGGATATAGAAGTGCAGTTTGGCACGAAATACAGCGGAAATGCCGGCCTAAGTGTAAATCAGCTGATCTTCAGCGGTTCCTATCTGGTTGGATTGCAGGCTGCACGCACTTTTCTTGCAAAAAGCGAAGAAGAGCGTAAAAAAAGCGTGGTGGATATAAAGAAGACGGTTTCGGAAGCCTATTTTCTGGTTCTTGCCACCCAGGAAGGGATCAGGATACTGGATTCTACCCTGGCCATTACAGAGAAACTGGCCGGCGAAACCAGGATTATATACGAAAACGGACTTACGGAAGAAACCGAATACGATCAGCTTCAGCTGATGGTTTCCGAACTTCAGGTAAACAGGGCCAATGCCCTGAATCAACTTTCGGTTGCGCGGAGTTTTCTGAAATATCACCTTGGGCTTCCGGGAAACAGCGAAGTAATACTTACCCAGACCATGGGTGAACTTATTGACGAAATGGCTCCGGCCGCCTTGCTCGACAGGTCATTTACTCCGGGCGGCAATATTGACTTCCGCATACTGAAAAAGCAACAGGAACTGGCCTATCTGGACCTCAGAAGACAAAAGAGCCTTTACCTGCCTTCCGTTTCGGCATTCCTGAATTACCAGACCCAGGCGCAGCGGGCAGAATGGGATTTCTTTGATCCGCTGGGCAAATGGTACTCAAGTTCGGTCTGGGGGATAAATATGAACATCCCCATTTTCAGCAGCGGGGAGCGGATGGCTAAAGTCAGGCAGGCCAGGGTTCAGGTGGAAAAAACACATATTGCCGAGGAGCAGGTGGGCAGCAGCCTCAGAATTCAACACGAGAATGCGGGAAGCGAATTGCGGAACGCCCTGCTTACCTATGGTACAACAAAGCAGAACCGCGAACTCTCGGGGAAAATATACCTGCGTACAAGTATTAAATTTCAGGAAGGGATGGCCGGCAGCCTCGATCTGATGAATGCCCACAATCAATACCTGAATTCACAATCACAATACATCAGCGCTTCTCTCAATGTGCTTAACAGAAGCGTGGCGATGGAAAGCCTGCTTGAAAATCCGGAATAGAAAAGCAAAAACCCTGAAATATCCATGAAAACAAAAATCTTCAAAATATTACCTCAAATGAAAAAAGTCATTTCACTCATCGCCATTGCAGGCATGCTGGTAGTATCATCCTGCAGACAGGATAATAGTCCTGAGGCCCTGCGGAAACAACTCGATGCCTATCACAAAGAATCGAAGGAAATCGATATCAGGATCAAAGAACTGGAAAAACAACTGGCAGGGCTGGAGAATGGCAGTGATAAAGTCAATCGTATCCCCGTTGTGCTTGAGGAGGTTGCTCCCGGCTTGTTTGAACATTATGTCGAAGCCGGCGGGAATGTTGAAGCGGTGCGCGAAGCCTTTATCAGTCCGGAAATCAGTGGACAGATTACAACGATATATGTGAAGGAAGGCGACAAGGTTCAGAAAGGTCAGCTACTGGCTCAGCTCAACACACAGGTTACCCGTAAGTCGATAGAGGAGGTTCAGACCTCCCTGAAACTGGCCACCGATCTTTTTCAGCGTCAGCAGCGGTTATGGGATCAGAAAATCGGCTCAGAGATGCAGTACCTGGAAGCGAAAAATAACAAGGAAAGCCTTGAAAACCGCCTTGCAACCCTCAACGCTCAACTGGATATGGCGAGGGTGGTATCACCGGTTTCAGGGGTGGTTGAGCGGGTTGCACAGAAAAACGGAGAGCTGGCCATGCCCGGCATGACCATGATCCATGTGATCAATCTTGACGAGCTCTTTGTTAAAGCAAATGTCTCTGAAGCGCTGCTGCCCTTCATCAGGAAAGGTGATGAAATAGTGCTGAAGTTCCCCTCATATCCTGAAGTTTCCAGAAAACTCAGGGTCGACAGGATTGGCAGCAACATCAATCCCGGCAACAGGACATTTGAAGTGCAGGTGAAGTTTGACAATACTGACGGAACCATCAAGCCCAATATGATGGCCTCACTGCTGATCAACGATTACCGGAACGAACAGGCATTGATTATCCCTTCGCGCCTTATCAAGGAAGACCTGAAGGGCAAATACATCTATACCGCGAAAAGCAACAGCCCTGATTTCGTCGCGCAGAAGGTTTACATACAGGCCGGAAGAAGCTTTCTTGGCCGTACCGAAGTCATCTCGGGACTCAAAGAGGGTGATAAGATCATTCAGGACGGATTTAACCGGGTAAGTGACGGGGTATATCTTTCTGTTGACTCAGTAAAAACGGCAAAATAATACTACAATGTCAGAACAAAACAGTAAACCCAGGAATTTCGGACTGACTACCTGGGCGCTCAGAAATAAGAATACGGTATTCCTGCTGATGTCAATTCTGATGTTTTTCGGGATATACTCCTACACTTCGCTGCCCAAGGAACTTTTTCCCGATATCGTGATCCCGACGGTAATGGTTCAGACCATATATCCCGGGAACCCGCCGGTGGATATTGAGAACCTTATTACCCGTCATCTGGAGAAGGAAATCGAGTCTGTTGACGGCATCAAAGAACTATCCTCCACTTCAAGCCAGGATGTATCAAATATTTTTGTTGAATTCAACACGGATGTGGATATCAAAACCGCGCTTCAGGATGTTAAGGACGCTGTTGATAAGGCAAAAAATGACCTTCCGTCGGATTTGCTGGAGGATCCCATGGTTACGGATATCGACTTTACCGAGTTTCCCATTATAAACATCAACCTCTCGGGCGATTACAGCATCAATGAATTGAAATCCTATGCCGAATATCTGGAAGATGAAATAGAAACATTTCAGGAGGTTTCAAAGGTTGAGATCAAAGGTGTAACGGAAAAGGAAATTAAGGTACAGGTGGATCAGCACAAGCTGGATGCCATGGAATTGAGTTTCGGGGATATAGAAAGCGCGATAAAGAATGAGAATGTTTCCATGTCGGGCGGCGATGTCAGGGTAGGCCGCGATCGTCGTGCTTTAAGGATAGCCGGGGAGTTCACTTCGGTGGAGGAAATTGCCGGTATCATCATCAAGCATGAGGATGGCAACATTGTATATCTGCGCGATGTGGCCGATATAAGTTTTGGCTTTGAGGACCCTGACAGTTATGCAAGGCTGAACAGGCAGCCGGTCGTTTCGCTGCAGGTAGTGAAAAAGGGCGGTGAAAACCTGCTGAATGCAACGAAAAAGGTTTTCGAACTGCTCGACGATGCCAGGGCTTCCAAAGCCATTCCCCAGGACCTTGTCATTACCATTACCAACGACCAGTCGGAGGAGATCCGCAACCAGCTGAGCAACCTCGAGAACAGTATGATCATGGGAATTATATTCGTGATCGGTATCCTGTTTTTCTTCCTGGGAACCCGGAATTCACTCTTTGTGGCATTATCCATTCCGCTTTCCATGTTTATCTCATTCATGGTCATGGGCCTGATGGACTTCCGGATCAATATGATGGTGCTTTTCTCCCTGATCCTTGCCCTGGGTATGCTCGTCGACAACGCCATCGTGGTTATTGAAAACTTCCACCGTTTTACCGATGAATTGGGTTTAAAGCCTTTTGAAGCTGCCCGCAGGGCTGTAGGAGAAATTGCGGTACCCGTCATCACCTCAACGGCCACTACCCTGGCCGCATTTTTTCCGCTGATTTTCTGGGATTCCATCATGGGTGAGTTTATGAAGTATCTTCCGCTGACCCTGATCATTACACTTACTGCTTCCCTGTTTTCGGCCCTGGTAATTATACCGGTGGTAGCAATGGTTTTCTATAAAAAAGAGGACATTAACGACCGACCCGAGGTACGCAGGACGCTCATTGTGGCCGGTGCCATGACCGGTGTTGCCATTCCGCTTTACATTGCAGGCTTAAATATGCCGGCAAACCTGCTGGTATTGTTCGCCCTGATCGGAATAGCCAATTTGTTGTTTCTCAACCGCCTTGCACGCTGGTTTCAGACAGTGCTGCTGGTGTGGGTCGAGAACTTGTATGCAAAAACACTGGCATTTGCCCTGAAACGGAGGAATGCCCTTTGGGTATTCACCGGCAGTTTTGTATTGATGTTCCTGACGATGGGCTTTTACTTCGGCAGCAATCCCAAAGTTATCTTCTTCCCTTCCGGAGAACCGAAGTATATCAACATTCTGGCTGAACTTCCCCTGGGAACTGATATTGATTTTACCGATTCACTGATGAATGTAATTGAGAATGATGTTGACAGGATTCTGGCGCCGGAAAAAAAGATCATTAAATCAGTGCTCACCAATGTGGGTAGTGGTGCTGTTGGCGAAAATGAAGGTTTTTCAGGCAGGGGGGGAGGCCCCAACCGCGGACTGATAACGGTAACTTTCCTCGATTATAAGGACAGGGCTGGCATTCATACCGACGAACTGCTGAAGCGCTTGTCAGACAGCCTGCTGGGGGTATATCCGGGTGTGGTTATGACCATAGAGAAGCAGAATGAAGGGCCTCCGGTCGGGAAAGCCATCAACATTGAAATCGCAGGAAGGGATTTCAACAAACTGCTTGATGTTACCGATGAGGCCATCAACAGGATGAACGCCTCCCGCATTCCCGGCATTGAGGGTCTGCAGATTGACCTTGATCTGGGTCAGCCTGAGATGAATGTGACCATTGACCGTGAAAAGGCCCGCCGCTTCGGTCTATCAACCGGGCAGATCGCTTCAACCATACGTACGGCTGTATTCGGCAGCGAAGTTTCAAAATTTAAACTGGGAGAGGATGATTATCCGATACAACTCAGGATGAAAGATGAATACCGTTACAATGTGGCTTCAGTCCTTAACCAGCGCATTACCTTCCGCGACCAGGCTTCCGGAAAAATCGTACAGGTGCCGGTGTCCGCGGTGGCCGATGTTTCACTCAGTTCTACCTATGGTTCGGTTTTGCGCAAGGACCGGAACAGAGTGATCACCATCTGGTCGAATGTGATCGAAGGGTACAATGCCACTGAGATCAACGATCAGTTGAAACCTATTCTGGCCGATATGGATTTCCCCGAAGGGTACAACTACCGTTTTACAGGCGAACAGGAAGAGCAGGCGGAATCCATGGCATTCCTCGTCAGGGCGCTGCTGATTGCTGTAGCCGTTATTCTGCTGATCCTGGTGGGACAATTCAACTCTGTGGTAAAGCCATTCATCATCCTCATCAGTGTGCTGCTGAGCACCATCGGGGTTTTCGGCGGTTTGGCCACCTTCGGAATGAACTTCGTGGTGATCATGACAGGTGTCGGTATCGTATCTCTCGCCGGTGTGGTGGTGAATAACGCCATCGTACTGATTGATTATATCGGCTTGCTGAAAGCCAACAAGAAAACGGAAATGGGCATTGCCCTCAGCGATGATCTCCCGGTAAAGGAATCCATCGCCTGCGTGATCCAGGCCGGCAGAACCCGACTCCGTCCGGTATTGCTTACCGCTGTAACTACCATTCTCGGACTTATACCGCTGGCCGTAGGATTGAACATAGATTTTGAGGGCCTTTTCGCAAGATTTGACCCGGACATTTATTTCGGAGGCGACAACGCAATTTTCTGGGGGCCGCTCTCCTGGACGGTCATCTTCGGGCTTACCTTTGCCACTTTTCTTACCCTCGTGGTCGTGCCGGCCATGTATCATCTCTTTTATATGGTCCGGCTTAAAGTAAGGGCTTTCGCTGGCAGAAAAGCTTAGTTTTGTCAGTTTTTACTTTAAACGGGATGCATTGGTCATCCCGTTTTTCCGTTTTTATAAGCCGGCGCCGGGGAAGGCTGATTAAAATCCTGACCCATACAATAAAATCTGCAAATTTTTTGTTGATATATGTAAATAGTAACATGTGAAGCGGCCTGAGCTCCCGCTTCTGAAAACCTGAAATTATGTTCAATACCACCCGGATGGGGAAACGCAGGTCATACCTTGCATGGATACTGGTATTTTTGCAGTTTTTGCTGATCGGACTGATACTGCTGACCAGTCCTGTCACCAATCTGAAGTTGTGGGTCATTGGGTTTATCCTTGCCGGCATCGCGTTGGGGCTTTATGCCATTTATACCATCAGAATCGGAAATTTTAACATCAGCCCTCATGTTAAACCACACGGAAGGATGGTTGCCCACGGGCCTTACCGGCTAATGCGCCATCCGATGTACACGGCCATATTACTGACCATCTGGCCAATGGTAGCCGGGCATTTCAGCTATATCAGGCTGGCGTTCGCCATTGCCCTGACCATCGTGCTTGTTGTGAAACTCCACATCGAGGAAGATTACCTGAAAAAAGCCTTTATTCCTTACCGGGAGTATACCCGGAGCACCTTCAGGCTGATTCCCTTTATCTGGTAAAAAGCGGAGCGGTGTGGCGGGTCGCTTAAACCGCCCGCCAGCCGCCTTTCCCGGATAAAGATTCTATCCGATTTATGGATTAAGCAAATGTTTTCTCCCTGATGCGCAGGAAGAACTGTTCGATCAGTTTCGACAGCAGGGTGCCTGCAATAATTGTAACTGCCAGATAAAGCACCCCTCCGGTTTTAAGGTTCAGCACTTTTTCGATGAAATCGCTGAGCAGCAGGTGCCACACGTAGATAGAGTAAGAGTAAATACCGATGGATGAGATCATCCGGATCAGCCAGCCGGCCGGCCTGAACTTGCCGATGGCCGCAGTCAGGTCACCTTTGGCAGCATAGGCGGTGAAGACGGCAAATCCTAAGTGAATAACGTTAAATCCCAGGGTGTTGAAAAACATGCTCCCTGCCCTGACAAAAAACAGGGGGCTGATCAGCGCGAAACCGGCAATCAGCAAAACGGGCTTATACTTATGGGTAAATGCGTGAAAGCCTTCAGTAAAATGAAACAGGTACGACAGCAGAACGCCCAGCAGCAAACCATCCATCCGCAGGTGAGTGTAGTAGATTTCCAGGTAGGGCTCGTGACGGTGGACGAAGAAGTAATGCATCCGCAACAGCGTAACAAGCAGAATGGAAGATATGAGTATTCCGGTCATCAGCCTGCGGTTATCAAGCCATTTTGCCCGCAGCATCAGAAAAACGAAAAGGGAGAGCAGCAGGTAAAAGTGCTCTTCAATGGCCAGCGACCAGGTGTGCATAAAGCAGCCCTGAAGATAATTCTGCAGGAAAAGGACTTCCGCCAGCATGTCCTTCATTGGGAACGTATGGCCGTTGATCCATGCATTGAAGAGAAAGGCGGTTATCAGGAATACATAAAACGTGGGATAGATTTTAAATCCCCTTCTGATCAGAAAGCGTCCGATCCTGACCCTGCCATACTTTTTGAATTCCGAAAAGAGCAGACCTGAAACCAGGAAACCGCTGAGCACAAAAAACAGGTCAACGCCTGCCCAGCCGGCACGGGCAAAGTTATTGTACCAGGCCGAATGCCTGAAAAGTACTCCCAGTATGGCGAGGCCGCGAAGAAAATCAAGATCGGGAATGCGTTTGCCCGCCATGCGCCGGTTTCATTGGTATGGTATTGCAGATAACCCTTAAATACTGATTATTTCAGTCTATTGCCAGGCCGATTCAAACTGCTGCAGAAAACGTACATCGTTTTCGGAGAACATGCGCAGGTCTTTTACATTGAAAACCAGGTTGGTGATGCGTTCGATGCCGATGCCGAAGGCGAAGCCTGAATAGACTTCCGGGTCGATGCCGCAGTTTTTCAGCACATTGGGATTCACCATGCCACAGCCGAGGATTTCCACCCAGCCGGTGTATTTGCAGAAGCCGCAACCTTTACCGCCGCAAAGGTTGCATGAAATATCCATTTCGGCCGATGGCTCGGTAAACGGGAAGTAAGACGGCCTCAACCGGATACGGGTATCGGGGCTGAACATCTCTTTGGCAAAATAGAGCAGGGTCTGGCGCAGGTCGGCAAAGCTTACATTCTTATCCACATACAATCCTTCCACCTGGTGGAAGAAGCAGTGGGCGCGGGCCGAGATGGCCTCGTTGCGGTAAACCCTTCCGGGGAAGGTCATACGGATGGGCGGCCGGGTATTTTCCATCACCCTCACCTGAACGCTCGAGGTGTGCGTGCGCAGCACCACATCAGGGTCCTTTTCAACAAAAAAGGTGTCCTGCATATCGCGGGCCGGGTGTTCCGGGGCAAAGTTCAGGGCTGAGAAGTTGTGCCAGTCGTCTTCAATCTCCGGCCCTTCGGCCACGGTATACCCGATGCGCGAAAAGATGTCGAGGATGCGGTTGCGGATAATCATCAAAGGGTGACGCGAACCAGCATCGCGGAAATTCACCGGCAGGGTAAGATCCTGCTCCGGAGTTGAAGCAGCATGCTGTTCTTCAAGACTTTCGCGCAGGCTGTCGATTTTCTGCTGGATTTTGCCCTTCAGCTCATTCAGCAACACCCCCATTTCGCGGCGCTCCTCTGCAGCCACGTTTTTAAAGTCGGCGAACAGATCATTCAGTATGCCCTTTTTCCCTGAATATTTGATCCTGAACTGTTCCAGTTCATCTTTTGTTTTGGCTGTAAATAGATCAATTTCAGCCAGGTATTGATTGATTTTTTCTTTCATTCAGTAAAATATTTGCCGTTAAGGCATCGGGGTATGAAGGTTCACGAAGTAAGCGGAACCGGCCGGAAATAAATTATTTGATTACAGTGATTTTCATTTTCACATCTTTTACCGGCTTGTCACCGGGGCCGGTCTGCACGGCGGCGATTTTATCCACCACTTCAAGGCCGGAGATTACTTCGCCGAATACGGTGTAATCATCGTCGAGGTGAGGGGTTCCGCCAACGGTTTTGTAGGCGGCGCGCCTTTCGGGGCTGATTACCCTGTTGGTCTGTTTCTGGTACATATCCAGTTGCTGATCGTTCAGTTTCTGACCCTGGACAATGTAAAACTGCGAGCCGGAAGAGGCTTTCTTGGGGTTTACCTGATCGGGTTTACGGGCTGCTGCCAGCGCTCCCTTTTTATGGAAATATTTCGGAACAAATTCGGCGGGAACGGTATAACCGGGGTCGTTCATCTTGCTTTCCTGTCCGCCGCCCTGAATCATAAACCGGTTGATCACCCGGTGAAAGATGGATCCGTTGTACCAGCCCTGCTTCACCAGTTTCAGGAAGTTGTCGCGGTGCTGCGGGGTTTCGTTGTACAGAATGGCGGTCATATTACCGTATTCGGTTTCTATAAGTACTTTCGTTTGTTTTTGCGCGCCGGCTGCGGATTTTGGGGACTGAGCCATACACAGGGCAACTGAAAGCAAGGTGAAAGAAACAAGTAAACTCAGTTTTTTCATGGTTGTGATTTTTTACGGGTAATAATTTTAACGGTCATTGGAATATCCTGCAGTGGGCGGTCGTTTCCGTCCCTTTTTTCCGTGGCAATGGCATCAACAACTTCCATGCCGCTGACGACTTCGCCAAAGATGGTGTACCTGCCGTCGAGGTGGGGAGCGCCGCCCACAGTGGTGTAAGCTTCACGTGCGGCTTCGGAAAGCCTGAATACTTTATCGCCGGTAAACTCCCTGTCGATCATCTGGTTAAGGGTGTCGAGCAGAAACCGGAAATGGGCGGTATCGCTTTTTGCATCGGGCGAGAAGAACTGATTTCTCAGCGTCAGATTTTCAGGCCGGTCCATGATATCGACAAATATCCGCTGTTTGGCCAGGGAGTTTTGCTCCTTTTCGAGCATATCGAGCTTTTCTCCAGTAAACACTTTTCCCTGAACGATGTAGAATTGTGAACCGGAAGAGAGTCGGGCCGGATTGACCTTATCCTCTTCGCGGGCCGCAGCCAGCACCCCCCTGCGGTGGAAATGCGCGGGGGTGATTTCGGCAGGAATGCTGTATCCGGGGCCGCCGTTGCCCAGCTCAATGCCCGGTGCGGCACCCTTCGAGTCGGGATCGCCGCCCTGTATCATAAAGCCGTCAATCACCCGGTGAAACAGGGTACTGTCGTAAAAACCCGCGCGGGCAAGCTTCAGAAAGTTATCGCGGTGTTTGGGGGTGTCGTCGAACAGCCGCAGGGTAATGTCGCCTTTGGGGGTCGATATCACTACCAGCTCTTCCTGCCCGGCCGGCTGCGCAGATGCCCCGGGCGCAGCCACAAACAGCGCAAACATCAGCGAAATAAGCATATAACAAGACTTATGAAGCATATTTCTTCAATTCAGGAAGTTGCAAAACTACAAAAAAGTGAGGTAACTGCTGCAGCGCAATTTGCATGTCACAACCGTAAGGCTATTTCCCGCGGGCTTTGGTGAAACATTCCCTGCAAAGCGGTTCATAACTCTCGGTTTCGCCGAGCATCACCAGTTTTTCATCGGCGGTCTTGCGGTGGGAGTAATGGGCCAGATTGCCGCACTGCATGCAGATGGCGTGCACCTTGGTCACATATTCGGCGGTGGCCATCAGATCGGGAATGGGCCCGAAAGGCTTTCCGGTGAAGTCCATATCGAGACCGGCAACGATTACCCTGATGCCGCTTCCTGCCAGTTTATTGCAGACGGAAACCAGTTCATCATCAAAAAACTGGGCTTCATCAATACCCACAACATCCACATTATTGGCATAAATCAGGATTTGGGAAGAGGCCTGCACAGGTGTGGAGGTGATGGAATTTTCGTTGTGTGATACCACATTGGTTTCATCGTAGCGGGTATCAATCGAGGGTTTAAAAATTTCCACCCGTTGTTTTGCGATCCTTGCCCGGTTCAGGCGTCGGATCAGCTCCTCCGTTTTGCCCGAAAACATGGAGCCGCAGATGATCTCAATCCAGCCCCGGCGATGCGATGGGTTTATGGCGCTTTCTAAAAACATTCAGTGCTTGTTCATTTTTCTATTACCTTTATCCACGCAAAACGGCATGAATCAGGGATTATGGACTTTTATGCTTCCGCGCATAACCGGCGGCCGTTCACGTACAAAAATACCATGATTCGGCGTTTTACTTCCTGATTTTTTATTTTTTTACTAACATGAACGATTTAAAGATTGAGATCAGCAACTTACTGAAGGAGCTGAACGGACGATTTGAAAAAATCAATGCTTCAGGCGAAGCGGTGCCTGCCATAGAGGCGGATATTGTGCTTTCCTTATTGCGTCAGCTTTATGTAAAAACGGAGCAGTTAAAGGATCCGTTGGTCCGTGAGGTGGTGGTGAAGGCGGAACCCGTTCAGTACCAGTCTCCGGTGGCCGAAACCCCTGTAAAAGTTCCGGAATTTACCCCTCCGGCTCCGCCGCATATCCCGGAACCGCCCCGCATGGAGGTGGAGCCTCCCCGGTATCAGACCCCGGAACAACCTGTTCCTGCTGTCCCCGAGCAACCGGTAGTTGCCGCAGTGCCTCCGGCAGAATTCTTTCATGTACCGGCGCCTGAGCCTCCGGTCCCGGCTGCACCCACCCAGTCACCCAGGCGCCCTGAAGGCCTGCCCGACCTGTTTGGCTCAGCCACCGATGATAAGCATAAAACCATTGTCCCCTCGGTGAATGAACGCATACAATCAGGCAAGAACGACCTTACCCTCTCTGATAAAATGAGCCTGAAACCCATTGCCGACCTGAAGGCCACCATCGGTATCAACGAAAAGTTTCAGTTTGTGAATGAGTTGTTCGACGGCTCCACCGAAATGTACAACCAGGCCATTGCCCTGCTCAACAACTGCTCCGGCCAGGCTGAAGCTACCTCGTTGTTTGCCGGACTGCAGCAGCGGAACGGCTGGGACCCGGAGAACCCGGTTTTCTTAAGACTTCTGGAATATGTAACAAGACGTTATATTACTTCAGGCTAGGCAATCATCCCGGCAGGTTAATGTAAGTGATCTTTATAGCTTAAAAATGAAAAGCGTACTCTTATTTCTTACCGGCATTTTATGCTGCCTGGCAGGTCCCGGAAACGGGGCCAAAGCACAGGAGGTGGATTATGCCAGATATGTCATGGATACCCTCTCTGCTCCGGGCCTTTATGGCCGGGGTTATGTGAATTTCGGCTCACTTCAGGCTTCCCAGTTTATCACAAGGCAGCTGTTCGATCTGGGAGTCCGGCCATTTACCGACAGTTATTCCCGTGAGTTTACCCTGCCGGTAAATACTTTTCCGGGAAGCATGATGCTGAATATCAGCGGCAGGGATCTGATGCCCGGGGTTGAATTTGTGGTGCGGGCCGACTGTCCTCCGGTGAACGGCGTATTTAAGATTGTTTTCCTTGATTCTGCTGATTTTGCAAATCAAAGGAAACTGGACAAGATCCTGCGTAAAGACTTGAAAAACAGTTTACTATCATTTGATAAAAGTTTGCTTGAAGGGGCAGCATCCCGACAGGCAGATTCCATGTTGCGTACCAATTACCCCGGTGCCGGGGGATACCTGATGGTGAATCAGGGCGAAAAGCTTATCTGGAGTGTATCTCCGGGCTTCAGGCAGCTGGACTATCCGGTTGTTGAAGTGCTGGGGGAGGCGCTTCCGCGAAAACCTGAAAATGCGGCTATCATTGTGGATGCGGAGTTTTATCCCGCTTACCGGGTGATGAATATTGCCGGTTATCTCGAAGGGAAGAAATTCCCGGATTCCATGCTGGTTTTCACCGCGCATTATGACCATCTGGGGATGATGGGAAGGAATGCGCGGTTTCCCGGTGCCAACGACAATGCCAGCGGGGTGGCCATGATGCTGGACCTCGCCCGTCACTTTGCCGATTCCGCCAACCGGCCTGACTACAGCCTCGCTTTTCTGGCTTTTGCCGGAGAGGAAATGGGCCTGAAAGGCTCGGAAAACTTCGTTGAAAATCCTGTATTTCCATTGGATCGGATTAAATTCCTCGTTAACCTGGATATGGTAGGGACCGGAAGCGAAGGCATTACGGTGGTGAACGGAACCATTTTTCCGGAGTATTACCGGCGGATGGTGCGCATCAACGCCGATAACGAGTATATCCTGAAAGTAGCCGAAAGGGGGGAAAGCTGCAACAGCGACCATTGCCCTTTTTACCGCAAGGGCGTGCCCTCCGTGTTCATTTACTCAATGGGCAAGGAACACAGGGAGTACCACACAATATACGACCTGTCGCAGCGGGTTCCCTTTTCGGAATATGAAGATATTTTCAGGCTGCTGCGCGATTTTATACTGACATTCTGAGCCTTATGTCCAAGCTATATCTGGTACCGACACCCCTGGGAAACCTGGAAGACATGACCCTCCGGGCCATCCGCGTGCTGAAGGAAGTGCAGCTGATCCTCGCCGAAGATACCCGTAAAACCGGCTTGTTGCTGAAGCACTTCGGCATCGGAACACGCATGCAGTCGCACCATATGCACAACGAACACCGCACGGCCGAAAGCATTGCCGCCCGTATTGCAGGTGGCGAATCCGTAGCTTTGGTCACCGATGCCGGCACACCGGGGATTTCTGATCCCGGGTTTTTTCTGGTGAGGACCTGCATTGGCATGGGTATAGAGGTGGAAACCCTCCCGGGAGCCACCGCTTTTGTCCCGGCGTTGGTCAACTCGGGCCTTCCCTGCGACCGGTTTTATTTCGAAGGATTTCTGCCCCATAAAAAGGGGCGGCAAACAAGAATTGCCTTCCTGGATGCTTTGGCTTGTACTTTTGTTTTGTATGAATCACCTTTCAGGCTGGTAAAAACACTTGAGCAACTGGCCGAAGTGATGGGCGGCGACCGGAGGGCCTGCGTATCCAGGGAACTCACGAAATTTTTCGAAGAAAACCGCCGCGGGTCATTGTCAGAGCTGGCAAAACACTATACGGAAAACCCTCCCAAAGGGGAAATCGTGATTACCGTTGGTGGTAAAGATCAGGTAGATGCTGCCATAGCGGAGGAGCAGCAGGACTGATTTCCCTTTTTTTGCCGGTTTGCAGTAACCTTTTTGTTTTCTGTCCGTCTTAAGGTTGTTTACGTTCGTTTCCGGACATTCGCCCTTTATTTCCGGACGTTGGTATTTCACAATTGGTTTTTAATCAACTAATAATCAATTCAATGCGATTTTGGCACGGAATTGGCTAAAAACCTGCTATCAAATATTCATTACGATGAAAATGAACATGCAGATACCATTGGTGATGGTTGTTAGTCCGGAAGGATGCAGGTCGATGTTTGCCGCTTCGGAATACCGCAGTTTCAGGGAAGAAATCAGCAGAACCATTTTTTATCCTGATTTTGCGCGCAGGAGTTACCTCGAGGGTGTGGTGAATGTTGAACTGATGACCGACAATAACGGGAATATTATGGTGAAGGAAACCAATGCCACCCATGCCGGGTTGCTTGATTATGTGATGGGACGCATCCATAGCCTGATGGTATCTGATCATGAATCCATGGGAAAGCAGTTCAGGCTGATGCTGAAATTTATGATGTATTGATGAAATAAAAGGAATGGTCCGGGCAGAATCTCCACAATTTTGCCTGTGATTATAAAAACATATCCAGGGTTTGTGCCGGATATGGAATTTTTTTCAGTGTGTGTGTGAAAGCCCGGGTTTCCGGGCTTTTTTGTTGAAAGGAAGTATAAATAAACTTTATAGAGCAATCCATTCCGCAAATGGTAGCTTTCAGGGCCATTATGTATCGGATTTCCGGTTAATTTAGCAAAAAAAAAGATATGTTTACCTACCCCTATCCCCGTCCGGCCGTTACCGTTGATGCCATTGTATTCCGGATGGGCAAAACAGCGCCGGAAGTGTTGCTGATCCGTAGAGGGCATCCCCCGTTTGAAGGGATGTGGGCAGCGCCGGGAGGTTTTCTGGATATGGAAGAAACGCCCGAAAAGGCGGTTGTCAGGGAACTGGAAGAAGAAACGGGCATCAATGGCGTGGCGCTTTTTCAGGTTCACACCTATGGCGCCGTGAATCGCGACCCCCGTCACCGGACGATATCCATTGCCTATGCGGGCATGCTCAGTGATACGGGCGCGCAGGCAAAAGCAGGCGATGATGCGGCTGCCGCGGAATGGCATCCGGTCGGTCAGCTTCCGCCCCTGGCTTTCGATCACGACAAAATAGTGGAAGACGCGATTGCCTTTGCCCGTGAAAGGGGATGGTTTTAGGTTCTCCTTACTTCAGCTCAGCAAGTATGGCTTTTACGATATTTTCGGCCCCGTTGGCAATATCCACAATGCTGGCATCGAGCATATAGCAGGGGGTGGTAAACACCGGGCGGTGCGGGTCGCGTACCACTTCACCATGGCCGGTATTCACGTGCGTGGCTCCGGCCTTTTCAACGCCGGCGGCGGTTGCAGGATCATTGCCAATGGTAATTTCAACATTCCCAAGTACCTTGGCCAGCAATACCGGTGAAATGCACAGGGCGCCTATGGGTTTTTTCATGGAAGTCATCTCCCGGATCACTTTTTCCACATCGGGGTTTACCTTGCAGGCGGGGCCGTCGAAAGCCCAGGTGCAGAGGTTTTTGGCCACCCCGAATCCCCCCGGGAAAAGCAATGCGTCAAATTCCCTGACATTGAGCTGTTTCAGGTCCCTGATCTTCCCGCGGGCAATACGGGCGGCTTCTACCAGTACATTGCGGGTTTCGTTCATCTCCTTTCCCGTAAGGTGATTGATCACATGGTGCTGGGGAATGTCAGGTGCAAATATTTCATAATCAGCGCCATGCTTTTTGATGGCCAGCAGGCTTAAGGTGGCTTCGTGAATCTCGGCGCCGTCGAAGACGCCATTTCCGGCAAGGACTACGGCAAATTTTTTCATGTTACAATGGGTTTATGATGTACAACAATGATCGTATGTGTAAGGTTGAAAACCCTTTCCGTGAAGCGGGATTCACGGGCCGGGTCAAGGGTTATTCAAATTCAAAAATAAGCATTCCGGACCAGATTACCGTTATATCCGGCAGGAATCCTTAACTTTATCCCATAATTCAGACAGTATGTGCGGCAGGTTTTCACTTACCACCGAAGAGCAGCGGCTCAATGAATTCTTCCGCCTTGCGGGAGGGGAGGAACCCTATGTGCCCAGGTACAACGGGGCGCCTACGCAGAGCCTCGCGGTGATAACCGGAGATGAACCTTCAAAACTCCGCTATTTCAGGTGGGGGCTGATCCCCTTTTGGGCGAAGGAGTTGCCCCGCAGCAGTCCGGTGATCAATGCCAGGGCAGAAAGTGTGGGTGAAAAGCCCATGTTCCGCAGGTTGATTGCCGGGCAACGTTGTCTGGTCCCCGCCGATGGTTTTTACGAGTGGGTGAGGGCCGGCAAAAAACAGCCTTTCCGTTTTGTGATGGCCGACGGCTCGCCCTTCGCCATGGCCGGCCTGTGGGATGCCTGGAAAAGTCCGGAAGGCAGCCTTATCCGGTCCTTTACCATCATTACCACCGAAGCCAATAAACTGATGGAGCCCATACACGACCGCATGCCCGTAATCCTGGAAAAGGAACATCATGAGGCCTGGATGGGCGAAAAAGATGAAAAGCTGCTGCGAAAACTGCTGCGGCCCCTCCCGGGCAATAAGATGCAGGTTTATAAGGTTTCTGACCTTGTCAATAAAGTATCCGCCGAAGGGCCTGAACTGATCCGGCCTGTCGGACAGAATGATCTTTTTTCGCTACCTTAGCCGGGGATTGGCAGAATAAATTTCCCCGTTATGTAATGCGGCACAGCTTTTGCGCGTTATTTTTTTCATAATTGTTTTTCAGCATGAACAGATTCAAGGTTTTTCTGATTCTCCTCCTTCTGACGCAGTTGTTGTTTTCGTGCAAAAAGTACGAGGAATACCCGCCCGAGCCGCAGATTGAGTTCCTGGATTTTCTGTTGCTGCGCGACGCCCAGGGCATTGATCAGCGCGGGGTGCTGCGGTTTTCATTTACCGACGGCGACGGCAACATCGGTCTGTATGACTATGACACCTTGCCGCCCTACGATTACAACCTGTTCGTCAGGTACTTCGAAAAGCAGAACGGTAGTTTTCAGGAAGTGTTTCTGGTGACCCCGCGGTATATCAACGACACCACCATTGTTTACGATACGGCCACCTTCAATGGGCGCATCCCCATCCTGACCCCGGCAGGGAAAAACAAGGCCATCAGCGGCGAGATTGAAGACACCCTGTTTATAAACAATCCGCTTTCAGCCTTCGACACCATCATGTTTGAGCTGTTTATCAGGGACCGCGACCTGAATGAAAGCAATGTGATACAAACCCCGCCCATTGTGGTGAAAAAGCAATAAACCCCGAAACCACCGGATTGCAGCCCATGAAGAGACGAACCGGCTTTTTCAGAAGATTGATCAGGATTTTGCTGCCGGCCGGTGGCATCACGTTTTTGCTGCTGATAGTGCTTGCCTTTACCACCCTGCCGTTTCATGCCTACTACCGCCTGGCTACCAAAGGCAGCAGAATGAGCGAAAAACCGGTAACCATAGTGATGCTGGCCGGTGCAGGTATCCCCAGCGAGAACGGGCTGATCAGGGCCTGGTACACGGCCTGGCTGGCAAAAGAATCTCCGGAAGCAAAGGTGATTGTGGCTGCGCCCGGCAAGCTGAACGACAGTACCGGCGATCCGCTTTCCATTGCCGGGGAGCTGATCCTCAGGGGCGTGAAGGGGGATAATATCCTCCACGAAACCGAAGGAAAAAACACCCGGGGACAGGCGCGCAACATCGCTGCCATGATCCCTGCATCAGAACGCAACCGGCCGCTGGCCATCGTTACCTCGCCCGAACATATCCGCAGGGCGGTGCTGAGTTTCCGAAAAGCCGGATTTACCAATGTCAGCGGCTTCCCGGCCTTTGAATCCTCCCTCGAGGCCGACCTTGTTTTCGACGACAGGGACCTGAAGGGAAACCGCCTGGCGCCACCCATAGGAGAAAACCTGCAGTTCCGCTACCAGTTCTGGAACCACCTGAAATATGAGGTGATCGTGCTCAGGGAGTATTTTGCGCTGGCTTATTATAAACTCAGGGGGTGGATATAGCCGGTGAAACCCTGTTATGACACAATCAAAGAATGTTTAATACATAACGATTTACCGACCCTAACAGATATTTTGATAATTGCAAAATCATTCGACCCCGCCGGGGTCGTATTTTTTCTATGCTGATGCCTTTCTACAGACATGTGACTCCTCCGGAGTCAAAGTCTTTATACAAGTTTATGGTTTTAAGCTGTATTTAAACCCCATTTTGCCTTTCGTTTCCGTTGCAGGCAGGGTGCATAAAGCCAATAAACTGAAACGGTTGTATGATATTTCCAGGACAAATCCACACATTACCGGAGATGCAGAATTCATAAGGATTTACTGACCCCAGCGGGGTCAAATGTTTATAGAAAAATGGAATGCAGAAATATTTATCGACCCCAGCGGGGTCGTACTATTTCTTCAATTGATCTCCTTCTATAGACATGTGACTCCTCCGGAGTCAGGGTCTTGATACAAGTTTAGGTGTTTTACCCGGATTAAGCTTCTCTTGAACCAATTATTCCCGCAGTAGGCAGGGTGCATAAGCCAATAATCTGAAATGGTTATATGACCCCAGCGGGGTCGCATGTATATCATGAAAATTAAAACCCGGGTGCAGATACCCGGGTTTTAACGTATTTCCTTAATAAACAGCTTGAAAATCAGTTTACAAACTGTTCGGCGTAGTATCTGGCCGTGAGCTTTTCTCCGGTGGCCTTTTCAATCATATCGTTCCAGTACCACTGTGCGCCGGGCCTGAAGACCTTATCGGTGAGGTATTGTCCGGTTTCCTTGCTTCCGTAGAAGCTCTGATACCTGAAATCATCCGAACCTATGATGTTGGCAGTGATGTAATGGTTGAGCTGTGATGCCAGGAGTTCGCCCAGCAGGTAGTTGTGGTAATAGCAGGGCACGGTGGCGATATGGATTTTGCTGGCCCAGTCGGGTTCGTTGCGTCCTTCGGGTTTACGGATCATCTGATATTTCTCAGCCAGGTTCCACCACAGGGCGTTCAGGTCCTGATCCGGATTTTCGTACATGGCTTTTTCGAAGCGGTACATCACCTGCGCCCAGCGGCTGAAGGTGAGCTGCTCGAGGCGGAGCACCCTGTAGGTATCTTCCGCGATGGTGGCGCGTTCTGTGGAATCGATCAGCCCCATGTCCTGCATCCAGGCCGGGTTGGCGGCCATACGCCCGAAAATCATGGCAATAGCCTCAGTGGTAAATGTATGCGCCGGATTCCGCAGGCTGAACGGCAGGTCGCGGTCGATGTACTTATCGTAAACACCGTGGCCGAACTCATGCAGCATGGTGTTCATCCAGCTGTAGTTGGGCTTAATGTTGCAAAGCACACGTACATCCCCGGCATTGTCGATGTCGATGCAATAGGCATGCTGGTTCTTTCCCGGCTTTTCGTAGAGATCGCTGTTGTTCAGGATATCAGAAATATCGAGCCCGATGCTTTCATAGTATCCGGCCGTGAGCGCTTCAATGTTCTGATCCTTGTAGTATTTATCCATATCCACGCTGTAGATGGCCGGCGCTTCCTGGAAAAAGCGGTTCTGGTAATGCCAGGGCATCAGCTCTTCTTTGGTAATTTTCAGCCTTGCGGCGAGAAAGGTGTCGATCTCATCCTTCAATCCCGCAAAGGCATCGCGGGTCAGCTCGTCGAGTTCGTCGAACAACTTGCTGATTTCTTCCGGATCCTGTTCGCCCAGTTCCAGGCTCATGGCATGATAGTTCTTAAAGCCCAGGCTTTGCGCGATCTCGTTGCGCAGCTTAACCAGCTCAATCACATCGGCGGCCACAACGTTGCCGATTTTTTTATGGCCTTCCCAGGCGGCCTTCAGCTCATCGCTGTTGAGCGAGGTTTTCAGGATGTCTTCCACATCGTTATCGCTCAACTGTCTGCCATTTACTTCGGCCCTGAAGTTGGAATATTTTTTTTCAATTTCAACCTCCATTTTAATTCTTTTTGCCAGTAGCGCGGTGTCGATCTGATTGCTCAGGTAAGCGGTATACAGCACTTCCAGCTGCCTTTTGAGCAGGGTGTCCTGAACGGCGCCCGATTCTTTGATTTTTTTGAGCAGGGCAAAGTCGTCCTTGCTGGTGTAGATGCTGCTCAGCTGCAGCTGAAGCTGTTCGGAGCGGGCATAGTCTTCGTCGCGGCCCGAAAGGGAGGCATTCCAGTAGGCGGTGTAAGCTTCCTTCTGAAGCGGTTCCACTTGCTGTTCCCAGGTGGTGATAAATGCTTTCAGTTCCTGTTCCATTTTTTCGGTTTTGTTGCTGCAGCCCGCCAGGATCAGGCTAGCTGTGATTGCTGTTAGCAGCAGGTTTGCAATTGATTTCATGCGAGGGTTGATTTATGTAATGGATGTAAGATAAAGGCTTTCTGATGACAGATAATTACTCCCGGCTCCACACCGCCCCGTCTTTGGTGTCTTTCACCACCACCCCGGCACGGGTAAGTTCATCGCGGATTTTATCGGCGGTGGCGAAGTCTTTGGCCGATCTGGCATTTTTCCTGAGTTCCAGGATCAGCTGCATCAGGTTTTCCACCAGTTCATTTTCGCCCGAAACGGTCGCTTCGGTTTTAAGTCCCAGTATATCGCCCGTAAAGGTGTTGAAAGTCTCTTTCAGCAGCGCCAGGTCAGCTTCCGTAAGCTTCTCCCTGCCGTCGTTCACCAGGTTGATGATCCTCGCGGCGTCGAAGAGGGCGGCGATCACCACCGGACTGTTGAAGTCATCGTTCATGGCGTCGTAGCATGACTGTCGGATAGCGGACACATCCACGGTACTTGCATCGGAGGGACGAAGTTTACCGAGGGTCTGCCATGCGCCCATCAGGCGGCCCAGCCCTTTTTCGGCTCCCTGCAGCGCTTCGTTGCTGAAGTCGAGCGTACTGCGGTATTGCGCCTGCAGGATAAAGAAGCGTATGGTCATGGGGCTGTATGCCTGGGTAAGGGCTGCGTGGCTTCCGCTGAAGAACTCGTTGAGGGTGATAAAATTGCCCAGCGATTTCCCCATTTTCTGCCCGTTGATGGTGATCATGTTGTTGTGCATCCAGTATTTAACCGGTTCGGTGCGGTTGGCGGCCACGCTTTGCGCGATTTCCGACTCGTGGTGGGGGAAGAGCAGGTCCATGCCTCCGCCGTGTATGTCGAAGCGTTCGCCCAGGTACCTGGTACTCATGGCCGAGCACTCCAGGTGCCAGCCCGGGAAGCCGTCGCTCCAGCGCGAAGGCCAGCGCATGATGTGCTCGGGCTGGGCTTTTTTCCAGAGGGCAAAGTCGAAAGGGTTGTGTTTTTCGTCCTGTCCGTCCAGCTCGCGGGTGTTCGTCATCAGGTCTTCGATTACCCGGCCCGAAAGCTTGCCATAATGATACTGTTTGTTGTATTTCTCCACGTCGAAATAGACCGAGCCTCCGCTTTCATAGGCCAGTCCGGCGGCCAGGATATCCTCGGCCATCTTCATCTGCTCCATGATGTGGCCCGAAGCCCGCGGCTCAATGCTGGGACTGAGCACGTTCAGCTGTTCCATATTTTTATGGTAGCGGTCGGTGAAATACTGTACCACTTCCATTGGCTCAAGCGCCTCGAGGCGTGCTTTTTTGGCAATCTTATCCTCTCCTTCGTCGGCATCGTTTTCGAGGTGGCCCACATCAGTGATGTTGCGCACATACCTTACCTTGTAGCCCAGGTGCTTCAGGTAGCGGAATACCAGGTCGAAGGTAACTGCCGGGCGTGCATGGCCCAGGTGACCGTCGCCGTATACCGTGGGCCCGCACACATACATCCCCACATTCGGGGGATTGATGGGTTCAAAAACTTCCTTTTTCCGGCTCAGGGTATTGTAAATGAACAGCTTGTTTTCCATGGGGATGCAATTTCCGGCAAAATTATTAAAATATTATAAGTGTCCCCGGAGAAAGTGTTTCTGAATTTCCGCGAAAGATCCGCTCACCCCTGTGCTGATCCCTTGTTTGTGGTTTTTCCTGAGCGTTTAATCAGCAATAAAGCCAGTACCGGCAAAATGACTGAAGCTGTCAACACGAAGGGGGAACTGGTTTGACCAAACGTTTCAACGTCATTGGAGATAAGGTTATGCTGATAAAGGTAAGATATCAGTACTACCATTATATTATTGACGAAATGCGCCAGTACAGGTACCCAAACAGAGCCGGACCACACAAAGAGGTAACCCAGCCCCAGCCCCAGGACAAAGCGGGGGAGAAAGCCGAAGAATTGTAAGTGAAAGGCGCTGAAAATCAAGGCGGAAAGGATTACCGGCCAGTGTACCTGTTTAAAGAATTTCCTGAGTATGCCTATCAGGGCCGAGCGGAAAAGCAGTTCTTCGCCTATGGCCGGCAGCAGTCCGATCATCACCACATTGACAATAAGGTCAAAAGTGCCGGTTACGGCCAGAAAGCGGTTGGTCAGCCGTGCCGCCGATTCCTCGGCATCACGCATCCAGTGTTCCAGCCCTGCCAGAAACTCCGGAAGCCGCATGGCTTCATTCCATGAAATCAGCTGGTTGATAAAAGGGCCGGCGGTAAGGATCATCAGCATGGTCAGGAGCAGGTGCAGGGGCCTGGGACGGGTATTTTTCAGGAATACAGAAGGATGTGCCTCCGTAAGCATGGCCAGCAGAACGGGGGGCAGCAGGAAGATCCCCACCTGGTTGGCCATCTGGAAAAAGCGGACAAAATTCAGGTTGGAGGCTTCATCGGCCGCCGGAATAAGAATGGTGGCGGACCCCCAGATAATCAGCGAGATAAAATAGGCAAGGGAAACGGAAAAGATGCCGCAGACCAATAGCAGCAGCAACAGCAGAAACAACTGTCCGCCCGGGCCAATTTCCCTTAAAACAACCGGCCACCGCATACCTGATTTTAATTTTGTTATTTTGCGTGAAATTATGGAAAAAAGCATTTGCCGCAGGGAATTGCAGTTAATCTCAGCATAATTGCTTTTTAATCACCATTTTCTTTAAAAATATTTGGTGTTATTTTGTGTTTTGGTGGCAAAGGAAAGACACATCTTTTAACGAACACGCATGAAGATCGGATCACTGGAGATAATAGGATTGCCGCTTTTTCTGGCACCCATGGAAGACGTCACCGACCCGCCGTTCCGGAAGATTTGCCGGGAGCTGGGTGCAGATGTGGTGGTAACGGAGTTTATTTCTTCCGAGGGACTGATCCGTGATGTAGCCGGAAGCCTGAAGAAGCTGGAATTTTCGGCTGATGAACGCCCTGTGGGGATTCAGATTTTCGGGAATAACGTGGAGGCTATGATCAACGCTGCCAGGGTGGCCGCATCGGCCGCGCCCGATTTTATCGACCTGAACTTCGGCTGCCCGGTGCGGAAAATTGTGAACAAGGGAGGCGGGGCGGCCCTGCTGCAGGACCTTCCCCTGCTGCTGCAGATCACCGGGGCGGTGGTTAAGTCGGTGGAAGTGCCGGTAACCGTGAAAACCCGCCTGGGCTGGGATGAGCGCTCCAAACCCATCGTTGACCTTGCCCTGAAACTGCAGGATGCCGGCATCGCCGCCCTGACCATTCACGGCCGTACCCGCGCGCAGTTGTACGGGGGCAAAGCCGACTGGACGCTGATAGGGGAGGTAAAGAACCACCCGTCCATCCATATCCCCATCATCGGCAACGGCGATGTGACCGATGGCCCATCGGCCAAAGCCATGCTTGATCAGACCGGGGTCGACGGCATTATGATCGGTCGCGCATCGGTGGGGAACCCATGGATATTCAGGGAGGTGCATCACTACCTTGCCACCGGAAACACGTTACCGTCCCCGGGTATGGACGAGCGCCTGCGGGTGTGCCGTCAGCATCTGGAGACATCTGTGGCCTGGAAAGGCGAAATCACCGCGCTGCTCGAAATGCGCAGGCATTACAGCCACTATTTCAGCGGACTGCCCAACTTCAAACCCTTCAGGATGCGGCTGATGACCACCGTCAGCCTGGGGGAGGTAAACGGCATACTTGATGATATTGCGCGGCAGTATTGTCCCTGATCGTAAAAATGTACGGAATCGGGACATGTTTCCAAAAAAGTTCGTATCTTAGCCTAAATTAAAATCCAATGGCATCAGACCCCTTCAGGATATTTATCGTTGAGGACGATATTATTTTCGCGAAGATTATTTCTCATCATCTTTCGCTGAATCCGGACAATGAGGTAGAGATTTTCCCCGACGGCAAAAGCCTGCTGAAAAACCTCTACAAAAATCCCGCGCTGATTTCGCTTGACTATAACCTGCCCGATATGACCGGGCTGGAGGTACTCAAGCAGATCAAGGAGTTCAATCCCGATACTCCGGTGGTGATCGTTTCGGGGCAGCAGGATGTGGCAACCGCCATCGAGCTACTGAAAAAGGGCGCCTACGATTACATCCTGAAGGACCAGGATACCAAGGAGCGTATGTGGAACATCATCAAGAACATACGCGAGAATGTCGAGCTGCGTCAGAAGATCGCCATCCTGGAAGAGGAGATCGGCCGCAAGTACGAGGTCAACAACCTGATCAAGGGCAACAGTCCGGCCATCAACAAGGTGTTTATCCTGATAGAAAAGGCGGCGCGCACCAACATCACGGTTTCCATATACGGAGAAACCGGTACCGGTAAAGAGTTGGTTGCCAAATCGATACATCATGCGTCGGGACGCCGGAAGAAGCCTTTTGTGGCGGTAAACGTAACGGCCATCCCCAAGGAACTGATCGAAAGCGAGATGTTCGGCCACGAAAAGGGTGCGTTTACCGGTGCCAACAACCGCCGCATCGGCCGCTTCGAAGAGGCCAATCACGGCACCATTTTTCTCGACGAAATCGGCGATATGGACCTGAATATGCAGTCGAAGCTGCTCAGGGTGCTGCAGGAAGAGGAAGTGGTAAGGGTTGGGGGCAACGAGAATGTGAAACTGGATGTCAGGGTCATCGTGGCAACGCACAAAAACCTGCAGGAGCTTGTGCGCAAGGGCGAGTTCCGCGAGGACCTTTATTACCGCCTGCTGGGTCTGCCGATTCACCTTCCGCCCCTGCGCGAGCGGGGCAGCGACATCGCCCTGCTGGCCCGGTTTTTTGTGGATGAGTTCTGCCAGAAAAACAAACTCGGCAAGCTATCCATCTCGTCAAAAGCCATCGAGAAAATTCAGAAATATCCCTTCCCGGGCAATGTAAGGGAGCTGAAAGCAATTATGGAACTGGCATCTGTAATGACCAATACCGATGTGATTGAGGAATCGGACATTTCCTTCAGTACGGCCAGCGCCAGCCAGGACTTCCTTTACGAGGAAACCACCCTGGAAGAGTACAACAAAAAGATCATCAACCACTTCCTTCAGAAATACGACAATAAGGTAAGGCTGGTGGCCCGGAAGCTGGATATCGGCAAAACCACCATTTACCGGCTGATGAACGAAGGGAAATTATAAGTCCCGGGTTTTTAACGACCGGAAACCGGCATTTCAGAACAAATCGCACACATCGGTGCCGGGCAGCAGGTGCCATGCCCGGATGCCTGTTTTGCGGGCAGCTTCCACATGTACCAGGGTGTCGTCGATAAAGAGGGTTTCTTCAGGATGCAGCCAGCCTTCGTTCAGCACATACCTGAAAATTTCCGGATCGGGCTTGGAGAGACCGATCTGTTGCGAAAACCACATTTTGTCGAAGAGTTCAGCCAGCGGGAAGCCATAGTTGCGCAGAAAACCGGCGGTGTACGACACATAGTGGATATGGTTGGAATTGGAAAGCAGATAAAGGCGGTAGTCATTCCGCAGCCGTTTGAGCAGTTCCACGCGGCGGGGAGGAAAGTCAAGCAGCAGGGCATTCCACGCGGTGTCTACCTGTTCGGGGGTAACCCCCGGCTGCAGGCTCCGGAGAACGGTATTTCTGAACTCTTCTGGCGATACCTGTCCGCGTTCGAATTTCACCATCAGCTCAAGGCTGGAACGGCTTCCAAAGAAGTCGGTTTCATCTTTCACGCCCAGCCGACGGAAAGCCTCGCTGCTGCGTTTCGGATCGATATTCAGCAGCACATTCCCGAAATCGAAAATCAGGTTCCGGATGCTGCCCAGGTCTGGTTTATCATTTATCTCTGACATATTAGGCTGTCTGTAATCAGGCTTCAAAGCTAGTGAAATTTCGGATTGCGGCCCTTCGACTGCGCTCAGGGTAAAATTGCGGATTTCGGATTTTGGATTACCTTCGGTGAGCTCACTTCGTTCGGTTGCGGATTGAAGAATTCTTACAGGGCTTCGCTGCGTTCATAACCTGAATACACCGGCTGACGGGCGTCTCCCGACAGGCTCCGGCGCTTGTCAGGAATATCAACAGCATTAAACCTGCATGATGTGCCCCCCGCAAAGACCCCGCCACAGC
Source organism: Lentimicrobium saccharophilum (assembly GCF_001192835.1). NCBI lineage: Bacteria > Pseudomonadati > Bacteroidota > Bacteroidia > Bacteroidales > Lentimicrobiaceae > Lentimicrobium > Lentimicrobium saccharophilum. Next base: position 122,219 of record NZ_DF968182.1, read on the forward strand.
GGGTTTCGGATTTCGGATTTTAGATTGCGAATTTTAGAATTGCTGTCCCCGAAATTCCTGACTTCTCCACAGGGCCTGGCCGCAACAATCAATAACCTGACCTAACAAGTTTTCTTCCAACTTGTTGGGTCTTCTTTTTCAACTTGATAATCCAATTATTGGGGAGGCATGTCAGTGTAAACAGTTAACATTCAACTTTTTTTCCGCTCAGGCCGCGGGGCCTCGCATTCGCAACACGGCTGCCTAAACTTGACCATTGTTTCATTTTTTAAGCTGGCCATTCATTCCTTTAAGTCTATGCCTTTGAAGGTCAACTTTAGAAGGCCGCTTTTGCGAATGCTGAAAATTTTTGGCACTGCCTTGCGTTGCTGGGATTTCAAAGAAAATAGAAATTGAATTTCATTACGTGTTAAATGCTTTTGTCCGATTTGTGATACAGGTGGGATGAAGTGTTTTACTGAATCATTGAATAATTGTTGTTAAAGGTTCGGCCTTCCAAAAATGGCGTTAAGAAAACAGGCAGCAAATAAACAGAGAAGAAACGCCTGCGATAATGGCTGGGGATACACGGTAGATTTTTGTACATCGGTATTCAGCAGCGGGAGGAAGTAACAACCTTCGTTTCTTCATGCCAAAACGCTCGCCTGTTTTCAGCCATTTTTGGGAAGCCTTGACTTTTTGCTACTTTTTGGTCAAGCAAAAAGTAGAAGAAGTAAAAAATGATAATCCGTTGGGAATAAGTGATTATTCGTGCGGATACGCTTCAACTTGTCAGGTCTTCTTTTTTTAACATGCACGAGTCTACTTGAAGCGTGCCACAGGCCTTGCAATTGTGAATCCATCCCGGTGGCCGAGCGGTTCCGATCGTTATCGGAACGAGACCAGCCGGGAGGTTCTGAAGCACGGACGAAACATCCGCGCCAACGGTATCTTTGAATAGTTGAATCCTTGAATCTTTGAATCCTTAAAGCAAACAGAGTGCGATTGAGCCACAATAGCCACAACTTGTCCCGGCTACTTTACAGGAATAGTTGAACTGCATTTCCACGACTTGTCCCGCAACCGGCGGGATTTTCATATTTGCACATCTTCACAGTACGAAGCAACCTGAGCACCTGAGCACTTGCGCACCAGAACACCTGAACACTTGCGCACCTGAACGGAATCGCAGGGAACAACAGAGGGACACGAACTCAAATTTTATTAATGAATCATTTAAGGCTATTCTCAGATAAAATTCTTATCCACAAAAGACTGGAAGGCTTCTTTGTACTGATCGCTGATGGGAATATAGGTTTTACCGAATACGATGCGGCTTCTTTCTATGACCTCGATACGCTTCAGGTTCACAATAAAGGAACGGTGCACCCGCATAAACCGGCCGGCTGGTAGTTTCAGTTCCAGTTGCTTCATGGTCACCAGTGTGAGCAAGGGGTGATCTTCCCGGTGAAGGTATATCTTGACATAATCTTTCAGCCCTTCAATGTAAAGGATATCATCAAGGTTGACCCGTCTTAATTTATAATCTGATTTGATGAAGAGGAAATCGCTGTCGGTATCAATCTGAGGTTCTTTGTCTGCACCGGCAGGCATTATCCTGCTTCTGGCCCGGTTTGCCGACTCAAGAAATTCCTCATACGAAAAGGGTTTCATCAGGTAATCAAGCGCATCCAGGCGGAAACCCTCCACCGCGTAAGAAGCATAGGCCGTGGTAAATATAAAACGGCAGTTTCCTTTGCTGATGCGGGCAAATTCCGTTCCCAGAAGGTCCGGCATCTGAATATCAAGAAATGCCAGTTCAACAGGGTGCGTTTCAAGATATTCAAGCGCTGTAAGGGGACTTTCAAAGCTTCCTGTAAGCTCAAGGAACGGTGTTTTGCTGATATAGTCCGTGATCAGCTTCAGGGCCAGCGGCTCATCGTCGATGGCAATGGTTTTTAACCTGTTCATGACTTATTTCAGATTGATGATAAGTTGAACATTGTATGATTCATTGTCTTCTGAGATTTTCAGCGTGTGCCGGCCGGGATAGAGCAGGTTCAAACGTTTCCGGATATTTTCCAGTCCGATGCCCGGACCTGAAACGCTGTTGGTGCCTTTTTCGGGTGAGCGGCTGTTGGTGCACGAAAATTCAATCCGGGTTTCCGTCGATTTCAGGCTGATGTCAATAAATGAAGGAGATTTATAACTGATTCCATGTTTGAAGGCATTCTCGATAAAAGCGATAAAGATCATGGGCGGAATGGTGAGCTGTTCCGAATGTGGCCTGAAATCTACCGAAACTTTCACTTTATCGCTCAGCCGCAGGCGCATCAGGTCGATATAGTTGTTCATAAAGGCCAGTTCCTGCTCCAGTGTAATATTGCCGGTTTCCGATTCATACAGCACATACCGCATCATTTTAGAGAGCTTCAGGACGGCGTTGGAAGCGTCCCTGCTGCCCGATTCGGTAAGGGAATAGATGTTGTTCAGGGTATTGAAAAAAAAATGCGGGCTAATCTGGTTTTTCAGCATACTCAGTTCCGAGGAAAGTTTTTCCTTTTCCAGGTCCCGGTGTTCCTTCTCCTTTAAGTTATAGGCTTCCGTAAGTCTCAATCCCATGGCCAGGCCTGTGATAAGCATGGAAATAAATGCTGTGTTCATCATGTGCATAGCCGGCGGTGGCCCGTGGAAGTCAAATCCTTCAATGGCCAGGCGGTCGCGCAGCATATCCATGCGTTGCCGGAGGAGGTCATCGGGGAAGAGCCAGTGCCCAAGGTTGTCGGTAAGCATAACCGAAAGGACAATTGCCAGCGCTGCATAGAGAAAGAATTCAAGTTTTCTCCCTTTCAGATAATAAGAAGGTACCAGCCAGAGATAAGAGATGTAGAACAGCACTCCGCCAATGGCCACACGCACATAATACCTGCCTTCGAAAAATCCGGGTTGCTCCAGATTGCCCGATATCATAAACCAGGGAAGCAGCAATACCACTGCCCAGAAGGCGAGATGAATAAAAAAGGTCAGTTTATCGCCTTTCATAGTTTGCATTTGACTTCAAATTTAAGGTTTTTTACATACTGTCAGTTCGTTTATTCAAACCTGAGCGCATCGATGGGATTCAGGTTTGATGCCTTTCTGGCAGGGTACCAGCCAAAGAATATGCCGATGGCGGTGCATACCAGAAACGACATGATCACGGCAACAGGCATTACCGAAACAGGCCATCCCATGATATTCCCGATCACCGAGGATGCGGTAATACCCAGCACAATACCGAAAATACCTCCGATTACACTCAGGAAGGTGCTTTCGATCAGGAACTGCATCAATATGTCGAGGCCCCTGCCGCCGATACTCATTCTCAGCCCGATTTCACGGGTTCTTTCGGTGACGGAAACGTACATGATATTCATGATGCCGATACCGCCGACAAGCAACGAAATGGCTGCTATGGCCCCGAGCAGGGTAGTAAGGATGTCGCTGATGGAGGTGAAGGTACTTACCAGTTCGGCCTGGGTCCTGATCTGAAAGTCATCGTCATCGCCATCCTGCAGTTTATGTGAATTCCGCAGTGCGGCCGTAATTTCGCTGACGGCCTGCGTGGTAGCTTCCTCACTGATGGCCGAGGTTTGTATGGAATTGATGTGGGTGATGGCCAGGATGCGCTTCTGCACGGTGGTATAGGGTGCGATCAGCAGGTCGTCCTGATCCATTCCGAAAGTGTTTTCGCCTTTCTCCGATAACAGTCCGATGATGGTAAACGGGATTCCCCGGAAACGTATGGATTGTCCGACCGGGTCAACATCTTCTCCAAACAGGTTATCAACCACGGTTTGGCCGATCAGGCAGACTTTTGCCGAGCTATGGACCTCCTGCTCCGTAAAATTCCTCCCGGATGCCAACGAAAGTTTTTTTATGTCTATATAACCAACTCCTCCGCCATAAACGGAAGTGGGCCAGTTTTTCCCCACCGCCACCGCTTGTCCTGAGCCCCTTACCTCAGGAGAGACCACGAGTACCGAAGGACAGTTGGCTTCGATGGCCCGGACATCCTTAATACTAAGGGCTTTGGAAGCTGAATTGCCTTGTTGTACCCCACCCATCGATTGTGTGGCCGGCATGATCATCACCAGGTTTGATCCCATGCTGCTGATCTGCTGCTGAATACTTTGCTTGGAGCCTTCACCGATGGCGAGCATGGCGATTACCGAAGCAACGCCGATGATGATGCCAAGCATGGTGAGAAAGGCCCTGAATTTATTGCGCATCAGGGCGTTGAGGGCTATTTTTGACAGGTTTGTAATGTTCATCGTATTCAATAATAATCAAAAAATAGTGGTTTAATTCCCGAACCGTTAAAGGAACCGGTGGTCTGGTGCGGGTTCAGGATCAAAATCCGGCGGCAGCGATCAGCTCAGTCATTTTCCGGCGGCAATGCTTTCAGCATTTCCATGGCTGAATTGCGTTTGAGTAACGGGTTCTGTTTCACGATGTTTCCATCCCTGAACACCACGTTTCTTCCCATAAATTCCGCAATTTCAGGTTCATGGGTTACGAAAACGATGGTTTTACCTTTTTCATTCAATTCCTGAAAGAGGGCCATGATTTCATAGGAAGTGCGCGTATCAAGGTTTCCGGTGGCTTCATCGGCAAGGATGAGCACCGGGTCGTTCACCAGGGAGCGTGCAATGGCAACCCTTTGCTGCTGACCTCCGCTGAGTTGATTGGGCATATGATGCATCCTGTCAGCCAGCCCGACGGCCCCGAGTGCGGCCTCGGCTCTTTCGCGGCGCTCGCGCGCCCTGATAGCGTGGTTATAGAAAAGTGGCAGTTCCACATTCTCGAGGGCTGAAGTTCTGGGTAACAGGTTATAGGATTGAAATACAAATCCGAGTTTAAGATTGCGCAGCCTGGCAAGTTCATTTTTGCTCAGACCGCTTACATCGGTGCCATCAAGAAGATAAGTCCCTTCCGAGGGCTGGTCGAGGCAGCCAAGAATATTGAGCATGGTTGACTTTCCGCTTCCGCTGGCCCCCATAATGGCGACAAATTCTCCCTCCTCAATGGAGAGATCTATGCCCCGCAGGGCTTGTACAATTACTTCACCAACCCGGAAGTATTTTTTAAGCCCTGTAACGGAAATAATTGTTTTTTTGTGCGCTTTCATGACTCCTGCTTATTGTGGTGGTGGTTGCGGCGGGTTGTTCTTGTTCGCGGATCCAGGTCGTTTGGGAACAAAGGGGCTGGATGCGGTTTTTTCGTTTTTCTGTGACTTCTCCGCGGTTTTGGCGGAAAGAATCACTTCTTCTCCCTCCTTCAGGCCGGAGATGATTTCCGTAATGCTGCCGTCGCTCAGGCCCGTTTTTACACTTCGCGGCAGCATTCTGCCCCCTTCGTAAACCCATACCATTTCACCCCTCTCGGGCCTTCTGGTCATCATGGTTTTGCCGGATGTATTCTCAGATTCCGGTTTAAATTTCAATGCTTTCGAAGGTATTATGAGCACAGTGTCCGCTTCGGAAAGAAAAATATTTACGCTTGCAGTCATGCCCGGCATCAGTTTTTTTTCCGGATTGGGCGCATTGATGATTACGGTGTAGGTAACCACATTGGAGGTAACTACCGGTTTCAGACGGATTTCGGTCACCGTTCCTTCGAATTCCTCACTTGGGAAGGCATCCACCGTAAATTCAACCCTTTGTCCTTCGCGTACCTGGCCAATATCGGCTTCATCAACACTTGCCTGCACTTCCATACGGGTGAGGTCGTTGGCTATCGTAAACAGCGTTGGGGTATTGAAACTTGCTGCCACTGTTTGTCCTTCGTCCACTGCGCGGTTCAGCACTACTCCGTCGATGGGAGAATAGATGGAAGCATAGGCAAGGTTCACCTGGTTGCGTTGCAGCGAGGCTTTGGCACTTGCCACACCGGCCAGAGATCTTTTATAGCTGTATTCCGCCTGGTCAAAATCAGCCTGAGCAATCAGGTTTTTATCGTAAAGACTCTTCATCCGCTGGTAGTTGCCGTTCTGGTAGCTCAGGTCGGCTTCGGCATCCATCAGGGTCGCTTCGCTCTGGTCGAGGGTGGCACGCAGCATGGTTTCATCGAGCTTCGCCAGTAACTGACCTTTCTTTACCACTGAATTGAAATCAGCATAAAGGCGCTCTATCACGCCTGAAACCTGGGTGCCTACTTCAACGGTGGTGATGGCCTCGAGGGTGCCGGTAGCAGTGACGGTAATGCTGACATTGCCTTTTTCTACCCCGGCCGTATCAATAGATAAGGCCGCTTTCCCGCCTTTGCAGGAGTGGACGATGCCTGCACCGGCAGCCAGTGCCAGCAGGGATATCAGGATCAATCTTGTTTTACGTTTCATTGAACTTATTATTAACTTTTTATTATTTCAAATCATTGGATTACGGTTGTTTTTTACAAAGTCAGCGGTTTCCCCTGGTAAAACTCCAGCTCCTTGTAGCTGAAAATCAGGTTATACCTTGACTGCAGCAGTTTGCTTTCTGCATTGATCAGGTTGGTCTTTTCGAAGAGGTAATCCACAGGGCTGATAATCCCCTGATTGAATCTTTCCGTGGCTACTTCATAAGAGGCTGTCATTGCCCTGTGCTGTTCCTCTGAAGCCTGAAATTCCTTTTCGGCGGCAACCACTGTAGCCCAGGCGGTTTCGATGTTCTTGCGCAATTGGTTCAGGGTAGACTGTTCGTTGATCTCCGCAGACCGGGCGCTGATCCGGGCCAGGGAAATCTGCGATTTTACCTGTTTCTGCTGAAAAATGGGCATGGAAAGCGTAAGGCCGGCCACAGGGGAGAAGTTATGGTCAAGCTGTGAGGCGAACTTCAGCCCTTCAGCCAAACTGCTGTAACTGGTACTCAGGCCTGCACTCAGACTGAGGGTGGGCAGCATGGCGCCTCTGGCTAAATCCGTTTCGTAGCCGGCCATCTTTTTCTGCAGGGAAGCGCTTTTAACCTCAGGTCTGATTTCCAGGGCTTTTTCGTAAATCAACCCAGCATCGTCCGTGATCGGTCGCAATCCGGCACCTGACAGATCGGGCGTTGCAATGGCAAATGTATCATGAACAGGGATTTCAAGCAGTTGCATCAGGCTGATCCTGCTCAGCAGCAACTGCTTTTCTGCATTGGCCAGGGTAAGTTTCTCTGCCGATTCCTGTGCCTTTACCTGCAGGTAGTCCGCCATGGATATAATACGCAGGTTAAGCCGTTCACCGGCCAGCTCCAGTTGCCTGCCCGTGGAAGTGAGCTGATTTCTGCTGTTGTTTACCAGTTCTCCGGCATATAACACCTGTAGGTAATTGTCGAGCACCTGAAGCGCAATGTCTTGTCGAATGCTTTCAGCGTCAAGTAAGGCGCGCTGATAGTCAAGAGAAGCCTGTTTGACGGAATTTTGCTTCCTGAAACCGCTAAACAGTGTCAGGCCCGAATTCAGGGAAGCCGTACTTCCGTTACTCCCTTCAAATTCATAGCCGCCCGTTACATTTTGTTTGTCGGACCACGCGAAATTTTGCCTTACGGATGCATCCAGCGTGGGAAAGCGCGAAGCCGCTGCCTGCTCCCGGTTCACCTGACTGATTTCCAAAGAAAGGCCGGCCTGACGCACCTGCAGGTTGTATTCCAGCGCCCTTGAGATGCATTCGTCCAAGGTCCATACTTTATTCTGGGCAGGCAGGTCAGAACCCGTTAATATCAAGAAAAATGCAGGGATTAATAATCTAATTTTCATTGGTTTATTCATTGATGTTGCAAAACTATAGTCACAAGCCGGAGCCGGAAAATCCTTTAGACCAAAGACGGTTTTTTGCCGACCAATCCGGAGGAGAAGCGGTTTTGGAGAGGAAAAGTGTGGTTAAAAAATTTCTAAAATTTAATTTTTAATTTCTAAACAGTTTGATCTTTAGGTATATAAACGATATTTCACATAGGAATCATTTGGTTTTTCATTTACCCATTACCACATTTGCATATCGGCACTTTGCGAAGCACCTGAACATCAGAATACCTGAACACCTGGCCTTCCGGAATTTCTAAAATTTAATTTTTAATTTCTAAACAGTTTGATCTTTAGGAATATAAGTGATAATTCGTATTGAAATTCCCGGATACCATTTCCACGACATGTCCCGCAACAGTCGGGATTCTCACATTTCCACATTGCCAAGCACCTGAGCACCTGTACACTAAACAACATCAGTTATTAATTTTCATTTATTCCTCATATAATTGCAATAAGAATATAATAGTAGTATATTTGCATCAAAGAGCTTTGACAGAGAGTTATTTTCATTTGAAAACAGCCGGGAGAAACCATGCATTCCTCTCAGGGCCCGGCGCTGAATTATCGTGGAGAACCACATATCCTCTAACGCGTTGATCATGGATTCCGGGAAACCGGATCAGATATACCGTTATTCATTTTAAGCACAAACATTATGAAAAAGTGTATCATCATCGTGTTAATTATTATAGCCGGATTTTGCACCATTCAGTCACAGGCGCAGTCTTTTATCCTGAAAGCAGGGATGAGCCTTCCGGATTTCTATGTTAACGAAGGTGAAGATGTGGAGATGACCGCAGATTATATGATGCGGACCGGATTTCATGCCGGCCTGTCCGCGGACTTTACACTGAATAAAGTGCTGTCTTTTGAACCGGGAATTATGTTCAGTTCAAAAGGGGCAAAGTCGTCAGACAACGATGCGGGCTATCGCCGCGATGTTGTCGTTGCGCTCTACTACCTGGACATTCCCCTCTTATTGAGAGCAGGCAAAGCAATAAGCGATGGTATTCATATTTATGCTGCTGCCGGGCCTTATGCCGGTGTGGGGCTTTCCGGCAAATCCAAAATTACCTCTGAGTTCAGCGGCGTTGAGGAGTACAATGAAGTGGATGTTGAATGGGGCGATGCGGAAGAAGAAATTAAAAGGCTTGAATTTGGTGCCACTTTTGGCGCCGGTCTTGAAATCGGATCTTTCTTTATAGGAGCAGGTTATGATCTGGGGATTACAGATATCTCCAATATCCCCGGGGATCATGATGATTTTGATTTTAAAAACAGGGTGCTGCGGATCACGGCTGGTTACCGTTTCTGAAAAAACTGTCTGCTTTCCCTGCTGAAACAGGATTTCCGTTATCCAGAAAATAGTAGTGTCAAATGCCTGATCCGGGTTAACTTTGCTGCGTAACCCGGCGCATGAAGGATTCAGATCAGTATGTTCTTTCACAGGGGTTCCCTGATATTTTGGTTGAAAAGAGAAAAAAAGATGAAGGTTATTTTCAACACGATTGATGATTATATCCTGGGTTTTAAGGGGGATATTCAACTGATCCTGCACAGGGTAAGGGAGACTATCCGTGCGGCGGCGCCTGAGGCTACCGAAAAGATCAGTTATGGGATGCCCGCTTTTTACCTGAAGGGAAATCTGGTACATTTTGCCGCGCACACCCACCATCTGGGATTTTATCCGGCACCATCGGGACTGGAGGCTTTCCGGAAAGAGATATCACGGTACAAAAATTCAAAAGGCGCGGTACAATTCCCCTTTGATCAACCGGTCCCTTATGAGCTGATTGCGGAGATTGTAAGGTTCAGGGTTGCGGAAAATCTGGAACTGGCTGCCATCAAAAAGCAACAGCGGCGCAGGCCGGGGAATGAACCAACCTGACAAGTTTTCTTCCAAGGGATTACAGGCATAACGTATCCCACGCAAAGACCCCGCCACAGCGGATTTCGGATTTCGGATTTTGGATTTTAGATTACCTTCGGTGAGCTCACTTCGTTCGGTTGCGAATTGCGAATTTAGAATTGCTGTCCCCGAAATTCCTGACTTCTCCACAGGACCTAACCACAACAATCAACGACCTGACCTAACAAGTCTTCTTTTCGACTTGTTAAATCTTCTTTCTACTTTGATACAAACATCTGTTGGCCGGGTAGTGGTGGTCTCGGCTTCGCTCGACCACCGGTTGAACCTTTAGTAAGTCGCGCTCCTCCGCAAAGAGGTGGGACTGGCTCCGGCGCGTACCATGGAGTTTACCAGGTGAATCATTGAACCACAATAGGCACATTAGGACACAACTTGTCCCGGCTACTTTGCCGGGAATAGTTGAACTGCATTTCCACGACTTGTCCCGCAACAGGCGGGATTTCCATATTTTCACATTTTTACATCATTATATTCCAAAGCAAACATGAACACATGAGCACCTTAACACCCGAACACATCAAGAGCAAGTCGGCGTTCAAAGATTCCTTTCCTCATTGATCCGCTCAGGCCGCGGGGCCGCGCATATTATTTTGGCCTGGACAAGAATGTCCGCGTAAGCGGGATCAACAATTAAATAGGACCGGCCTTCCAAAAATGGCGTTAAGAAAACAGGCAGCAAATTAAACGGTAGTTATCAATCAGGAGCCAGAGGCGAACTGGTTGGTTACTAACGTTAATCCCGCTACTGCGGGAAAAATAGAGAAGAAACGCCTGCGATGATGGCTGGCGATGCACAGGAGATTTTTGTACATCGGTCTGAAGCAGAGGGAAGATGTAACAACCTTCGTTTCTTCCAGCCAAAACGCTCGCCTGTTTTCAGCCATTTTTGGGAAGCCTTGACTTTTTGCTACTTTTTGGTCAAGCAAAAAGTAGAAGAAGTAAAAAATGATAATCCGTTGGGAATAAGTGATTATCCGTGCGGATACGCTTCAACTTGTTAAGTATTCTTTCTACTGATGTTCCAATCAATGTTTAATGATGTCAGCACAAACTGTAGACTTTCAACTTTTTTATCCGCTCAGGCCGCGGGGCCTCGCTTTCGCAACACGGCTGCCTGTTTTTCTGTAGTACCGAGGTTAGATGTTTTAGTTTCTTTCAGATGCTATAGTGAACGAAAACCAGAAGGCCGCTTATCCTGTAATAAGCATAAAGAATGCTTATTCGTCTAAGAAAATGTAACTCAGTGATAGAAGAATCACTGAAACATTTTCTAAGACGGGATCAGCCCAACTAAATCAGGTAGTACGCACCTGTTCCCAGTTGCTCCTACTGATTAAGTTGGGATGTTGCGAAAGCTGAAAATTTTTTCTCACTGCTTAGCGGTACTGGGATTACAAAGAAAATGAAATTGAGTTTTATTAAGAGTTAATTGCTTCCATTCCGATTTAAGCCTGACCTAACCAACTTGTTAAGTTTTCTTTTTTTTAGTTAGCGCGCGTCTTCCGATGCGTGCCACGGACCTCAACAGAATAAAACCTGCATAATGTGCCCCGCGCAAAGCCGCAACGACGCAATGATTATTTTACGGACCCGCAATTCCTGACTTCTCCACAGGGCCTGGCCGCAACTATCAATAACCTGACCTAACAAGTCTTCTTTTCGACTTGTTAGGTCTTCTTATCACCATACAACTTTCCCCGCGCAATGACGCAACGACGCAATGATTATTTTGCGGACCCGCAATTCCTGACTTCTCCACAGGGCCTGGCCACAACAATCAATTACCTGACCTAACAAGTTTTCTTCCAACTTGTCAGGTCTTCTGATTATGTTTTGATTTTATAAGGTGCGTCACCGGATGCAGGGGCGGGACGTCCGCGCTAACCGGTAATCCTTTCGGTAACGGCACCCTGTTAAGCCATTGACGGGAGCGCCATCGACACCTGACCATGAACCCGGCGAATTGGCCGGACAGGAGGCTTTACTGATAAGTTATGAAGAATCAGGCTTAACATTTTGCAATGACTACAAGAATTCTGTAATAAATTTCATGCAGAGTAAATAAAAATATATATGTTTTGAAGGTGACTTTATAGGGGTTCCGGCTATAAACACTTACCGGTCTGAAAATAATAGACCTGAAATCAGTTATCGGAATAATTTTTTTGTACCGGGAATTTGATGGCCGGCCTTGAAAAAAGATGAACAATCAAATTAAGGAGGAAAGAAAATGAAATCAAAATTATTATTGATTATGATCACCGGCCTGATGTTTCTGGCGGTTTCCTGCGGTAAGGATAACGAGGGAAATGACAATGACAAATCAGGCGTTTTACGTTTCAAAACCTACAATCCCCTTGCCGGCAATCTTAAAATGCATCCTTTAAAGACTGTGGCAACGACAAATCCACCACTCACCGGGCCAACCACCGTTACCGAAACCACCAGCTTTATGCTCTGCGTGGGTGATGTGTGGGTTTCGCAAGGTGAAGTAAAAGCCGGACAGCCCGATAACCTGGTCTGGGAAAGGCTGACCACCGTGACCAACAAAGAACATATGCTCTTTGAGGATTACGCATTTTCGGATATTGAATTGCCGGCCGGCAGTTATAAAAGCATTAAACTGACATTCAGGAATGTTTTTTACCGGTATGCCAGGCTCGTGGCTGATCCTGCTGTGGCCTATGAGCTTCTTGAAACCATGGGCAGCTGGACATCTCCCTGCGACGAGAACGATACAACCTGGGCCATGACGAATTATTTCGGGCCGGACGGGAATCATATCCTGGGCAATGGGGGGACATTTGAACTGGTTTCGGAAGGAGAAAAACTCGGTGGGTTTACTATTGAAGAAGGCCGGGTGGCAAATGTTACCTGGCGGCTGGGCGCCGGAGTTACTGAGCCCTGCACCACCTACCTGATAGATGAAAACAACAACCTTCAGTGGGACTGCGGCGTTGACCGCATGGAATTTGAGTGCCCGCCGGATGCGGAGTATATGTGGGATTTTGTGATAGAATATCAATAAAACCGACACATTCAGTTATTATCAGACTGATACCGTTACAGACTGATAACCGATGATTTCTTACAGGCTTTCCGGTTTTTAAAGTATCCGGAAGGCCTTTTTTATGATTCTGGGGCGATTTGCCGGGAGATGTGTGTTTTTTCACACCAAACCACAAGCTGTTCCGGTTTACCGGGAAATACTCCGGACTTTGCCGGTTACCTTATAATTAAACCGATAGTTAAAGCTCAGATCCCCGCATCTTTAAGGCTTTTTTGTGTTTTTTAACTTCATTGGATTTTTTATCAGCCGAAAGTCAGAAATCAAATCCCGGCATTTCAGATAACGAAACAGGCAGCCCAGGCGTTACATCCGCTATAAAAGACGCGCATATAATTTTGAAATTTCGCTGAAAATGCGTATCTTACGCTTTAATACATCTGCCCGTTCAGTGCGTCAGTTTGCAGGTGATTTATATGTTTCATTCTGCTGTTATTGAGGAATTGCAGACTCCCTGAATCCGTTTACCCGGTTTACTATCCGATCATCATAATTTCCGGCCTTTTCTTAAGGCAAACCCTTCCGTGTTACTCCTCCTTCATGATTCACCTGCGGCAGATGCAGTTGTTTCGTAAATCAGAAAAATGGAGGTAATCATGAAAAAAGCAATTCCGATCCTGCTGTTTGTCATGGGCCTGATCCACCCGGCTTATTCCCAGCAATGGGAGTGCAACGATTGCCCCCGCCGGTCCGTTGCGCTTTTCGACATTGATAACCAGGTTCCCAGACCTGTATGGGGAGAGAACAACAACCTTACCTTCGGGGACTGGATCGAATTCTTTTTTATTGCAGGGGGCATCAACGATGCCCTGATGTATCAGGATCCCAGCCAGGTGTGTATTGCTTTTGATGACGGGCAGATGATCCTTGCCCTGGAAGCGTTGAATCTTCCCGAAGACAGTCTTGTGTATCAAAGTGGTGTTGGTTATGGCGTGATTCCGCCGCCGGGACCTGTTTTGTCGAATTATCTGGTATATTCCCAGATTACAGGAACCGACCCGGGATATCTTGTCACCGTCTGTCTCGAGACCGGTAAGACGCGCGAACCGGTGCAATCGGCTTCGGTCGTTTTTGATCCGGACAAATCAGCCCTTGAAAACGGCATGGCTGCGGCACAGACCCTGATCCCGCTGATGGGAACCATCAGGGATTTTGAACGGATGAAAAGGAATACCACCGACAATATGGCCATGCGTGCTTCGCTCGAAATACATCCGGAGCGCTCTTCCCTGAGCGCGAACAGTTCCACTGCCCTGAATATCAAACTGACCGATTGTGACGGTCAGCCCCTGCCCGGACGGACGGTTAAGCTGGATGTCAACACGGGGAGCCTTTCTCAAAGCAGCGCGGTGACCGATGAAGCGGGAGAGGCAACGGTAATGTATACTGCAGGCGGCACGGCCGGATGGGCCGAAATTGAAGTCAGGCACGAGTACCTGCTGCCTTTCGGGGTGGAAGCCCTGGATGCGGTTTCAAAGACTCTGATTCCCATTGATTATGACTATTCCGGACTGTGGGAGTTCAGTGCCACCTGCCGTTCGTCCCTGACCCGTCAGGCCGACACCCTGTGGTCGTACAGCATCGAAGGGTATCATTTCGACCGGGAGCGGTCATTCTACAGCGCATCCGATGGCTCGGCCGAAATCAGGGCGGTTTTCAGGAGTGAATACAGCAACGGGGAACTTTGCTATTTCTGGGAGGAGCCTCCCGAAGTGCTGTTTTCGTATGGCGATTGCTGGGGAATGGAGAAGTTGCGGAACATCAATTACGTATCCGGTGAAATTCCTATTTTCGGCGGCTACCTTGTGGGGCAGGTGGAAGCAGGCAGCGAAAAGCGGACGGATAATTACAGTTTCCCCGTTGAAGGCGGATACTTTGAATTCCAGTATACCGGCGAACTCAGCGGCTTCATTGTGGGTGCAGGAGGAAACGGGCTGGCAAGGTATAATATCATGCGGTATGTCATTGACCAATGGGTTACATTTTCAGGGGATTATGATACCGATTGCAGCGTGGGCGGAAGCTGGTTTGAGGGGGACGTGGGCGGTATTTTCACTGAAACGGATTCTGTATTTAACTTTTCCTATCTGTATGAGGATTTCTCAGCCAGATCGGAGTACATCCTCGGCACCTGGATGATGATGCATACCATGGAAGTTGCGGGCATTGACGGCATGATACGCCCCTTGTCACGCAGCATTAACGCCGTTGACCCTGAAATCCAGCCGCCGGGATGCAGGATTTCGGCTTATCCCAACCCGGTGAAGCACCACGCGGTAATCGGCTATGAAGTACCTGCACATCAGCTTACGGAGGTGCTTATTACCGACCTTTGCGGCAAGCAGCTTTGTTCATTGGTGCATAGTGTTCATGGACCCGGAAAGTATTCCCTGCCTTTTTCAACGGAAACCCTGGAGGCCGGCGTTTACCTCTGTTTGCTGAAATCCGGAACATCCACAGCGGTGAATAAGCTGGTGGTGATAAAATAGCGCTGACGGTATTCTTCTGGTAAGTTGGCTTTTTAAGCGCGGAAGGTTTTGCCTCAGCGGGAGCGTTTTTGAACCACACCAGGCACGACCAGGCCCGGCCATTTTGTAAGGATTGCGCATGCTTTCCGGACGAATGCCAGAGGCATCCCTCACCTCATCTGTCCTTAGTATATCTACTCCTGACTTCGGCTACGCTCAGCCACCAAAAGGAGAAGAACCAACCCGGTCAGTACGCGTCTTCCGACCGGCTCCGGCGCATCCTACGGACATCAAAAGAATCAAACCTGCATTAAGTAACCCACGCAAAGCCGCAACGACGCAATGATTATTTTGTAAACCCGAAATTCCTGACTTCCCTGCAAGGCCCGGCCACAACAATCAACGAACCGACCTAACAAGTCTTCTTTTCGACTTGTTAGGTCTTCTTTTTCAACCTGATAACCCAATTATTGGGGAGGCATGTCAGCGCAAGCAGTTAACTTTCAACTTTTTATCCGCTCAGGCCGCGGGGCCGCGCATTCGCAACGCGACTGCCTGTTTTTCTGTTGTACCAAGGTTAGGAAATGTAGTTTCTTTTAGATGAATTAGCGTACGAAAACCAGAAGGTCGCTTATGCGAATACTGAAAATTTTTGGCACTGCCTTGCGCTACTGGGATTGCAAGAAAATAAAAATTGAATTTCATTATGGTGGGCTTGTTTCCATTTCTATTGGTGATACTGTCAGGGAGAGGTGTTTAACATTACCATTGAATATATATTGAGATAAGACCGGCCTTCCAAAAATGGCGTTAAGAAAGCAGGCAGCGCGTAATAAAGAAGAAACGCCTGCGATGGTGTTAGGTGATGCACGGGAGATTTTTGTACATCGGAATTCAGCAGCGGGAGGAAGTAACAACCTTCGTTTCTTCCAGCCAAAACGCTCGCCTGTTTTCAGCCATTTTTGGGAAGCCTTGACTTTTTGCTACTTTTTGGTCAAGCAAAAAGTAGAAGAAGTAAAAAATGATAATCCGTTGGGAATAAGTGATTATACGTGCGGACACGCTTCAACTTGTTAAGTCTTTTTTCTACTGATGTTCCATTCAATGGTTAGTGATGTCAGCACAAACTGTTGGCTTTCTTCTTTTTTTCCGCTCAGGCCGCGGGGCCTCGCATTCGCAACACGGCTGCCTAAACTTGACCATTGTTCATTTTTTAAGCTGGCCATTCATTCCTTTAAGTTTAAGTCTTTGAAGGTCAACTATAGAAGGCCGCTTTTCCTGTAATAAGCATAAAGAATGCTTATTCGTCTAAGAAAATTTAATTCAGTGATGGAAGTATCACTGAAACATTTTCTTAGACGGGATCAGCCCAACTAAATCAGGTAGTTCGCACCTGTTCCCAGTTGCTCCTACTGATTAAGTTGGGGTGTTGCGAAAGCTGAAATTTTTTCGCACTGCCTTACACTACTGGGATTACAAAGAAAAAGAAATTGAGTTTCATTATAGTGGGCTTCTTTCCATTTCTATTGTTGAAACTGTAAGGGAGAGGTGTTTAACAATACCACTGAATATAAATTGAGATAAGACCGGCCATCCAAAAATGGCGTAAAGAAAACAGGCAGCCAGGGACCTCTCCGCGACCTTTGCGACTTCTCTGCGCCCTTTCCGTTGAAACTAAAACCGCAGAGTGCGCTGAGGTTATTCGCAGAGGGCCGCAGCGGAAATTCCGGGCCAATATTATCCTTGAATTTTTTATCACGATCCCGAAAGCGATCGCGACACAAAAGACCACAAAAAATTTTTAAATCCTGGCAATAGGCAGACAAAAACAAACAACAATTTAAATAGGGAATTAGAAGTAACCAGTAGTAATATAACCCTTAACTATATAATACTTTCTACCTACTTCTTAATCCTTGAATCTTTGAACCGACCGAAGGGAGTTCAGCGGAGCTAATTTTTGAATTAAACTTAAACACCTGAACACCTGAACACCTGAACACCAGAACACCAGAACACCTGACATTTCCATATTTTCACATCATCACATCGCGATTTAACCGGTAAAAATGAATAATTCTGATATTTTTCCTTGATTGATAAAAATATTTTCTCTTTATATTTGCCGTACAAAATCATTGATAGCTATATGTTTTTGAGATTTTCCTGAATGAATCATAGTAAAATATCTGAATAACAGTCCCGGAACCAGTCACCATTAAATCGGAGAATTCTGAAAATCCATTGAAAAGAGTAAGAGGCGGAATTCGAAAAGCCTTATGAGTAGAATCTTTATTCACTTAATATCAGTATTATATGAAAAAATCAATCAGGATTGTTTTAATCGTTATGGGTAGTTTTTTTTACCTTCAGTCCAATGCGCAGTCGGTAGCCCTTAAAGCCGGCTTTAACCTTTCAAACATGCTTGAAAAAGATGATGAGGATACCTACAGCAATGATTACGAAATGCTTCCCGGTTTCCATGCCGGACTGTCGGTAGATGTGCCTTTCAATGACGCCCTTTCATTTGAACCGGGCATTATGTTCACCACCAAGGGAATGAAGTATTCCGACACCTTTATGGGAGCCAGTTTGGAAGCAAAAGCAACGCTGTACTACATTGACATTCCCCTTACCCTGAAAGCCGCTGCTGAAATTGCCGATGGCGTAAAACTGTATGGTGTTGCCGGTCCTTACCTCGGTTTGGGCATCAGTGGCAAGATGAAAGCAACTGCAGAATTTATGGGCGAGGAAGAAACGGAAGAAGAAGATATTGAATGGGGCAGCGATGAAGATGAGGATGATCTGAAACGGCTGGAGATGGGTGCAACCTTCGGCGCCGGCCTTGAGTTCGGGTCCTTCCTGATCGGTGCCAATTATGACCTGGGGCTTTCCAATATTTCAAGCTACCAGGATGGAGGTGCAACCTCAAAGAACAGGGTACTCAGGTTCTCTGTAGGTTACCGTTTCTGAGGTTAATGCCAGGGACCATCCGCTCCCGAAGGCCGGCCTTTCCCGGGACTGACTAAGGCCAGCCAAAACACCGGCAAAATAAAAATGCTCCGCATAGGCGGGGCTTTTTTTTTGACGGAAGGGTGTTTGCATTGAAATTATTGGTTATCCATTTCCACATTTGCATATTTGTACATTTTCACATCTTTACTTTGCGAAGCAAACGTGAATACTAAAATTCAGATGCTTAACGGATACATTTTCCTCTTCTGTAAATGTGGAAACGCGTTTCATAAAAACATCAGGTCATTTTGGAAAAACATCAAGTCGTTTTCGGAAAAACGTCAAGTCGTTTTTTGAAAAACATCAGGTTGTTTTTATAAAAACGTAAGCAAGTTTCCGGACAAACGTAAGCATGTTTTGAATATGAAATAAATTATCTAATAAAAATGGGTAGGCAATAATTGAAAAACAATGTTTAAAAGAATGCTGCATGAGCTTTAAACAAATCAGAAAAGGGATGGGTTTCCTCTAGCCTCCTTGTTTTCAATAATAATAAATATATTTGTTTGAAATTATGTCCAAAGAGCTTAGATAATTTTATTAAGAGCTCAAAATTTAAGTTTAATAATTAGGAGTGTTCAAAACATCAAACGACATTTCAAAAAGTTCTTTGGCATCATGAAAATCAAAGGTTTTTAACAAAACAAGGTATTGTAATTAACAGTGATGTCTTTGTTTGTCTGAAAATAGCTGGTTATCAACAAAATATGTTTGCCACTGTTGGCAAAAACTCTCTATAATCAAGACAATCAACTTGTTAAGGACTTATATTTGTTCCTGCAATGGGAACAGATTGTAAGCAGGGTATAAAAGTCCAAGACTTACTCAAGCTTATACCTGATGACTTGTTGGCTGATTTGAGTTCAGAAACCAACGTTGATTATCAGGTAAAAAAGCTTTATGGCAGGAATGTCTTTAGCCTTTTACTGTTTGGACTGATAGAAAGCGATCGTCTTGGTCTCAGGTCGCTAGAGGATTTTTATAACTCCACCCATTACAAGGTGCTGTTTAATATTCCAAATAAAAACACAACCAAATATAACTCTCTATCTGCTCGTCTTGCAACTATGAATGTTGACTTTTTTCGAAAGGCCTATGAAGCTATATACGAGCAATGTTCTCAACTCTACGATGAAAACGATCTGGCTTTGAATTACAAATTATCCAGAGTTGATTCAACAATGGTTTGTCAGACAGCTGCTAAACTGGAAAATGGGATCCATGTTGGCTGTAAGAAAGATGGTAAAAAGCAGATTAAATATACTGTTTGTCTGACCGATATGTTTCCTAGTAGTGTTGAGGTTTTTAATCAGCAATGCCATATCAGCGAAAACCTCACCATTCCTAAGGCGATATTCAGGGTGATTGACAAGAACAAAGACAATGTCTTTGTTTTTGATCGGGGAGTATCTGACCGACAAACTTTCTGTAAGTTGGACCAGGAAGAATACACTTTTGTTACAAGACTGAAATCAGATGCAAGATTTATTGCTCTGGAAGATTTTGAGATAAGTCAAGACCAAAAAGTAAGAAATCTTACAATCCTTAAAGATCAACGTGTTTACTTATATAAGAGTGGAACATCAGTAGTTGAGCATTCTTTTAGACTTGTACAGGCAATAAATGATAAGGGATATCCTTACTTCTTTCTTACCAATATGTTCTCTATCCCAGCCAAAGACATAATAACAATTTATAAATCAAGGTGGGATATTGAGGTCTTTTTCAGATTCATTAAGCAGGAATTGAACTTTTCCCACTTCATCAGTGTGAATGAAAACGGAATTAAGATCCTCTTGTACATGACCCTTATTCTCTCCATGCTGATTCTGATCTATAAAAAGATTAATGGATTGGGGTATAAAACAGCTAAAAGAAGGTTCATGATCGAAATGTGGGATATCATCGCCATAATTATGATCAAACATAGTGGAGGTGATCCAAGTCTCGTCTTCAGGTGAAAAGCTATACCTTTGATTTTCAATACGTCAATGAACTCGTGATTCTTTTGTTCTTTTTATTTGTGGTTTTGAACACTCCTATTTAATAATCACAAATACAACACAAATCTTACAAATAGAGCTTTAAATTTTCTCTGGTCCATTAAATGCCATCACATGTAAAACCACTAGTATGCACCCAACTGACAACCCAATGGAAGAATCACAAAAATTATTCTCACAAAGAGCCATTACCATAGCTACCTTTTTTGGCGGGCCTGCAGCGGCGGGTTACCTGGTAAAAAAGAATTATGAAGCATATGATCAGGCAGATAACGGAAAGAAGGCATTGTTCATTGGCATTGTCGCTACCTTTTTGTTGTTTGCGGGGATCTTTTCCCTGCCTGAAAATATTTTGGATAAAATTCCAAATCCCCTGATCCCCGCAGTGTATACCGGTATTATTTATCTGATTGTAGAAAAACTACAGGGGAACCGGCTCAAAGCACATAAAGAATCGGGCGGTGAATTTTTCAGCGCCTGGAAGGCTACGGGAATCGGCGCCGTATTTATGGTCATGTTGCTAGCAGTCATAGCCGGCGCAGCATTTATTTCCGGTGATTTTTCCAAACCCGGTTTTGATGCTACCACTTATGATCAGGGGGTGGCAGCGTTTTCCGAAAACGAACGCAGATCACTGGCCGTATATGAGGTGGCAGATTCGGCTGAACCTCAATACTTAATCAGGAAGTTCAGTGAAGGCATTGTTTTATGGAAACAAAACAAGGAAATCATAAACAAACTGAACGCCATTGAAAACCTGCCGGCGGAATTACAGGTTCAGAACCAAAGGCTGCTGAAGTATTGTGATTTAAGGATGGCACACAATGAGGTAATCGTAAAGGCAATCTCTGAAGATACCGACAGATATGTTTCAGAAATTGACAGGATAGGGATGGAGATCAATAAGGTGCTGGAAGAGCTGGATAATTCCGGAGGAAACCAGGCCGGTTTTAATTGAGAATACAGCCTGAAATATTGTATTGAAGGTTGATTTTATCTGGATAAGATTATACCTCAGATAATGGCTGATTTAATAAAGATTATGATAATGGCTTAATAATCAAATGCTAAGGTTTAATTCAGGAAGTGTCAACAGAAAATTTCTCAGATGATTTTCAAAATAGATTGAGTATCCCGGCGCTGCAACTATTGCATCTATCGGTTAAAAGCAGGGTGCAGGTTATTTTTCGTGCAGATGGTTTCCTGTAAATTTGTTCATAAGCAGTCATTCGCTAAATTTACATCTGTTAACAACCTCGTATGATGTCAGACAAGTTTTAGCTTAATTCCCTCAAAGGCCCGCCTGGCAGGGCGCCTGGTGCAGGGGTTGTCTAAAAACAAAGAACTTAATGTTAAATTAAAACAAGATGGAACCAGGCAGGAAAAGTGTTATAAAAGAGAAACGCTCCTTGCGGAGCGCCGGGCCGGGGATGCTATCACCGGTGATGTTATGCGTGCGGATTTACATAATAATAACCTGATATTTTAATGGTTATTACAGAGGGTCGGGCAAAGCCGATGATTATATCGATATGTACGACTTGAAAAATTTAAGCGGAACAAACATGAAACCAAGAGATTTGTTGCTCTATAACACGGCAGATAAAAAAGTAAACGTATCGGTCTATTTTCAAAATGGCACTTTTTGGCTCACCCAAAAAGCTATGGCAGAATTATTTGGAGTAAATGTACCTGCTGTAAACAAACACCTGAAGAACATATTTGAAACGGGTGAGCTCGAACAGGCTTCAGTTATTTCCAAAATGGAAACAACTGCAGCAGACGGGAAAAGATACACTACAAATTTCTATCGCCTGGAAGTCATATTGGCTGTTGGTTACCGCGTAAATTCAACACAAGCTGCCGATTTTCGCCGATGGGCAACCCAAACCCTGAACGAGTTTATTATTAAAGGTTTTGTAATTGACGATGAACGCCTGAAGCAAGGTAAAAACTTCGGACAGGATTATTTTGATGAACTCCTCGAACGAATCCGCGAAATCAGGGCAAGTGAGCGCAGATTCTACCAGAAAATTACCGATTTGTATGCCCTGAGTACTGATTACGACCGCGAAAGTCAGCAAACAAAAGATTTTTTTTCTGCGGTACAAAACAAACTCCATTGGGCCATCACCGGAAAAACTGCGGCAGAAATCATATATACCGCAGCCGATGCCACTAAACTTTACATGGGTTTAAAAACATGGAAAGCTGCCCCTGATGGAAAAATTCTGAAAAGCGATACTACAGTAGCAAAAAATTATATAGCGCATCAGCATTTAACAGAGTTAAACCGGATTGTCTCTGCCTATTTGGATTTGGCAGAAAACAATGCTCAACGAGGAATTGCTTTTAGTATGCAGGAATGGGCAAAATTCCTCGATAGCTTTTTAGAACTCTCAAACTACCCGATTTTGAAGGATAAAGGAAAAATTTCGATGCTTGAAGCAAAGTTAAAAGCCGTTAGCGAATATGAAAAATTCAGGGTAATTCAGGACCAAACCTATGAGAGCGACTTCGACAGGGAAATAAAAGACCTGAAACCATGATATACTGGCTGGTGTAAGCAACTGAACAGGGTAATAACTCAAAAAAGTATGCAGCTTAAATTCCATTCCGGGGACAGACTTGTTTCATTGGCAACTCTTTTATTCAATTCAGCGCGCATATAAGTCTGAATAAAAACCATTGGCTAAATTTACATTTGTTAACGAATACATATTATGTCAGATAATTTTCAGCTCAATTGCCTCAAAGGCCGCCTGGCGGAACACCTGGTGCAGGATTTGTTTGCGCAGAATGGCTACAATGTTTTCAACTATGGTCTGGAGAGGACCCATCCTTTCCTGAGCAGGGAGCTGCGGAATAACTACCATACCACCAGCAAGGCACTTCGCTTTATGCCCGATTTTGTAGTGCAAAGCTCACTCACCGGCGACTTGTTTTATATGGAAGTGAAATACAGATCAAACGGCTGCTTCGGGTTTGAAGATAAATTCAAGGACTTCCCTTACAAAAACGCCTGGTTTGTGATTGTGTCCCCGGAGAAGATACAGTGCATGCATTACAAGCGGCTGGCGGCAGGGTTCAGCATTACTGCCGATACCAACTACCGTCTCGGCAGGGTGCGTTCATTTCACCTGAGTAAGGAATCCATAGCGGAATACGAGGGTTATGCAAGGCAGGTGTTTGCGGGATTCAGAAGTGAATAAATAAACTTTGTACAAACGCACAGCTGAAATACGAAAAGAATGAGCAGTGCAAAAAGGTAAAAATAAGAAACGCCCCTTGCGGAGCGTCGGACCGGGGATGCTATCCCTGGCGATGTTATAAGTGCAAATATACAAAATACAAACCACATTGCAAGAATAAATGGACAAAAATGAACGCATCATCGTCTATATTGATGGATTTAACCTCTATTTCGGCATGAAGCAAGCGGGCTTTGATAATTTTAAATGGTTAAACATCAGGGATTTGTCCGAAAGTTTGTTAAAGCTAGGGAAGGAAATAGTTGGAATAAAGTACTTTACAAGCCGGGTAAGTAATAATCCTGACAAGCAAAAACGGCAATCGACCTATATTGAAGCATTGGAAACCGTTGGCATTAAAATTTATTACGGGCACTATCAGCGTGATGCAATAGAATGCCGGCGATGCAATAATGTCTGGGCTAATTACAACGAAAAGATGACCGATGTTAATATTGCAACTCAAATGCTGGTGGATGCTTATCAGGATAATTATGATATGGCTATGTTGATATCAGGCGATAGTGATCTGGTTCCGCCGATTAAAGCAATCCATGACCTTTTTAAACAAAAACGGGTGTTTGTAGCTTTCCCGCCAAAGAGATATAATAATTCTGTCGCATTGGTAGCAAAAGGGTCTATGACAATTGGCAGAAAGAAACTAATGGATCATCAGTTCCCTCCGGAGGTGATTAAACCCGATGGATTTGTACTCGTTAAACCTGTTGATTGGAATTATTAAATATTGAAGCCAATGGCCGAACCCAAATTCAAAGATCACAGTTGTCCGGCACAAGTAAAAAAAACGCGTTTTAATTATAGTTATAGGTTCATGATTGTATGAACTTTGATTTCTCCTATTCTCCTGCAGTTTTGTGGTTTTCGGCCAACCAATTCAATATCTCCTGAAACAAGCTGATCGTTGTGGTGTAAAGTATCTCTATCTGCTTCTTAATAACAACCTTAATCCGGTTGTCCGGAATATAAAGGCCATTCTTGAGCACCAATTGAATGTAAATATACCCGAATACTTCTGATTAAGGTAGCAGATTTACATCTGAAAGTATGATTTGCCTGGATCTATGCTCTGGCTGAGAATGCCCCGTCATACCTGATAATCCTGGCATTGCACCGGACACCTCCTGTTATGAGCTTCATCTGGCAAAAACACAAAACAGCAAAATTATCAAGAGATCTTTTGTTTTGTACTTTTTTACAGATCAGTCAGCGCTATAATGATTGGTTACCCTGGGAAAAATTTATCCATTAATTAATGAAATCAGCTGTCCGAAAACCGGGGTACCGGAAGAATGTTTACTTTTATCCGTGTAGTATTAAGTTTGGCGACTCAACACTACTTAAAGGGTTGGTTAGTTTTAATAAAACTTTCTGACTCTTCCTTTTTATCGGACAACAGTGAACCTGAATTATATGTCAAACCGCAGAACTGAATTAAAGGAACAGCTAAGTGCGCTGCCTAAAAACGTATTGGTTGGTATAATAGTTAAATTAGCGGCCAAAAAGGCAAATTACGACTTTCTGCTTGCCAATTATCTTGATAAGGACAGTGGTGAAAAAGACTTGTATGAAGAAGCCAGGCGTGATCTGGATAGCCTGTTCATCAAAAGATACAAGGGTTTCTCCGAAGAACTTCAACTTGCCAATATGCTGAGCGCCTGTGTTAAAAGGATTAATGAATTTACAGCAGTTTCAAAAAATAGGAAGCTTGAGGCCGACTTGTTGCTTTATGTTCTGGAAGTCCCTTTCTCGCTTCCAACCATAATGTTTGGAACCTGTTTTACTCAATACGACTATAGAGTCGGTTTGCTGGTCAGGAGGTTGATCAACCTTGTCGTTAAAAAACTGCACCCGGATTACCTGATTGAATATAAGGACAAACTGAACGGGTATCTTACCATCTTGCACCGCACATCTGAATTTCATGACTTTATTTATAAATTACCCCAAAAGATCGATTGAAACGGACCTCTCAAAGCCTGACAAAAAACAGCGCGCTGCATCCTTCGCACGGATTTCTGAATACATCGCCGTATAACTTTCCAACGCGGCTAATGATAAATTTTCAGATAATTGAGTACAAGATACTCCCTGACATTCATAATTTTAATCCCGAATTCAAATAACCCCCCAAACCTGTAACAAACGATGAATATACCTCTTCAGGAATTCGAACAATACATTGATGAAACCATTTTAAATCGCGGTTATAAGTATTTTAAGAAGGGTCTTGTTGCCGAGCCCGAACTAATGGCACATGGGGAATACGAAGCAATTGTGGAGGGTACTGAAGATTATACGGTTCGCATCAGAATTGAAAATGATACAATCACTGAGCATAGTTGCACCTGTCCTTACGATATGGGACCTGTGTGTAAACATGTGGCAGCGGTTATATTTGAACTTCAGCAAAATGAGTTAAGCCTTGTAAAGAAAGCAAAGAAGAGCAGTACAACGGCTAAAACTGTGGCAAAAAGGAAAACCATTGCCGAACAGGTAGATGAGATCCTCGAACACCTGACGTCTGACGATATGAAAGAAATCCTTCGGGGACAATGTGACCGTGACAGGAAATTCCGTCAGTTGTTTCTGGCTGGTTATGCCCACCTGGTGATGCCGGAGACAAAGGCATTGTATGTAAAACAGGTGAAAGCCATACTTAAATCATCGAGCGACAGGCATGGTTTTATTGATTATTCCGGTGCGCGTGCGGTGGGAATTGCCATTGATGAGTACATTCAAACGGCCGGAAAACATCTTGAAAAAGCCAACTACAAATCTGCCATGCTCATTGCCTTTGCCGTAATGGAAGAGATGACAGGGGCACTTCAGTATGCCGACGATAGCAATGGAGATGTTGGAGGGAGCATTTATTCCGCGATTGAGATCCTGTATTCGGTTGCAAATGCGCAGGTTTCAGAAAAGTTGCGCGTTGAGTTGCTGAACTA
The DNA here is from genome assembly GCF_001192835.1 of Lentimicrobium saccharophilum. Classification (NCBI taxonomy): domain Bacteria; kingdom Pseudomonadati; phylum Bacteroidota; class Bacteroidia; order Bacteroidales; family Lentimicrobiaceae; genus Lentimicrobium; species Lentimicrobium saccharophilum. Next base: position 148,704 of record NZ_DF968182.1, read on the forward strand.
TTGCTTGACAGCGTACTCAAAAGGCTTGTATAAAGGATGGGACTGGCATTTTACAATGCTTGACCTTGCCTCCAAACTGGTTAACAACACTTCCGAAGCAAAGCAGATTCACCAACTGTTAGACTCTATAAAATCATCAGGCAAAAGCTGGGATTGGGATTATACAAATGCCCAGCAGATCAGGGCTTTACTAATCAGAAGAACCGAAGGGGAAGAGAAAGCAACACAGTATCTCGAGCAAAATTTATCAAATGCAGAGTTCAGGAAGGAAATAATCGAAAAGGCAATTTCAGCAAAAGACTACAGAAAAGCCATGGCCCTGGCTGAAGAAGGGATAAAACTTAACAGTAAAGAAAGTCCGGGCCTGCTCGACTATTGGTGTGATTATTTACTGCAGATTGCACAGCTTCAAAACGACAGGGTGAATATCCTGAAATATGCGCGTATTCAGCTTATTTCTGCTAACCGCGATAAAAAACCCTATTTTGACATTCTTAAAAAACATATTGAACCCCACCAATGGGAGGCAACACTGAAGATGATTATTCAGGATATTCTCTCTAAAAACAGGTGGAATGGCAAACCATTGGTAGCAATGATCTACATCTGGGAGGAAAATTGGAATGAGCTTCTGCAGATTGTTAAAAGTGACATAAGTCTCAATACCCTTGATACTTATGAGAAATATCTTGTCAAGGATTTTTCTGATGAGATTTCGGACATGTATCAGAAGGCTGTTTTAGAATATTTAGAAAAGAATGTTAGCAGGGATCATTATCAGATAGCTTGTCGCTACATTCGTAGAATGATAAAAATGGGTGCACGTGAAAAGGCAGATTATGTGGTTCAGATGCTAAGGAAATTATATCCTCAGCGAAGGGCACTCATGGAAGAGTTGAAAAAGGTTTGAAATCGGAAATGTTAGCGTAACAATGAATAGCGACACAATACAAATGGTTTGGGAAAACTTGCCATTTTCTGAGCAGGGAGCTACGGAACAACTACCATACCACCAGTAAAGCCCTGCGGTTTATGCCTGATTTTGTGGTGCAGAGCGCACAAACCGGAGATCTCTTTTACCTTGAAGTGTAGTTCAGGGTAATAAACAGTCACACAGAACTCACCGGGGTTTCACTGTGAAGATTAGTTAACTCATTGTACCTCTGTGAAACAAATAATTACACAGAGCACACAGAGGTTTCGCGGAGCATCACAGAGAAGATTTAAATCTCTGTGGCCCCTTTAATTAAAAACATTCGTGATTACGCTACGGATTACAAGGTTCATTCTTTAACTCCTGCACATCTAATAATGAATTACCAGGTAGGACTGCAGAAGAGGTAACAATTTATGACAACTATTGTATTAATCAGTTGTTTATATCATTACCTTTGTTGATCAAACGGCCGGTACACCGGCCATTTAGAATTTGTTAATTTTTATGGGTGAAAAGCTGAAGCTTGCCGGGAATTGGTCTTCCGGCAGGAATAAAATAACGGTCAATCTTTCTGTTATTCTTTTTAAGGAAGAGGGAACAGTGATAGTATTTTGTCCCGCACTGGATATATATGGCTACGGAATGAATGAGGAGGAAGCGAAAAACTCATTTGATACCGCTTTAGACGAGTATTTCAGATATACCATCAATAAAAATACCTTACATGACGATTTGACAAGCAGAGGATGGAAGGTGCATGGTTCAAAAACCAAAAAGAGCCGGCTGGATCCACCCACCATGTCAGAATTACTTAATTCAAATGCAGACTTCGGTGATATTTTTAATACACACGAGTTTCAAAAATTAAACCGTATGGTAGAAATACCCTGCTGATGTCCAATCCGCTTAAAAATATACCGCTAAAGACTTTCAGACAATTTTTAACTCATCAGGGATTAAAGTGCATCCGGCATTCCGGCGGCCATGAGATCTGGTCACGTCATGATTTAACAAGACCGGTTCCGCTTCAATCACATATTGATCCGGTGCCTGAGTTTATTGTAAAAACCATTCTGAAAACCATAAAAGCCTCAAAAGAAGACTATATTGATTTCCTAGAGAATGGTTGATTTAAAAGCAGTTTTGATTGCTATCGGGGGTTAGCACGATAACTTATCGCGGATGATCTTTTCCGGCAAACTCTTCGAAATGGTCACTTAATTATCATTCCGAACCATTATTGTAAGGTAAATTTTTAGAAGGAGTTATGAGATTACCTTCGGTGAGCTCTCCTGATAGTATCGGGATCGGTTCTTCACTTCACTACGTTACGTTCAGAATGACAATACATTAACGATAATCAAAGGGGGCTTGGTAGCGGCCATGCCGCCACCAAGCCCCCTCCCCATCAAACCCATGTAAGTCAAAGTCATTCTGAGCGTAAGCGAAGAATCTCATAAATTAACCGGACAGCAATGATTCCGAACAAATAATACCTGAATGTGCCGATTATAAAGAAACATTTTTTTACCCGGTAACTGCAAAACAATTTATATTTTTGCCCTACAATCATCAAGACGCCCTACATGGGCCCCAACCGAGCGGGAACGCCGCGGTGGTAAAGCGATGAGGGCATTCAGGCCAAAACAGTTCCGTTATTCCCCTGAAATTCTCTTCTTCTTGATGGTTTAAGGCGCTGTTTATTAACCTGAAACCATTATTATCATGAACTACCTTTTTACCTCAGAATCGGTTTCCGAAGGTCATCCCGACAAAGTCGCCGACCAGATTTCCGATGCCATACTCGATGCTTATCTTTTGCACGATCCGGATGCAAAAGTCGCTTGTGAATGCCTGATTACCACCAACCACCTGGTGATCGCCGGCGAGGCGAAGGCAAACCATGCGGAACAGGTCAATCCGGTTGAGATCGCGAAGAAGGTGATCCGTGATATCGGATACGATTCTATTCAAACCGGATTTGACTATAAACTTGCTGATTACACCCTGCTGCTTCATGAGCAGAGTCCTGAGATCAACGAGAGCGTGAGCACGGGCGGTGCCGGCGACCAGGGGCTGATGTTCGGTTATGCCTGCAACGAAACCCCTGAACTGATGCCCATGCCGCTGATGCTGGCCCACAAGCTGATGCGCGGTCTGGCGGATTTGCGCAAAAGCGGGAAGATCTCCTGGCTGCTGCCAGACGCGAAGTCGCAGGTTTCGGTCAGGTACGAAAACGGCAGACCGGTGGGTGTGGAAAAAGTGGTGATCTCAACCCAGCACCGGGAAGGCATTGGGCAGAAACAGATCGCAGAAACGCTGATGGAAGCGCTGATTCTGCCGGTAACCAGGGCTTATTTCCCCGGTGCACACCCTGAATGTTTTGTCAATCCGTCGGGCAGCTTTACCATTGGCGGCCCGCATGGCGACACCGGCCTTACCGGGAGAAAGATCATCGTGGATACCTACGGTGGAAGCTGTCCGCACGGTGGCGGCGCTTTCAGCGGAAAAGACCCGAGCAAGGTTGACCGCTCCGCCGCCTATGCGGCCCGCTATGTTGCCAGACACATTGTCGCGGCAGGCATTGCTGACCGCTGCACCCTGCAGGTTTCCTATGCCATCGGCAAAGAGGATCCTACCTCTTTGTATGTGGACCTGCATGATACCGGCAAAGTGGATGAGGCAAAGTTGTTGGCCGCTATCCGCGAATTGTTCGACCTCAGGCCCAACGGCATTATCCGCATGCTTGACCTTAAGCGCCCCATCTACCTGCCCACTGCGGCATACGGTCATTTCGGCAAGACAAACCTGCCCTGGGAAATAAACGATCCCCGGATTATACAGCAGCTTCGGTCGTTGCTGTAGAATGTTAACAGAATGCAGCTATGAAGTTGCACCCAGCCCCGCCCTGCAGCAATCAGGTACATCGCCCCTGGAATGTACCCTTCGACTCCCCTTCGACTCCGCTCAGGGTAAACGTTCAGGGTACACGCTCAGGGTACGTACAGGTCGTTGAGCGGAGCCGAAACGACCTGCTGTAGGAAACAACCTATTGCAATGCCTGCACCTCCTAAGCCGAGTTTCTGCCCGCGTTGATGTTCCCGTAAAGTGAGCGGGTTACCAGTTTTTCATAGGCTTCCCTGTATTCTTCGCTTCCGCTGATTTTTTGCAGGGCATATTGCTGAATCACCAGCAACGGCAAGGCAATCTGCTCGCGCATTTTGATGGATTCCCTTGAAACCGGCTCTTCTTCCATCAGTTCTTTTGAATCGGAGATCAACAGCAGCATTTTTACCGACAATACGTATTCATCATTTAAAATCTGCCAGATGTCTTTAAACTCCGCTTCTTCGCGCATATAGGAAGTCAGGTTGAAGTTGGTTTTCGACAGTGACATCATGCTATTCTGCACCAGGGCCTTAAAGAACGGCACTTCGCGGTACAATCGTTTGAGCGCATCCAGCTTTCCGTCATCCACCAGGCGTTGAATGGCTGTGCCGGTGCCGAAATAACCGGGCACGTTCTGTTTCAGCTGGCTCCATGATCCCACAAATGAAATCGCCCTCAGGTCGGTGAATTCCAGTTTTTTAGTCGCGTTCCGTTTTCCGGGGCGGCTGCCAATATTGGTTTTATCATAAAACCGCAGGGTGCTTTTTTGCTCGAGATAAGGGATAAATTTATCGTGTGCTTTCAGGGCACTGTATTTTTCAAAACTGAGTTGCGCGAGTTCTTCCATCAGTTGCCTGAATTCAGCACTTATCGTGTGTACTTTCCCCGAAATGCTGTTGGCCAGACCGGCAGTCAGCAGCTGTTCACAGTTGTGGATAAATTTTTCATGAGTAGCGTAGGTGCTGGTGATGGTCTGTCCCTGTATGGTCAGCTGAATTTCATGATTTGCGATTTTATCACTTTGTGCCGCGTAAAAACGATGCGTTTTACCGCCGCCGCGGGCCGGAGGACCTCCTCGGCCATCAAAAAAGATGGCTTTAATATTATGCTGATCGCAGACCGAAGTCAGGGTTTCCTTGGTTTTGAAAATGGACCAGTTGGCCATAAGGTAGCCGCCATCTTTCGTTCCATCGGAAAAACCAAGCATAATGGTTTGCTTTTCACCCCTTTGGGCGATGTGATCGCGGTAAGCCGGTATGCTGAATAATTTCTGCATGGTGGCTTCGGCGCTTTTCATGCCTTCCATGGTCTCGAAGAGCGGCACAATATCAAAGGTAAGCCGTTGCCCGCTCCATCCGCACCACCTGAAAAGCCCGTAAACAAACAGAACGCTCAGCTCATCCACGGCATTGCTGATGATGTACCGGTTACACCCTTCTTCGCCATTTTTCTCCTGTATCCTTTTCAGCCGGGAAATATTCCGGATGGTATCCTGAATCAAAGGGTCATCAAAATCAGCTGCATCCGCATGAATATCGCCCGAAAGCAGCAATTCAACCAACTGACCGCGTTGCAGTTCGTCCGGATCGGAAGAAATAATCCCGGCTTTTGCCAGGATGGCTGCCACCGTTTTTCGGTGAATGCTGTTGTCCTGCCGGATATCGAGGGCCGCAAAATGGGTTTTGAAGATCATTACTTTATCAATCAGGTAATCAAGTTCTTTGAGATATAAGGAGTGATACCGGGTAATCAGCTGTTCTTTAACGTCAAGCAAAGGATGAATGATTTCCTCAAGGGTAAGGTTCTCATCCGGGTTAAACATGGCATTGTAAAGTTTATCACGCAATACATTAAGTGGATCTTCTACATCCTTAAAGGTTAACTTCAGCTGAAGGTCTTTCAGATCCTGATAATAGCACTTGAACAGGCTCATGCGCAGTTCGTCGGCAACCTGTTGCGTGATTTCTGCAGTAACAAAGGGATTACCATCCCTGTCGCCCCCGGGCCAGAAACCAAGCTGAACAATGTTGTGGTTCTGAAACTCACGGCTGCCGGCGTGTTCCTTAATATATCCGTAAAGTTCCCCAACGGCGTTGTAATAAACGTTTCGCAAAAAGTAAATGATGTTTTTGGCTTCATCCAGCGGTGTGGGCTTTTTTGAATTGATAAGGGAGGTCAGGCCGAGTTGCTGCAGGGTCATGTCAATTTCATCAATCCGGTTTGCCATAATCAATGACCTCAGCGTACCGATGATGTCGAGTACCGGGGGAGAATAAAACTGCGTGGGATGCGCGGTAAGCACGATGCGCGCGCTGAAGCCGGACAACTTTTCAAGAATCCTGTCCCAGCTTTTGCGGTTATCCACCATGTTGAAGAAATCTTTAATCAGCAGGTAGTTGCCCAGGCTTTTAAGTTCCATAAAAGCAGCATCTTCCACACTGTCGTACAAAACAACCTGACGTTCAACGTATTGTATAATGCGGAACATCAGATCAATTTTTTCGGGCTCGTTTTCGATGCCTGTAAAATTGTTAAAGAAGGATTCAAGAATCTCCCGGGGGTGCTTGCCAGACTCAAGCCCTTCGCGGCATGATTGGTACAAAACCGGTATAAGGATGCCTATATTGCTGTCCTGCCGGTAAGGCAGGTTGAGAAAAATCCCGTTGTAAATATTGAATTTGTTCTTTACCTGCTTTTCAAATACCTGTAAGCGTTTTGACTGGTACATGTTTGGTTGGTGTTAATTCGGTAATTCTGGAAAAGGTTGTTCCCCTCCTGAATATACATAACAAAAATCAAAGCAATAAGTGCGATTGACCGGGATTAATCAATGGGAAATCCCTGTTCTGAAAATACACGTTTTCATAGGCATATTAAGGCCCGATCGGCACCTGTCCATTACCAGGTGCATCGCACCGTGACATTATCAGGTGCAGCGCACCGCAATATTTTATCGGTTATTGTTATAGCTGATGCTCACATCAATAAACGACCTGGGTATCCACATGTTTTTCCAGTCCTTGCAGCCCTGAACCTCCGATTTTCCGTAGTCAATATAATCGAATGACACTTCGCGGCCCGAGGGATAGAATTTTATGCGGTGTTTGATTTTGACAATGCTTTTTTCAAATTCAGGATCGGGGCGCAGGTTGTCGCAATCCCATCCGTCGCGGTGAAACCGGATGCCATAATCGCTTGTGCCGATCTCGTCGACGGGAATATTGCGCAATTCCACGTCAATCCATTGCTCTCTTGATTTACCGCCACCCTGCTTGTACCAGGTCAGGTGCATGTGTGACTTCAGCCAGCTGAGCCGCTGATTGCTGTATGCGCCTTCAACCCAACCGTCCTGATGCCGGCCCTCAAACAGTTTTCCGCTGAAATTGCCGCCTTTCGAAATCTTAAAGCCGGGGAAGCTGCCGCCGGTACCAGGACTTTCAATCGCCCTGAAGTCGCTTTTGCTAAACTGCTGATCATCCATATCGTGGCCATTGGTATAGTGCATGTAGGCATGGATAACGAAGTCAAGCTCATAATCCTGTGCTACCACCGGTTCGCGTTTCGGGGGTGGGGCAAACATTTTCTTTTGTTCTGATTTTACTGTCACGCCCCCGAATTCAATCTCCGCATGAATCCAGGCATTGTCCACCGGGGTGATTTTACCCGAAAACCGGCCATTGCGGGCTTCTAACCTTCCGGCCACATCGAGTGTGGCTGTTTTGATTTCCACAGGTCCGTTGTAACTGATGGCTTTGGTGTATTCCTGATCGGTTTTATGGATAATTTCACCGGTGATGTTTCCGTCATCGGTGAGTGAAGTGATTTTCACACTCAGCCCGGGAATAAAAAGCCGGATGGCATGGAGCCCGGCTTCCCTGATGGCGGGGACCAGCGCGGAAGCCTGCGATTTAACGCAAGCCTCGTCGAGGTATGGATAGGTTTTTGAAACGGGGTATTTGTTGAAAAACCAGGTATCGGTGCATAGCAGCACTTCCCGGTTTCCCACCTGACGCCGGTAGTAATTTCCTGAATAATTGGAAGCGCTCAGCTTTGGAGAGTTGTACACATATTCAGGGTGCGTGATGGGTTTCACCACATTGCCTTTCCAGTCGGTGCCCGAGATGGTTTCGGTGGTAAAAAAGTTTTCGTTGGTAAAGGTTGCCAGTGTGTGCGCCACATCCCTTATGGTGTTTGACTTTTCGAATTTCAGCGCCAGGTCAGGGTCGGCTTTCCCCGCCTGAAATTCATCCAGTCCGCCATCATTGCCGGTCTGGAATTTGGCCATCATTTCTTCGTAGGTATCGGGGTTTCCGAAGTACGACATCATGCGGAACGGGATAGAAGGGTGGGCATCGTTGCGCACATGCGAAGGGCATCCGTTGTCGGCAATCATGTGCAGGGTTTCTCCCAGCGACCGCCATGCTTTGGCCATCAGGGCGTTGCGCTTTTCCTGATTTTTTTCTTCCAGGGCTCCTTTTATAAAAACCTTGCCGTTCTCCCAGGTATAGTTATGCTCCAGCGCTCCGAAATTACCCGCCTTGCCGATTGCCCATGTAACACCATCGGTATTGGGATTGGTGAACTTTTTCTGAATCCAGTTCATCAGTTTGCTGTTTACATCGTCGGTGAGGTGCCGGGCACCATCGGGCCGGGTAGGATCGTAAAAATGGCGGAAACTGGCCGGCACTTCGGGCACATCGGCTGAGTATCCGCCATGCGCAATCCATTCGAGGGGTGTTTTTTCTCCTGTCTCTTCGCTGAAGGTGGTTTCGCCGTACAGCCAGTTGGCCATATCCTCATGGAAACGGTCAACCTCGGAAGGATTGAACAGCCCGGGTTTACTGATATAGTTTCCCTTCAGTTTTACCTTGTCCAGTTTAAATTCATACAGTTTGAATTTCTTTATCGAAAAGCCGCCCTTGTTGTTCTTTTCGAGAAAAGCCTTTACCATAAATTTATTGAGGGTGGGATGGTTTTTCTGATTACCATACCCGACAAACAAGGCCCACAATGCCAGCAGGGTAACGATCAGTGCGGCTGGGGCAAATATCTTGATATTCTTCATAATTACGGGTTTTCAGAATCTTACCAGTTTCCATTGGCCGTCATCGCTCAGGGCGAATTCGGCCGTGTATTTTTGCCCGTCATCACCGGTAAACTCATACAATGAGTAAATGGGTGTGGATATTTTGAGTTTCCTGTTTTTGAACGCTTTGGAATATTCACTCATGTAAGGTTTGATTTCTCTGAAAGCGTCCTTGTAGATTTCCTGACTGTGGGGTGTAAGCATTTGTTTCAGCAGGATGGTATCGCCCCGGGCAAAGGCCTCTTGTACCGTTTCAGCAGCCTGTTGCGGATCGCCCGTTTCTGCCGCGATTTCCGTGATGGCTTCTTCGGGAATTGAATCGTCAACCGAAACAATTCCCGGGATATCGGTACCCGTCAGCCCGCCCTCATCCTGGCCGGGGATGGGGGGATCATCGCCCAGAAAATACAGGGCGGTTAACCCGGCAACGGCCAGCAACACGATCAGCAGCAAGGTTTTCCGGAAACATCCGCCTTTCTTTTTGCGCTTTACCGGAGGAGCAGCCGGCGGGGCATTACAGGCAGGGGGTGCAGGGGGAATGGTGTTTTGTGGGTATCCGGCTGTCGGCGCTGCCGGCGGGGGAGGGGCGGACGCGGGGCCGTTCTCGGTGCTGCCGATGGAAGCGCCGCAATGGACGCAGAACTTTTCGTTTCCGGAAACCGGCTTTTGGCAGACCGGGCAGGCGCCTGAACCAGGTGCACTGAGTTGGGTGCCGCATTTACTGCAGAACTTTGAACCTGTCTTTAACGTGTTGCCGCACTTGCTGCAGAATGGCATATCTGTATGGTGTTGATCTTACTGAACCTGTTGACTTACCGGGAGCAATTTATAAAAAATACTCAGATTTTTCAGAAAATAATATGATAATATCCGGAAAACCGGCAGAGGGGATTTTCATTATTTGATGTACCTGAGTGTATTCAAAATTGTTAATTCCTTGACCTGCTTCCGTTCAACCTTAAACTCAATTTTTTTTTAAATCCTGTAGTTTCTGAAGATGCTCAATTCTGGTTTATTACCCCCGGCTTGAGCCGGGGGTAATAAGTTGCATACAAACACAGGGGCTTCAGCCCAAACGGCGGCGAAAGTTTATTCGTTGCCCGGCAAAAGTAAAAGCCGGCTAGCCCGGAAATTCTCCTGGTCAGGCTTCTCCCGGCTTTTCTGCTAAAGCCTGTTGGTTCGGGGCTCTGCTTTTTCCCCGGGCTTCAGCCCGGAGTAAAGCAAACAAAATTATCTTACTATTTATCTGAATTCTGACGTCTGAATCCGGACTTCGGGTCAATCAACACAAGCATTAGGAGATTCAATTAATCACTAACGGGATTTTGTTTTTTTCTTTTTCAAACACATTAAATAACGAATTCCCCGGCAAAGGAAATCCAGCAAAGAATTTTTCCTTAACCACCATTTTATGCCATCAATGGATCAGATCCAACAGGTACATACAGCCCCTCCGGAGCAAGTGGTGCAACTTTCCGGTATATCAAACGATCAGTTACCCCACGTTCCGAATAATTTCTGTCGTTTTCCGGATTTCGAAGGGAAAAATCAGCAATCGCGTTGCTGCTTTCGGGAAAATCTCTTATTATTGTTATGCGTTTACCTGATAATCTTTGAATGGAAATGCTGTTTAAAACACATTTCAAACTGTTTTTAACCACCCGGAGCTGCCCGGCAACCCCGGCTGTTCCGGCATTCAGGCCCTGTATTGACCTGAAGGTGCTAATAGACAAATAATTATGTGACCATGCCCATAGCACTTGAATTCCTGAATTTTATCATACCTATCGAAAAAATCGGGTCTCATTATCCCGGTGGATTTTCAGCATTTAAAACCCATTACACCCACCTGATCGGTGGGCGGGGGTGGTTCGACAATTACCTTGTCAGGGACGGGGCCGTGAACCCCATGGATATGGAGTTGCTGGTCGGAGAGTGGGAAAGTTATGGTTTGAAGGGCGCCACGGAAGAAAACGGGGAGATGGTGTGGATGGATTTCTGTGTGACTGATACCTTCGGCAGCCCCACGCTGCGCTGTAACTGGCTGATTGTTGAGAACCAATCGGCACGGCACACCGCTGATGCTTCTGAGCTGTTGGTTCACCGTGACAATGTTGCAGATATGTTTCAGCCGGAATAGCAACAGGTCCTTCCTGTAAATTTCCGGAGGGCTAAAACGGATTGGGCTCAACAGAAACGATCAGGCGGAGCCCTCAGCATAATTATCAGGTCAATGGTGACAAATCTTTTCTGCCCGGGTCTTTGCAGGCAGTTAAAATAACCGGCAGCAGTCAGTTATAATGAAAGCCATCGCCGTTCATTATTTTTGTTTTGAATGCGTGGGGTAATTCTTGAGGTTTTCCGGTTGAATTATTATGTTTGTGAAACGAAATGAAATCTTTGCGGAACAGATCTGGTTCAAGGGAAGATATTGATTGTGAGTATTGTAAAAGGTCTGTTTCCGCATGGGTGGCTAACCTACGGGTACGCAGGCATTAAACAATATTATTAATAATCCACATTAGGAAACAGGAGATGGAAGAAGCATATAACTTTCATGGGTACAGAATAACAGAAGATTCACAATTTGTATTCCGGCTTCGCGGGATTGGTGCTGAGTTAGCCGGCGAACTCGAAAAAGCAGCCATGGAGTGTCAGGATGAGAGGAACAGGCTTATTCTATCCCGCCTTAACCGGCTGGTAGAAGAACATCCTGAAATACCGATGTTTAAAAACTACCTTTCGATCGCTTATCATGTCAGGGGAGAACACCGGAAGGCTGCTGAAATCAACAAACAGCTTTTCAGGGAACATCCCGATTATCTCTTTGCACGCATTAACCAGGCAAATTATCTGATCGAAAATGATGAAACGGAAAAGGTACCCGGAGTGCTGGGAGAAACGCTTGAACTCAAATCCCTTTATCCTGAGCGGGAGGTTTTTCACCATGCCGAGTTAAAGAGTTTTTTGAATGTGGTTATCCGGTATCATGCTGCTTTAGGTGACCTTGAGCCTGCTGAAGAAAAGCTTGATTTGCTGAAGGAGCTTGCTCCCGATGATTATGTTACAGAGCAGGCAGAGACTTTCCTTTACGGACTCAGGTTAAATAAGGCATTTCTTCGTATACAGGAGCAGCAAAAGTTAAAAATAGAGCCTGAAATCACGAAGAAAATTCCTCATTTGGAGAATCAGGCCCCGCCTGTTTTTAAGCATGACGAAATAAATAATCTCTACCAGTTTGGAATACGGATACCCGGCGAAAAACTGGATGAAATACTTGCATTGCCGCGCTTGTCGCTTATTTCCGATCTGGAGGCAGTGTTGCAGGATGCGGTTGACCGTTATGGTTTCTTTCATGAACTGGATTATAATGAGGAAACCCAGAGTTTTGCCCTGCACGCGCTTTTTTTGCTTGGTGAATTGAAAGCAACAGAGAGTTTACCCCGGATACTGGATTTTATTGACGCAGACGGGTATTTTCTTGATTTCTGGCTGGACGATCATAAAACCGAAACACTATGGCAAGTGATATATTTACTTGGTTTGAACAATATCAGTGCTTTACAGCAATTTCTGGTCAAGCCGGGCGTGTACACCTACAGCAAAATGATCGTTGCGGATGCGTTGAGTCAGATCACGCTGAGCCATCCGGAAATGCGCGACGAAATGCTCCGTGTTTTTACAGCTGTCTTTGAAACATTTGCGGAGGCTTCCATTGAAGATAACCTTGTGGATACGGAGTTTATGGGTCTGGCCATTTGCAATGTAATTGACTGCTGCTTGATAGAATTGCTTCCCCTTATTGAAACGCTTTTTGAACGGAAATATGTCGCAGAAGGTATTTGTGGAGACTTTCAGGATGTGCAGCAAGCTTTTGATGATCCTAACAGGATTAACGTCAGAAACATTCTGCCTGTCAAGGAATTATATCAGCACATCCTCAGCACCTGGAGTGGTTATACTGACAAAGTAAAGCAATATACAAATGATTTCGCGGAACCCGCTCAGCCTGCCGTTAAGGTGAAAATCGGCCGTAATGACCCCTGCCCCTGCGGAAGCGGAAAGAAGTACAAGAAATGCTGCATGGAGTAGTTACTTTACAGATACTCATAACCTGAAAATGACTTTTGCCGACCGGATCATCGCAATGAACAAGTCTCTGGATTTTAAGGGAAAACTTCCCGAAGGAATCAGCGTGATGAACCCCTTCGGCGGGAACAGTGAATCCCTGGCTGTTTCCTCTTTATTCTACAAAACATTTTACAACGACAACCGGAAACGACGCCTGATCCTTGGGATAAATCCGGGCAGGTTTGGGGCAGGGGTAACGGGTATTCCTTTCACCGATACAAAACGGCTTAAAAATGAGTGCGGCTTATCTTATTCCGGTAATGAAACCCATGAGCCTTCCTCTGTATTTGTTTATGACGTGATTGCCGGTTATGGCGGGGTATATAAATTTTACGCGGATTTTTACATCAATTCGGTTTGTCCGCTCGGATTTACCATCCGTGACTGGAAAGGCAGGGAGAAAAACTATAATTATTACGATAGCAGGGAGTTAACGGAAGCGGTTTACGAATTCATCGTTGATAATATCAGAAAGCAGATCACAACCGGCATAGAAACTGACAGGTGTTTTTGTTTCGGAACAGGTAAAAATGAGCAGTTTCTCCGGGAGCTGAATGAAGAATATGGATTTTTCGGCAACATCATTGCCCTTGAGCACCCCAGGTATATCATGCAATACAAGGCAAAACGGAAACAGTATTACATCGAAAAGTATTTAAACGCATTTGGCCTGACCGGCTAAGCGATGAAAATTCTTTATCATAGGCCAGGGCAAATCCCGGATCATAAAATTGTTAAAACCCGCCTTAAAAACAACCAAGCAATGCAAATGTCGCTTAATAAATTTGAACAGATTTGTGTTTAAATTGGGGTAATAAATGCATGGATTTATGCGTAAGACCTATAAAAAGCCTGCACCGGCCCCCAAATATATCAGTCCGGCTCGGCTGCCCCCCGAAGGATTTGAGACACCATTCGAGCGTTCACTTAACCCGGAAAACCGATGGGTGTTGTTGGCTTGATTGATTCCATGGGATGGGGCATACAATACTTCTCTGGATATTATGTTTGCAGAGAAAGGCTCCATTTGACTCATCAATTTTGACAAGCTTTCACAAGAGGCTGGGCATGGATCAGGTAAATATCATTAGGTGCAACGCACCGCAACATCATCAGGTGCAGCGCACCGCGACATTCTGGCCGTTACAATCGGTTTGCGAAAGAGCCATAAAGCGGTTTGCGGGAAATAAATATCCTGAAAACCGGCCATGCCACCCTGATTTGGCATTCTCCCATTCAGTTTGTATTTTTACGGTAACAAAACCCGGATTATGAAAAGAACTGTGATTTTTGTGTGCGCGGCGATGCTGCTGGCCGTATCCGCCTGTAAACAAAGGCAAAGTAATCAGGCAGCAGATCTTGAAAGGAAGGCAGACAGCCTGATAACCCTGGCAAATAACTTTTTTAAACCTTTACCGGCTGAGGCCCTGAATCCTGAGAATCCGCTTACCCCGGAGAAGGTAGCCCTGGGCAAGGCGCTCTATTACGACAACCGCCTTTCGCTGAACCAGACGCAAAGTTGCAACACCTGTCACGACCTGAAGACCTTTGGGGTGGACAACCTGCCCACCAGTCCCGGCGACAACGGCATGCCGGGCACCCGCAACTCCCCCACGGTGCTGAATGCCGCCCTGCATTTTCTGCAGTTCTGGGATGGCCGTAACAAGGATGTGGAAGAACAGGCCGGAGGTCCCGTGATGAACCCCGCCGAAATGAATATGCCCAGCGAGGCCGTGGTGATGGACCGCCTTGCCGCTGACGGCAGATATGTTGAGATGTTTGCCGCCGCTTTCCCTGAAGAGAAGAATCCCGTCACCTTCACCAATATGCGCAATGCCATCGGTGCCTTCGAAAGGACCCTGCTGACCCCGGCGCGTTTCGACAAGTTTCTGGCGGGCGACCGGCAGGCGCTTACGGAAGCGGAACTGAACGGGCTGGGCGCTTTTATCGGGACAGGATGTACCGCCTGCCACAACGGTGCTTTGCTGGGCGGCAATATGTTCCAGAAGTATCCGCTTTTTGGCACACACAAGGAATACACCGGCAGCGATGTGGACGATACCGGCAGGATGCAGGTAACCAAAAACGAAGCCGACCGCGACCTGTATAAAGTCCCTTCCATGCGCAACATCGCCGAAACCTGGCCTTACCTGCACGACGGCAGTGTGAAGGAGCTGGATAAAACCATTGACATCATGGCCAGGGCCGAACTCAACAAAACCCTCACCCCTCAGCAGATCATCGATATTGAGGCTTTTCTGAAGACCCTTACCGGTAAAGTGCCGGCGGAAGCATTGAATTAGAAAATAATTGACAATTCTGCTGTCGGGTGAAGAATGGATAGTCCGGATTTGTTTCGGGTTAACCCTGTATAGTCAATAGTTCAGCTTAACGGGGTTCTGTAAAGATAAATCCGGTTATACTGTTGCTAATCTGAAGGCGCTGTTTCCACCGGGTCCGTCTTCAATTACTTCGTTTCCGTAAAGGTGATGGCCCCCCTGAAGGCGGTGATTTCGCGGCAAAGGTTAAACCCTTCAAAACAATAACTGTTGGCTCCCGTTTGGTTGCGGACTATCCTGATGGTTTCCCCGGGTTTGATTTCTTTGATAAAATTGGCCGAAACGGCTTGCGGGTATTTGTCCCTGTGAAATTCATGGCCGAAGGTGTCCATCATCCAGTCGAAATAACGGGTGGTGGTGACATGCCGGTTGATGTCAAGGTCGAAATACGAAACCTTTATTTCCGCAACCGTTTCGCCATGCACGGGGCCCAGTTTCTCCGGCCTGTGCATCAGTCCGTGCCGGTCTTTCAGCCTGAAGAACATTGATGGGTCTTCCAGTTCGATCAGTTTGCCGCGTTTCGTTTCCATATCCACCGTCAGCCAGCCCGAGGTAGCCCGTGCAAGAACGTGTTCATGGCTGTCGCGCGCGATAAAGTCACGGATATACAGCAACTTGTCGATGTCCTTTGGCCACGTCTCCATCACCCCGGTCTGCGTCCATCTTAACGGGTGGGCGATCTCAACCGAAATACGGCTGAGCACCCAGAAGAGCTTTTGCGGCATGAAATCACGGTAACCGAATCCAAGCCGGTCGGCCGACTGAATGGATGACTGTATCAGCAGGTTGATAAGTGCGCTCAGTTTTGCCCGGCCATACATATCGGTTTCGGCCGATGTAACGGTAAAAGGCATGGAAAGGATCAGGTCGCCGGCTTCTGAAGGATGGTGTTGGTTCGGCATAATGCAGCGGATTCGGTGGATTCAGGGAGAAACCAAAGCCCGGCCTTTATGGGGACCGGACTTTGATTTTTCAGCGATTTGGGTTTATTCATCAACTATTCCCATTCGGGCAGCCGGCCCGGTGTCCAGGGAACACCGGCTTTTTCCATCTCGGCTTCAAGCGCCGGAATATCAATAGTTCCGATTTGTTTCAACTGTGCATGCAGGGGAGGAAACTCTTCGCGGATGATTTCGTAACTGCGGCGCATGGTGGACGTCGGGGCAGATGTTGTCCCGTAGAAGGCGTAAATAAGGCTGCCCATCCGTTCGTTCAGGGCTACCGGTGCCGGCGGGTTCTCCTCACGGCTGGCTTTGGGTGTTTTTCCGGTAAACGCATACTGAATCTCATCCACTTTAAGTGAAAGCTGGTATATCCTGGCTTTCAGTTCCGGGGAGGCTTCAGGTGTCTGATGTACGGCCTGCATCATGGTGGTGAGTTTGTCGGCCAGTTCGTTCATATAGCGTTGGGTTCCCTGAACCACGCGGGTAAGGCCGGCCACTTCGCGCTGGAAAGCGACCAGTGCCCCGCGGTCGGGAGCCGGAAGGGTGGTGTTGTTGAGCGGAACGGCTTTGAATTCAACCGGTCCGGCCAGCTCACGGGTTTCCCCTCCGGCAACCATGGCCATGGAAACCTTATAATTCCCGGGCATCACAAACAAGCCGGAACCCCCGCTGCTGAACGGATCAAACTTGCCGTCACTCTTTCTTACGGGGGAAGTGCCTGCATACCTGAGGTCCCAGGTGAGGCGGTTCATCCCTTTCGAAGGACGGGAATAGAGCCTCCGGATTACATTGCCTTCATCGTCGGTAATGGTAAACTTCAGGTAAGGCGCGATTTCCAGCTCTTCAGCCCTCAGTTCGGCCTCGGTGGGCTGTGGAATGCGCTCGCCTTTTTTGAACAATTCTTTTTCTTTTTCCCTGCGGATTTCTTTCAGGGTTTTGGGAACCTCCTTCAGCCAGTAGCTGAATGTGGCGCCGAACTCCGGATTTTTTGCCGCGTAATAGGATGAGCCCTGCCCGTATTTTCCGCCGGTTTCAATAAACATCAGCGCGTCTTTAACCGGGAAAATATGGGCTTCGCCTTCCATTACCGTTTTATTCACGGTGCGCAGGGGCGCATAGTTGTCGAGGATGTAGAATCCGCGTCCGAAGGTGGCGAGCACCAGGTCGCATTCTTTCTCCTGAATGGCCATGTCGTAAACTGCTATGGTCGGGATGCCGCTCTTCAGTTGTACCCATTGTTTTCCGCCATCAATGGTGAAGAAGATGCCAAACTCGGTTCCTGCAAAAAGCAGGTCGGGATTTACCGCATCCTGGGCAATGGCATGTACCGGGCCGTTGGCCGGAAGGTTTGAAGCGATGGATGTCCAGGTACGTCCTTTGTCGGCGCTCCGGAGCAGGTAAGGTTTGAAGTCGTCGCGCTTCAGGTTGCTGAATGCGGCAAACACGGTATTTTCATCGAAGCGGGAAGCGAGAATATCTGAAACATAGGTGTATTCCGGCACGCCCGGGAAACTCCCGGCTTTGCGCCAGGTTTGCGCATCCTCGCTGATCTGTATCAGGCCGTCGTCGGTGCCGGCGTACAGCAGGTTTTCCTTTACGGGCGATTCGTCGAAGGATACAATGGTTCCGAACAGGGAAGTGGAAACATCTTTGGCAACGGCGTCAATGCTCCAGAATTTGTCCATCACAGGCCAGGTGTTGCGGTCGGTGCCGGTGGTAAGATCATCCGAGATTACCGTCCAGGTATCGCCCCGGTCGTCGCTTCGGAAAACCTTGTTGGCCGCTGTATAAAGGCGGGTGGGGGAGTGCCGGCTGATCATCAGGGGCGTATTCCAGTTCCATTTATAGGTATCTTCGCCCTTGCGCGGCTCCGGCCGGATGTCGATGGCTTCCCCGCTCTTGCGGTCGTAACGCACCATATTGCCGTACTGGGCTTCGGCATAAACAATATCGGGATTGGTGGGATCGGAAGCCGTCCAGAAGCCATCGCCCCCGTTGGTAACAAACCACTCATCGTTGATTACCCCGTAGCTGCTGATGTTGCGTGAAGGGCCGCCCATGCTGTTGTTATCCTGGGTGCCTCCGTAAACATAATAGAATGGTTCGGTATTGTCGACATTTACCCGGTAGAACTGGGTAACCGGCAGGTTGTTCTTGAAGTGGTATTCTTTACCACCGTCCCAGGTTTCATAGATGCCGCCGTCGCCACCGATCAGGAAGTGACTGGTATTTGCCGGATCGATCCAGAGGGCGTGGTCATCTACATGGCGGAATTTCACGCTCAGGTTATTCCAGTTCCTGCCACCGTCGGTGGTAACTTTTGAATAGGTGTCCATGGAGTAGATTTTATCCACATCTTTCGGATCGCAGTAGATTTCGTTGTAATACTGTCCGCTGGCATGGTAGCCGTTCATTTTATTCCAGGAAGCGCCGCGGTCGGTGGAGCGGAAAAAGCCGCCCGATTCACCGGAAGCTTCAATGATGGCAAAGATATAATCCGGGTTTGCCGGAGAAATGGCGATGCCGATACCGCCCACATCGCCCGAAGGCAGTCCGGAAGTGAGTTTTTCCCAGTTTGCCCCTGCATCCGTTGATTTCCAGATGGCCGATTCGGGCCCTCCGCCGATCTTGGTAAACACATGCCTGCGCCGCTGCTCCGAGGTGGCGTAGAGCACATCTGGATTCCGGGGGTCCATAATTACGTTATTGACACCGGTATGCTCACTGATATTCAGTACTTTATTCCATGTTTTTCCGCCGTCGGTGGTTTTATAGAGTCCGCGCTCACCGCCGGGCCCCCACACCGATCCTTCGGCAGCCACATACACCACTTCGGTGTTGCGGGGATCGATGGCAATCATGCCGATCTGCCGCGATTCCTTTAACCCCATATTTTTCCATGACTTTCCTCCGTCAATGGTTTTATAAACGCCGTCGCCGTAGCCAAGCGCCCGTTGGTGATTGTTTTCACCGGTTCCGGCCCAGATTACGTTCGGATTTCCGGGGTCCATAGCCAGACAGCCGATGGAGTAAGAGCCGTAGTTGTCGAATACAGGCTCCCAGGTAGTGCCGGCATTCACGGTTTTCCAGATATGGCCCGAGGCTACTGCCACATAGTATTCGGCGTTATTGCCGGGGTTAACGGCAAAATCTGCAATCCTTCCGGAGCTGAAGGCCGGACCTATTGATCTGAATTTCAGCCCACTGAAACTCCCTGACTTGAGCGTATCCGGTTCCGGCGTTATGTTTTTTTTCTGTGAGAATCCTTCAGGTAAAGCAAAAATGCTGAAAAAGAGAAAAAACAAAGCAATCAGAGATGCCGAAGGCATGATAATTGCTTTAATTTCGCGCGGTGAACCGGAAACGATGGTTTTAGCCACCGGATGAGGTAATGTACTAATGTTCATAATAAAATCGGGTTTTTAAAAGCCTGGTTTTGCAAAGGTGCAGCCTCAGAAGCCAGCTGTGTTTGACTGCCAAAGCTAAACAGAATAATCGATTTTAATAATTTCAAAACCTAATGAAATCAGTTTATTTACCATTTTTTTTATGCCTGCTCATCAGCGGGTTCTCCGCTGCCCAGGAGAGCAGAAGGGTTGATTTAGTGCGTGCGGGAAATCCTAAAACTACAGAATCCGGTCAATTTCCGGGTCAGATCCTGCGCGGAACGGAGTGCGACACCGTTCGTTTTCCGCTTTCGGGAGAGATCACCTATTATTACCTGATGCAGCCGGAGTCGGGCTATGTAACCGGGAACAACAGTTATAAGGACAAGGTAAAGGCCGAATATTTCGGTACTTTTGAAACAGGCAGTTTTATCACCGGCATTGTGGCTGAATTTGCCGTTGCTAAAAGTCACAGCAATCCTGATGTTGTATTCGGAATATGGGACAATACCGGTACAAACGGCAAGCCCGGCGTAATGGTTGCTTCGGCTTCCAAACCGCTGAATTCAATAGTGTCCGATGTGCAGTATGAAAGGATTACCACGGTTACTTTTCAGGAACCTTATCCGGTAAACGGCCCTTATTATGTGGGCGTTGTTTTGCCTGAAAATCTGGCTGATACGGTTGCTTTGTGGTGCCGTAAACATGTTGAGGGTTACAGCGGTACCGCCTGGGATCAGTGGTCCGACGGCAGGTGGTTTGCATTCAGCGACCCTTCCAACTGGGGCAATACCATGCTTACCACCATGACCCTGCATCCCATTGTTTGTAAAACAACAGGAATCTCTGAACCCTCGGATGCCGGTGTGGCCATCAGCCCCAATCCTTCCACGGGGGTTATCAATATAAAACGGTGGAAAAGCAGCGAAATGGTGAGCATGAATATCTATTCTGCGGAAGGAAAAATGGTCTATTCCAGAGCATTTCCCGGCGCTGTTACGGATTACAATATTGATCTCGGATTTCTGCCCCGCGGCATATATTACATGGCCCTGCGCGACAGCCGGCACAACCATCTGAGTAAGCTGATCCTTCAATAGGAATGATCTTCAGATTTCTGGCAATCACATTATTCGATTTGCGGGAGTTAACTTTTATTTTCATTGTTGTCTGGTTGAATAATAAGATTACCTTCGGTGAGCTATCCGTCCCTGGCGGATAGATTCTTCGCTAACGCTCAGGATGACTTTGACATACATGGGTTTGAAAGAGCGGGGCCTGGTGGCGACATGGCAGAAACAAAACAGCACATCAAATAACAAATTACCCTTCTTCAGGGGTAGTTCATTATAGGATGTGCTTTTTATTTTTTTGCCACAGAATCACGGAAGCACTGATTTATTTCAGGAAAAGAGATCCCGGATTTTTATAAAAAGTTTGATAACTAACTTAAGTATACCTGTGCAAATATTCTTAAAACTAATACCGATCAGATTCAGCCCGCCACAAATTTATGTAAATGACTGTATAACAATATGATAAATCTGATTTTTTACTTGCATTTATCTCACAGATAGCTTCATTCTCAAATAGTACATTCAGTCATTATTCATGCTGATAACAGGATTAATATTTGCTATTGAAATTTTAGCCTGAAAATGTGATTTATATTCTTCCTTTCTCCGATACTACATTTTATGATTGAAGCAAATCATAAAAGCGTTTACTTGCAAGCCGGGTCCGGTTTCTTTAAAACACGGTGCAGTAACTGCAATCAGCTATTCAGTTTTTCAGGTTTTGTATAAACTGTGATAAATTCTTTTGTGTGTTTTTGTGCTTCCGCGCTTTGGTGGCTTCTTTTAATTGCCAAAGCCTCCATAGTATATCCAACACATCAAATAAGGATTTGCCCTTCTTCAGCTGGCTTTTACAGTGGACTGTTCTCCTGAACTGTTGCTTTCGGCAGGGTTCTTTTGTATCTTTGTAATTATCAGACAAAGTATATATGAAAAAGATACTGGTTCCGGTTGATTTTTCCGATTTATCTACGGATGTCATTGATAAAGCCGGCGAAATCGCGAAAGCTTTCGGGAGTGAGGTTTATATACTGCATGTATCCCTGCCCGGTCCTGTTTTTACGGATGATCCCTCACAGATTATGGCGGTAAATAATCCCGGGCTGGAAGAGTTGGTGCGGGAGGACCACGACCTCAAGGCCATGGTTCATTACCTGCACGAGAGGGGGGTGGATGCCCGTTCAGCCTTGGTGCATGGCCCTGTAGTCAACACTATTCTGGATGAGGCTGAGAAATTTGAGGCGGACCTGATTGTCATCGGTACGCAAAGCCACGGGTTTCTGTACCGGACATTTATCGGAAGTGTCAGCGACGGGGTGATGCGCAACAGCCCCTGTCCGGTGATGATTGTGCCTCAGCCCTGAGGCCGTTTGCCAAATTTTGGCAGCAGGTCGGCACGGCCTGCTTTTTTCAATGTTTCAGCAAGCCAGCGTTTATTTTCGGGTTTATACCAGAAAAAGAACCGCTGCTGGTTGAGTTTTTCCTGCTTATCGCGGGCTACATAAACGGTTTTCAGCGTGTACGGATCGAAGCCGGTGTAGTACATGGCCGTGGCCAGGGTCATGGGGGTGGGGGTAAAGTCCTGCACCTGTTCCAGCCTGAAACCCTGCTGCGAGGTTTCACAGGCCAGTTCGGCCATATCTTCGGGGCGGCTGCCCGGATGGCTTGAAATAAAGTAGGGGATCAGCTGCTGCCTCAGACCGTTTCTGCGGTTAATCTCGTTAAATTTCTGTTGAAACTGCACAAAGGTGCAGTAATGCGGCTTGCGCATAATCTGCAGCACATGCGCCGAACTATGCTCGGGAGCCACTTTCAGTCTTCCCGAAACGTGCCGGGTGATCAACTGCTCCAGGTACTCATTCAGCCCGTTGGCCTTTGATTCTGCTTCGCTGCGGCCAATCAGCATGTCGTAACGGATGCCGCTGCCGATGGTGATGCGTTTTACATTAGGTACCCGCAAAGCCTTATTGTACAGAGCAGTCATCGGGCGGTGGTCGGTGTTCAGGTTGCGGCAGATGGTCGGGAAAATGCACGAGGGACGTTTGCATTTTTTGCATTTGTCCGTGTCGATCCCTTTCATCCGGTACATATTGGCCGAAGGGCCGCCCAGATCGGTGATATGCCCTTTAAAATCCGGGGCAGCGGCGATTTGTTCCACCTCTTTCAGGATGGATTTCTCAGAACGGCTCACCACAAACTTTCCCTGATGGGCCGAAATGGCGCAGAAAGCGCATCCGCCGAAGCATCCCCGGTGCATGTTTACCGAATTGCGGATCATCTCAAATGCGGGAATGGCGCCTCTTTTATGGTAGCGCGGGTGTGGCTCGCGCGTGTAGGGCAGGTCGAAGGAGGCATCTATTTCCGCCTCGTTCATGGGCGGATTGGGGGGATTCACTACAATGGTGGAATCTCCGTTTCTTTCCAGCAGCCTTGCTCCCTGCCAGCGGTTCGATTCCTCTTCGAAGATGCGGAAATGCCGGGCAAAGGCCTTTTTATCGGCCAGGCATTCAGTGTGTGAAGGCATTTCACGGGTATCAACACCCGGCAGTTCCGGTAAGGCTTCCCCATAAGGAATCCGGAAGGCAGTCTGCTCCACATCGCGGATTTGCTCAATGTTTTCACCGGTTGCCAGGCGACGGAGCAGCGAAACCAGTCCCATTTCCCCCATCCCGAAGACAAGCATATCGGCGCCGCTCCAGGTAAGGATGTCGGGCTTCAGGCTGTCGCTCCAGTAATCATAGTGGGTGAGGCGGCGCATGGAGGCTTCGATTCCACCCAGGATAACTGGTACATCCGGGTAGAGCTTTTTCAGGATTTGCGTATAAACCACCGAAGCATAATCGGGCCGGAAGCCGGCCACGCCGCCCGGGGTATAGGCGTCGTCGCTGCGCAGGCGCTTATTGGCGGTGTAATGGTTTACCATGCTGTCCATATTGCCGGCAGTTACCCCGAAAAAAAACCTGGGTTTACCCAGTTTCTTAAAGTCGCGCAGGTCGTCGCGCCAGTTGGGCTGCGGCAGTATGGCCACCCGGAACCCCGCATGTTCGGTCAGTCGCCCGATTACAGCGGCGCCGAAAGCGGGATGATCGACATAGGCATCGCCCGAAACTATGATTACGTCCACCTCATCCCAGCCGCGGCGTTCAAGCTCTTCGCGCGAAACGGGCAGCCAGTCGGTAAGGGGGCGTTTATCAGGGATTTGCATGGGGCAAAGGTAGGTGATATTTTGGCTCGGGGCGCATAGCCGGGTAAGGGGAGTTTTTGATTTCTCTCGTTATCCCTTAGCTCTTCCAGGTCAGGGAATTTCCGGTTTCTGATATTGTGTAATGGATTACATAAAAAATATAGAAAGAATGTAATGGGATCATTGTTGTCCGGGAAAAATAATAAAATTTGACCAGAATGCTTAGTAGCTATGGGTTTCAGAAAAATGTAACAAGTTACAGCTTACTTTCACTTTTTCGCCACAAAGGCTCAAAGGCACCAAGTTGCACGAATTTATTTTTCTCATTTAGTGGTACTTAGTGTCTCCGTGTCTTTGTGGCAGGTTCTTTTCATATTTTAACCGGACAATAGTGTAATGGGATACAAAAAATGCCTGAATAAGAATAATTTTTACAAACACTTTAAACTATTGTATGGCTATTATCCACCGGCTCCGGAATCCGGAGGAGGCTCCGGATTGTGTGACAATGGCACGGGTAAAAGGAGCATAACAAGTTTCATTAAAAAGGCTGTAGTTTATAAGTGCGTTGCTTTTAACGTTTGATATTTCTCTCCAATTGTTCGGTATCTCGTAAGACTTAAAAGGTCAAGTGTTGTGTACTTTACGACTTCTTCTGTAGGTCTAAGCGAGCTCTTGACTGCTTGCTGTACTCTGTACCAGTTTAAATAGTTCTGAAGATATTTTGTGGAGACGCCCCAAAACGTTGAGTCAATCCACTTCTTCACTCGATTATGCAAAGAGTTTACGGTTTGTATGTGATAGATGCCATTCTTAACATATTGCTTAAGGTCTGCGCGTAGCACCACCAATGAAAGCTGGTTATCCTTGGCAAAGCCCTTATAGCTTACGTGCCCATCAGCGCATAGGATGGAGTCCTTTTCAATTCGGTTCCCAATGGCGTTCTCGATGTCAGCTTTGCTGATGCGCCCGAGGGTGACCACCTTCATATCCATCGCCCCCTTACGGTCAGACGTCACGATTACAGCCACCTAGTCTTTGGAAACACCTCTTGAAGAGGAGCTACCCCCTCGCTTGCGACCTTTCCTTGTTTGCTGTTCTTTCCCTTTTTCTGACAGCAAAAAGAATGTTTCGTCACTCTCAACAATCCCGTTGAAATCATCCTTCCTTACCTCTTCGAGAGAGGAAAGCACTTTATGACGCCAATCAAAGGCGGTTTTCTTGTTAATGCTCAGAGCAAACTTTATTTTATCCAATGACATGGACTTATGCATCAGTTCAAGGTAATCATTAACAAGCTCTTTCTTATGCAGACCAGCTAGCCATGTGCCCGTGTACTCCGTAAATGTTCGACTGCAAGCTCTGCATTTAAAGCGTTGGCTGCCCTTATCCTTGCCAAATCTGTAAAACCTTAGGCTTCCGCAATGAGGACAGCCAACCTGCTTGTTTATCAGTTGGTTTCTGCGTAATGATAGGTAGTCGGGGGCACTTTCGTTCCCCGTTAATTCTGCAATCAGGTTCGCCTGTTGGTGCGAGGGTAAGGCGCGAATGGCTGATAATATTTCTTGATAGTCCATTAGCAAGTAGTTTGAGCAAAGATAAACAATATTTTCAT
Source organism: Lentimicrobium saccharophilum (assembly GCF_001192835.1). Lineage (NCBI taxonomy): Bacteria > Pseudomonadati > Bacteroidota > Bacteroidia > Bacteroidales > Lentimicrobiaceae > Lentimicrobium > Lentimicrobium saccharophilum. The sequence goes on from NZ_DF968182.1 coordinate 174,291, forward strand.
AATACAACGCTATTCTAAACTACAGCCATTAAAAACTCTATTTTGTTGAATAGTAATAGATTGATTATGAATTATGATTGTCCGGTAAACGATTTGCAGGTTCCTAACCCGGTTGTCCGGGTTCGGAATGACATGGCTTTTAGGTGGATGGATTAGGGAAGAGGGTTGCGGGCGCCACCATCTGTTCTGGTATGTTAACTATCTGTCATATAATTCGGAGTAAGAAATCCCTGTTACATTTTTTTTGACGAACCAGCCGTGGACAGGACACTGATGTTTTCGGGAAAATTTGTATATACAGGGCGTGCAGGAGGTAGTAAGTGGTGTCAAGGCTGGATCGGCAGGTTAATATATTGAATAAGAATATTATACAACGAATTAAAAATTAGTTAAAGGCCTCTTTTCCTCCTTTTGTATATGTAATTTATAGGTAGGTTTTGATTATATTTGATCTAGGTTTAAGAAAAATTTCAGGCAAAAAATCCCTGTCTAAGAAACGTTATAACAAATTATCCAAAGATGAAACAAAAATTACTTGCGCTGATTTTGCTGAGTTTCTCTATTTCTCTGTTTGCACAGCCTCAGAAGGTTGCAATAGAAAATACGGAGAAGGGGATGAAACTTATGGTCAACAACCAGGGTTTCATGGTCAACGGCATCAACTGGGATTATTTCCCCATCGGGACCAACTATTCCTACAGTTTATGGACCCAGTCCGACGACTTCATCAAACAGGCACTGGATGATGAAATGTCGCTGCTTAAAAACATGAATGTGAATGCCATTCGTGTTTACACGGGTATCCAGCCCAGGTGGATCACATACATTTATGAAAAGTATGGTATCTATACCATGCTTAACCATTCTTTTGGAAGATACGGGCTTACGCTCGACGGGGCCTGGGAAGGCAATACCGATTATTCAGACCCCCGGGTAAAGGAACTTCTGCTAAAGGAAGTAACCGGACTGGTGCAGGAATATAAAGATACACCCGGCTTGTTACTTTACCTGCTGGGGAATGAAAATAACTACGGATTGTTCTGGCGCGGTGCCGAAACCGAAGATATCCCGATGGAAGACCGGGAATCTACCAGGATGGCCCGGTACCTTTATAAATTATTCAACGATGCTTCCGTGGCCATGAAGGCCATCGACCCACATCATCCCGTATCCATCTGCAACGGCGACCTCCTGTTTCTGGATATCATCGCGGAAGAATGTAAAGATGTGGATATATTCGGCATAAACGTTTACCGCGGCATTTCATTTACCGATCTTTTTGACAGGGTGAAGAAGGAATACGGGAAACCCGTTTTATTGACTGAATTTGGTTCTGATGCCTTTAACGCCATCACCATGGAGGAGGCGCAAAACGAACAGGCAATTTACAATGTTGCCAACTGGAAAGAGGTATATGAAAATGCGGCCGGAATGGGAAAAGCAGGCAATTCGCTGGGCGGGTTTACCTTTCAGTTCAGCGATGGCTGGTGGAAGTACGGGCAGACTGAATACCTTGATGTGCACGATTCCCATGCCTCATGGAGCAACGGTGGTTATTTGTTTGATTACAGGGCCGGCCAGAATAATATGAATGAAGAGTGGTTCGGAATATGTGCCAAAGGCCCGACCAATTCCAAAGGATTTTACCAGTTATATCCCAGGGCCTCCTATTATGCCCTCAAAGAAGCCCACCAATTGAATCCCTATGCCGAAGGCGTGAATTTACAAACCATACAGCAGCACTTTAACGGCATCCAGGTGGTGGAATCCCTCCTGAAGGCCAGGGGTGACAAGGCCGCGCTGGAAGGGGAAAAACTTAAAAAAATCAGCCTGAGCCGCTTAAGTGCGCAAAACACTACGTTTAACACCGGCGGCAGCCTGATTTCAACGCCCGATGTTGCCGATCCGAATAACCCGGTCTTCCCGAATCAGCTGGGATTCGACCATATGCAGTCATTCTATGTTGGCGTAGCGGCGAATCCGTCAAGCAATTTCAGTGCCGATGTGGAATTTAATGTGCTGGGCAATGTGGCGCTGAACCCGATTGATCAGATATTTTATGAAAACCGCGGACGTCCGGTAGAAGTAGGCGGGAGCAACGGAAATGTAACCCTGGGTTCTGTCAACCGGGTTCAGGTTTACAAAGCCAGTTATCATTGGGATCACAAATTGTTCGATCTTAAGGGATTTTATCGCACGGGTCATTATCACTGGGGGTATGAAGGCGACTTCTTTGGCCTTTATCCCGAAGCCAACTACGGACCCAATATCGACATTTACAATGGTATTGCGCCATTTGGATTTGAAATGGAAGGCAAGCAGATGTTCAGTGATTTTAAACTGGCATTCGGCCCGCAGCTCTGGTGGGGGGCCAACCCGGCTGTATTGCTGAAATACAGTAAAAGTGTTGCACATTTCAATTTTACCGGGATTTTTCATGAGGACCTTGCTCAGCTTGGGATGACGGAAAGTTCGTTTGCCATTCCGCAACCTAAAACCAGGCGGCTTACCTTGTTTGTGAACAGGGAGTTCGGCAAATTCGGGGTCAATGCAGGAGGAATCTGGGCCGGTCAACCGCTTCAGGGCAGGGAATTCCAGGTAGTAAGGGGAGAAGAGGGGAATTACTCGGTTTATAAAGATGAAATCAAGGCACAGGATAATTTCGGAGGAAAGATAAAATTAACCTACAAGGGTGGAAGGTTTAACTGGTATGCACAATCCGCGGTCATGGGCCTGGTGGCGCAGGGCGGTGCCGACCAGACACTGACATTCACCGGCTGGAGGTTAAAGGACAGCGGCAGCGGAAACCAGTATAATTTCCTGACCGGAGCTACCTATCTGATCGGAGATTTCCAGGTGGCGCCCAACTTCCTGTGGCAAAAGCCCATCGAAGGCCCGATCCCCGGAGATGTACCGGCCCCGGGAAGGCCGAGAAACATCCTCGATGATCCTTTTGTGGTAAGGGCTAACAGGGAGCAGATTGCCGGTGAGATTTTATTCACTTACGATCCGACACCCGGTACCTGGATGTACAACTGGGACAGCGACCGTTCGGAAGATGCTGAACTTGCCGTGAGCTTAGGCTTTGTTTACAGGCATTTGCCAACCACCCAGGACGCTGCCATCGGAATTCTGCCCGATGGGCGTACCACATTTGCGTTTCCGGGAGCCGCACCTGCCAATGATTTATGGGAGATCCACTCCAGACTGGTTTCGAAGGTAAGCAGCGATTTTGGCTTTATTGCAAACATATATGCCGGGGATGCCCAGGCCAACGGCAGCGATGCCAGGTTGATCAGGCGCTACGGGATTGATTTGCGGATGATTTTCAAGGAAGTAAAACTCACTTCATTTGCCAGAATCAACGACTGGGGCCCTTACGACTATCACCGCGATTACAACCTGACCTTCCCGCTTCAGCTGATGGCCGATATTTCTACCTCTCTGAAAAAACCTGACTGGTTTGAGCTTCCGAACACTGAAATCGGACTGCGGGCAACTTACCGTACACTCGACCGGTATTCTCCCCGTTACGCGCCAACTTACAAGCCTGATGCAAGCGGAGCCCTGGTGCCCGATCCCGAAGCCGTCGGTTTTGACAATGGCAATGAATGGGAGATCAGAACCTATGTACGCATTAATATTGGTAAATAATAAAAACACCCTGCGATGAAAACGAACATACTCATCAGTTTGAAGAATTATATCCCCATAATTTTTCTTGCAGCACTTTTTATGGGGTGCGAACGCGATCTGCCCGACCTGAAACCCGTCACATTCCCGGATAATCCCGAGGTTTTTATTGACGGATTCACTGCGGGGCTGAACTATGCGGCTTTCGGGGGTTCTGTGCCTACCGCTTTTGATGTGGATAAAAAAGAAACGTACAACAATTCAGCAGCTTCCATGCGGTTTGATGTCCCCAATGCAGGCGATCCCCGTGGCGCTTATGCGGGTGGCGTATTCTTTACCGGAACAGGCAGAAACCTGACAGGCTATAATGCTTTGACGTTCTGGGCAAAAGCTTCTCAATCTGCGGTGATTGATGTGGTTGGTTTTGGTAACGACCTTGGAGCCTCAAAGTACCAGGTGACTATACCAGGATTGCAGATAAGTACCAACTGGCAGAAATACATCATTCCGCTGCCCAATGCTTCTGTGCTCACCGCTGAACGCGGGATGTTTTATTACTCAACAGGGCCTGTCGATGGCAAAGGATATTCTTTCTGGGTGGATGAACTGAAGTTTGAAAACCTGGGAACCATCGCCCATCCGCAGTTCAGCATCCTCAACGGTCAGAATCAGGATGAAACATCATTTGTTGGAGTGGAGAAAACAATAACGGGGCTTAGCGCTGTATTTAACCTGCCTACCGGTATCAACCAGGCGGTAAATATTGCGCCTGCATATTTTGAATTCACATCATCAAATCCTTCAATTGCAACCGTCGATGAATCAGGTAAGGTACTGGTTAACGGTGGTCCGGGCGTGGCCCTTATCACTGCAAAAGTCGGGGATGCCGAGGTTAACGGTTCTTTAACCATCAGGTCACAGGGGGTATTTCAGCTTGCTCCGGTTCCCACCCGGCCGGCTGAGAATGTAATTTCTGTTTTCAGCAATGCTTATCCCAATGTACCGGTGAATTATTACAACGGTTACTGGGAGCCATATCAGACGACGCTTTCAGCCGATTTTGAAGTGGATGGGGATCAGGTACTGAATTATACCAACTTTAATTTTGTTGGGATTGAATTCAGTTCTCCTACCATTAATGCTTCTGCGATGACGCATCTGCATGCAGACATATTTATTCCGAATGCCTTAACAGGAAATGCCCAGATGCGTTTTGAACTGGTTGATCTTGGAACAACCGTCAGCGGTACTTTCACCACAACCATCACGCCGGGCCAATCGCAGCAATGGATCAGCCTGGATATTCCCTTGTCGGGCTTTGCAGGTCTGAGCGCAAGAAACAATCTCGGACAACTTATTTTTGTGGATGGCAATGAAAACATATCAAGCTTCTATGCCGACAATATTTATTTTTACAAGGATGGCTCCCAGCCATCATCACCGGCAACAGCAGCTCCGGTACCCACTCACCCGGCTGCCAATGTAACCAGCGTTTTCAGCGATTCATACACGGCAATTCCCGGCACCGACCTCAATCCGTTCTGGGGACAGGCAACGGTTGTTACAACGGTACAAATTCAGGGGAATAACACCCTGAAATTTGCCGGCCTCAACTATCAGGGGATACAATTAGGTGCCAGCCAGAATGTCTCTTCTATGGGATTTCTGCACCTGGATTTCTGGACCGCGAATTCATCGGTACTGAGTGTCTTTCTGATTAGTCCGGGCCCCGTTGAAACCCCTTATACATTAACGGTTCCCACTTCCGGCTGGAGCAGCATCGACATTCCGCTCTCATCCTTTGCCCCGGTGGATTTGAACGATGTTATCCAACTCAAATTTGAAGGTAATGGAGATATCTACCTGGATAACATTTATTTCCGGAAAAACTAATCGTGGCCGGGCTTGTCTTGTAAACATAAAACGCAAAGAAAATGAATAAAATCAATAAATTCAGGAGAATACGCATTCATTCCGCACTGCTGCTGTTTGCGGTTATTTTATGGGGATGCGAACGCGACAACTTCCAGAAACTGGATGAGCGCAACTGGCAGATAACCTGGAGCGACGAATTTAATGGCCAGGCCGGGCAGTCGCCGGATGCAGCAAAATGGACCTTTGATCTGGGCACCGGTCAGGACGGCTGGGGCAACAGCGAATTGCAGAGTTATACCAACAGTCCTGCTAACATCTCGCTTGATGATCAGGGGAATCTGGTAATTACTGCCATTAACGAAGGCAACCGATTTACCTCAGCGAGGATTAAGACGCAGGGTTTGTTTGCCCAGCAGTACGGGCGTTTTGAGGCTCGTATAAAAACACCTTACGGGCCCGGTATATGGCCCGCCTTCTGGATGCTGGGCGAAAATATTGAAACGGTTCCCTGGCCCGGATGCGGTGAAATTGATATCATGGAACTCCGCGGACAGGAGCCTCACATCATCCACGGTACCATTCATGGCCCGGGATATTCGGGCGGAAACCCGGTAACCGGAAGTTATGCACTCCTTAACGACAGGTTTGATGCCGATTTTCACCTTTATGCCATTGAGTGGGATAAAGACAAGATTGACTTTTTTGTGGATGATTATCTCTATCAGCGCATCGAACGCGGTGATGTGCCCGGTGAATGGGTTTACGATCAGCCGTTTTTTATCCTGCTCAATGTAGCGGTCGGTGGTAATTATGTGGGATTTCCCACTGCCCAGACCCCCTTCCCTCAGAAAATGTACATTGATTATGTAAGGGTTTACCAGGAGGTTAAATAGAAAAAGAAGAGCAGGGTTAATCATCACCAACATTTTTTACAGTCAATGAATAAAGCTTATCCTGAAAACCCAATGAATTTTACCGGTAAGTCAATTGAAATGCAGGTAGTTGAACATGAAAATGAAAGCTACTTTAAAATTTCAGATCATGATCTGATGCGGCCGTTCTTTATGAGCATCGTCAGTGACTCCAACCACTGGATGTTTATAGCAAGCAACGGAGGACTCACTGCCGGGCGGAAGAACCCTGAACTTTCCTTGTTCCCTTATTATACCGATGACAAAATAATAGAATCGGCTGATATTACCGGAAGCAAATCCGTGTTTCAAATACGGGCAGACGATCAGATTTATGTATGGGAGCCTTTTTCCGAAAGGTTTACCGGTAAGTATTCCATCAGCCGTAACCTTTACAAAAACATCTATGGCAATAAAATCATCTTCGAAGAAATCAACCATGATTTCGGGCTGATATTCAGGGTTCAGTGGAATTCGTCGAAGGTGTATGGTTTTGTAAAAAAGTCGGCACTGGTCAACACTTCGGACAATGATTACAAAATCACCCTGCTGGATGGTTTGCAGAATATCATGCCTTACGGGGTTCCCAGCGACCTGCAGCGATCAACCAGCAACCTGGTAGATGCCTACAAGAGAAGTGAACTGGAGCCGGAATCAGGAACCGGTATTTTTGCCCTCAGCGCCATTATTGTTGATAAAGCCGAACCCAGCGAAGCGCTGAAAGCGAACATTGCCTGGTCGCTGGGGCTGGATCATCCCAAACACCTGCTCTCATCCCTTCAGCTGGATCATTTCAGGCAGGGCGGAGCGATCTCGGAAGAAACGGATATTAAAGGGGAGAAGGGAGCATATTTTGTTTGTGAGGGAATTCTGCTGCCTGCCCGAAATGAGAAAAACTGGAAACTCATCGCCAACGTCAATCAGAATCACGCGCAGATCATCAGCCTGTGTCAGGAAATTAAAAACGTTGCGGATCTTGAATTAAAGATTCAGGAAGATATCGATTCCGGAACGCAAAAAGTGATTGAACTGGTTGCAAGTGCCGACGGGTTACAGTTTACTGCTGACAAACTCACCGATTCCCGCCATTTTTCCAATGTCCTGTTCAACATTATGCGTGGGGGCATCTTTGATAATGGTTATCTGATTAAAAAAGAGGATTTTGTCAGTTACCTTTTGAAGGCCAACCGGGAGGTTGTGAGCCGGAATCAGGAAACAATCGATGAACTTCCTTATAATTTCAGCCGGTCGGCGTTGCAAAACAGTGTGTCCGGTATTGATGATGCTGACCTGATAAGGCTTTCTTCGGAATATCTTCCGTTGAAGTTCAGCCGCAGGCATGGCGATCCCAGCCGCCCGTGGAATTATTTTACCATCAATATTCAGCATGAAACTGACGGATCAGAAATTCTGGATTATGAGGGGAACTGGAGGGATATTTTCCAGAACTGGGAAGCGCTGGCGCTTTCATATCCTGAATTTGTTACCGGTATGATCTTCAAGTTTCTGAACGCTTCAACATTCGACGGTTACAATCCCTACAGGATTACAAAAGACGGTTTCGACTGGGAAACCATCGAACCCGATAATCCATGGTCTTATATCGGATACTGGGGTGATCATCAGATTATTTACCTGCAGAAATTCTTTGAAATCGCTGAAAAATTCCGCCCCGGCACATTGCAGTCACTTCTTGACAAAGAATGGTTTGTTTATGCCGCAGTCCCATACAGGATCAAGCCTTACGACCAGATTCTGAAGAATCCGAAAGATACCATTGAGTTTGATCATAAATGGGACGATGCGATCAGAAAAAACCGTGAATCACTTGGAGCCGACGGCGCATTGCTTTCCGACAGTAACCGGAATATCTGTCATGTGAATTTCACCGAAAAGGTACTGGCCACCGTGCTGGCTAAAATGTCAAACTTTATACCTGAGGCCGGAATCTGGATGAACACCCAGCGCCCGGAGTGGAACGATGCCAACAACGCCCTGGTCGGCAATGGCGTTTCAATGGTTACGCTTTACTATCTGCACCGCTTCTTAGAGTTTTTCCGGAATATTCTGGATAAGACCGGAACAGAAAGCGTGAAGATTTCGGAGGAATTGACTGATTTTTATCATTCGCTGAATAATACCCTTCTGGAATTCAGCCCATTGCTGACAAACGGCATCACTGACCAGGACAGAAAAGTGATGCTTGACCGTCTTGGATGGGCTGCATCCGGCTACCGTCAGCGTATTTATAACAACGGTTTTAAAGGCACCAGGCAAAGCATCTCCCTTGAAGGGCTGAAGAAGTTTACCATTGTTTGCCTTGATTTCATTGAACAATCCATCCGTGTTAACAAAAGGTCAGACAATCTGTATCATGCTTACAATCTGATGCATGCCACCGAAACCTCGGTTTCCTGTTCTCATCTTTCTGAAATGCTCGAAGGCCAGACGGCGGTGTTAAGTTCGGGTTATTTAACTTCTGAGCAGGCGCTGGAAGTATTGGATGCACTCAAAAGCAGTGCCCTGTTCCGCGATGATCAGTACAGTTACATTTTGTACCCTAATAAAAAGCTGCCCGGATTTTTAGAGAAGAACAATATTCCACCCCTCAGGGCGCGGGAATCAGCGCTGATTAAGCGACTGATTGCCGATGGAAATACGGAGATTGTTGAGCGTGACGTGCTGGGAGGCTTGCATTTCAACGGTAATTTCAAAAATGCCGCTGACGTGAATGCAGCGCTGAACAGGCTGTCTGAAGGTGTTTACCGTGAGTTGGCCGAGCGGGAGCGTAAGCTGGTTCTTGACATCTTTGAAGAAGTATTCAATCACAAAGCTTTTACAGGCAGGTCGGGCACTTTTTATTCCTATGAAGGGCTGGGATCAATCTACTGGCATATGGTTTCGAAACTGCACCTGGCCGTGCAGGAATGTTGCCTGAAAGCCATTGAAACCGGCGCTGATAAAAAAGTTATTGGCAGATTACTGGATCACTATTACGAGATCGAAGCGGGCATCGGCGTGCATAAATCTCCCGGGCTTTACGGGGCCTTTCCAACTGATCCCTATTCGCACACCCCGAGACACAGGGGGGCGCAGCAACCCGGTATGACCGGGCAGGTTAAGGAAGATATTCTGGTCAGATTTGGCGAATTGGGGGTGTTCGTCAATGAAGGAAGACTTTCATTCAAACCCCGTCTGCTCAGGAAGGATGAGTTTCTCCAACAGGAGGGCATATTTAAATACAGAAAATGTAACGGCGGCACCGGAGAAATAAAACTTGCTCCCGGGCAGCTGGCCTTTACCTGTTGTCAGACCCCTGTAATCTATTTTCTTTCAGCAAACGATGCGATTACTGTCTTTTACGCCAACGGTGACAAAACAGAAACTGAAGGCAATGTCCTGAGTCAGGAAATCAGCAGCCTGATATTCAGAAGAACCGGTGAAATAGAAAAGGTTGAAGTATCAATAAATAATAAGTGATGAGCGACAACGCCGCGAAATTGTCCATTAAGGAAAAAATCGGTTATGGTCTGGGTGATACAGCCTCCCACTTTGTGTGGGACATGGTTGGCTTCTGGATTTTGATTTTTTACACCGATACCTTTGGAATATCCGCGGCTGCCGCCGGAACGATTATGCTCATTGCGCGTTTCTGGGATATGGTCAGCGATCCTATTATGGGTGTAATCGCTGACAGGACCAGCACCCGATGGGGGAAGTTTCGTCCCTATCTGCTTTGGATGGCGCTCCCATACAGTGTGCTGGCTGTGCTGACTTTTTCCACCCCCGATTTAGGAGATACCGGAAAAGTTATTTATGCCGGGGTTACCTACTTGCTGCTGATGACCGTTTTTACGGCCATCAACCTGCCTTATTCGTCGCTGGGCGCTGTCATGACGTCCGACTCTTATGAAAGGGCCGGGTTAAATTCGTACCGTTTTATTTTTGCCTTTGTGGGTCAGTTTATCGTTACCGGAACTGCGCTTTACCTGGCCAGCTACTTTGGCAAGGGCGATAATGCCAAGGGATATCAATACACCCTGATGCTGTTTGCAGCCATCAGTTTTGTGCTGTTTATCATCACCTTCAAAACCACAAAAGAAAGGGTAAAACCTCCGGCTGAACAACAAAAAAATCTCAGGCAGGACCTTAAGAATCTTTTCAGGAACCGGCCCTGGGTGGTTCTTTTCTTTGTAGGCATTGTTTCGTTTGTCATGTTTGCCCTGCAGAACCTATCGATTGCTTATTACTTCAAGTATTACATCGGGCAGGAACAAAACGTGCAGATGTTTAATGTAATCGGCACCGTTGCGCTGATACTCGGAATTCCCTTTTCAAAACCACTGGCACAGAAGTTTGGGAAGCGCAATGTTTACATAGCCAGTTCACTGATCTCCGGCCTGTTTTTCATTCTGCTGTATCTTCCGGGCAGCCAGAATATCTATGGGATTTATATTCTGAACATTCTGGCCAAATTCACCTATGCCCCTGCCGTGCCGCTGCTTTGGACCATGCTTGCCGATACTGCCGATTATTCCGAATGGAAATTCGGACGGCGTGCGACCGGTCTGGTGTTTTCGGCAGCCACTTTTGCACAAAAGGCAGGATGGGGAATCGGCGGCGCGCTGGCAGGCTGGTTACTGGTGCTGTTTCAATTTGTCCCCAATATAGAGCAGTCGGCCACCTCCCTGAACGGGATCAAGCTGATGATTTCTGTGTTTCCCGGAGTGCTCTATATGTCGGTTGCCATTCTTCTGTATTTCTATGCCATTGACCATAAAACCTGCCTGCTGATGCAGCAGGATCTGGAACAGCGGAGAAAAGAATCGTAAAACCATTGAAACCATCTGTTATGCAATCCGGAAAAATGAAAAAAAATTATAATGTAGTCGGGAATTTGCTGCATTTCCTGATTTTAGGTGTGTCGGTTCTCCTGTTTGCTTCATGCTCGCAAAAAATCGTAAGCACCGGCAAAACTGCCGCTGAGATATTGGGAGATCCAAATTATCAGGCCATCTCCTATGGAGGGTATCGCGAATTATCGAGAGATATACAGCCAACCATTCCCCAGCTGAAGGAAGACATGAAAATTCTGTCTGCCATGGGAATCAAGCTTGTTCGAACCTATAATGTTTACTACGACGAAGCAGCCAATCTGCTGGAAGCCATCAGTCAGTTAAAAAAAGACGATCCGGAATTTGAAATGTACATTATGCTTGGTGCGTGGATAGACTGTAAAAATGCCTTTACCAAACTGCCCGACCGGATCAGAAACGAAGAGAGTCCCGAAAATAAGAAGGAAATCAGCCGCGCTGTTGAGTTGACACAACAATATCCTGATATCGTTAAGATTATTGCAGTCGGTAATGAAGCCATGGTACACTGGGCGTGGGAATATTACGTTGAGCCCGGTATCATCCTTAAATGGGTAAAGTATTTGCAAAAACTGAAGAAAGTCGGGGATTTACCTGAGAATTTATGGATTACAAGTTCCGACAATTTTGCATCCTGGGGCGGCGGCGGGAGCGAGTACCACCTGGAGGAACTGAACGAACTCATCCGTTCGGTTGATTATATTTCAATGCACACCTACCCCATGCACGACACCCATTACAATCCTGATTTCTGGGGAGTGCCCGAAGAGGAAGAAGGATTGTCAGATATGGAAAAAACAGATGCAGCGATGATCAGGGCAAGGGATTATGCCATTGCTCAATACGAAAGTGTTGTCGCCTATATGCAACGTCTGGGTGTAGATAAGCCCGTTCACATCGGCGAAACCGGCTGGGCAACCCAATCCGACGGCTTTTACGGCCATGACGGTTCCCGGGCGTGCGACGAATATAAATCAGCGGTTTATCACGATCTGATGCGCACCTGGACAGACTCAAAAGGGATAACCTGTTTTTATTTCGAGGCGTTTGACGAACAATGGAAAGATGCGGCAAATCCGCGGGGTTCAGAAAACCACTTCGGGCTGATTAACCTGCAATCTCAGGCTAAGTATACCTTGTGGGATATGGTGGATGCCGGTGTTTTTGATGGGTTAACCCGCGACGGCAAACCCATCACCAAAACATTTGATGGCGATAAAGCTGCAATGATGCAGGAAGTGAAAGTGCCGCCAACCGCAAAAGAAATCAGTGAGCGCAAGTAATTAAAAACCAGCAACATGAAGGCAGCTGCAAAACATTTGTTCTTTTACTTTCTCATAATCATCCTGATGAGTAGTTGTAATAATCCGAAACCATTGGAAGTTGAAATTTTTGAGACATCGGCAAACGGAAATCAACTCACCAGATTGACTGAATTCCCGGATTCTGAGATAAAAGCGGAAATTTCCATATTGCCTGAGCAGGAATTTCAGTCAATCGTGGGTTTCGGGGGTTCCTTTACCGAAGCTTCTGCCCACTTGCTCAACCGGGTAAGCAAGGAAAACCGGAACAGAGTCCTGGAAGCCTATTTTGGTGAATCCGGGGCCCGCTATTCCCTCACGCGCACCCACATGAACTCCTGCGATTTTTCACTGGGCAACTACTCTTATGCCCCTGTGGATGGAGATATGGAACTGCTTCATTTTTCCGTAAAGGAAGATATGGATGACATCATTCCCATGATCAAAGATGCCCAGGCCATTTCGAAGGAGGGTTTTAATATTATCTCGTCTCCCTGGACCGCGCCGCCCTGGATGAAAGACAACAAGGACTGGCGCGGCGGAAAACTGTTGCCGGAATATTATAACACCTGGGCGTTGTTCTTTTCAAAATATCTGGACGCTTATCGAGCTGAAGACATAGATATATGGGGAGTTACGGTTGAAAACGAACCATTGGGCAACGACAGCAACTGGGAAAGCATGCACTACACGCCTCATGAAATGACGGAATTTGTTAAAAATCATCTGGGACCAAGATTGAAATCTGAGGGGCGTAATGTAAAAATTCTGGGATTTGACCAGAATCGTGATGAACAGTTAAAAATTTGGGTGGATGTTATGTTCGGTGACGAAATTGCCGGGGATTATTTCGATGGAACTGCAGTGCACTGGTATGCCAGCACCTTTGAGTATTTCCCCGAAGCTTTGCAGTATGTTGTAAATAAAGCTCCCGGTAAGCATTTGATTAACACGGAAGCCTGCGTTGATGCACAGGTGCCGAGGTGGAAAGATGATGCCTGGTACTGGTCGGAGGAAGCCACCGACTGGGGTTGGACCTGGGCCCCCGAAGACCAGAAATACCTGCACCCGAAATATGTTCCTGTATACCGGTACGCACGCGATATCATCGGATGCCTGAACAACGGGATAGATGGATGGGTGGACTGGAATATGGTCCTTGACAGACAAGGCGGACCTAACTGGGCAAAAAACTGGTGTGTTGCCCCCGTTATTGTTGACCCTGATAAAGATGAAATCTATTTTACCCCCTTATATTACACCCTTGCACATTTCAGCAGGTTTATCCGGCCCGGGGCAGTAAGAATCGGATTTACGAATACCGGGGACAGCCTTATGGTAACAGCAGCCCGCAATCCCGATGGCAGCATTGCTGTAATCGTATTTAATCCTGAAGAAGCGGCAAAAGGAGTTCATTTAACCCTGCATGAAAAATCGGTTGAATTTGCCATCAATGGGAAAGCCCTGCAAACCATTCTGATAAAAAGCAAATAAGAATATTCTGACAACTATTGAATAACCTAAAATCAATAAACTATGTCAACCCATGTAACACCGTTAAAAGACAAGGTTCCCCTGGCACAAAAAGCAGCCTTCGGAGCCGGGCATCTTGTGAATAATTTATTGCCCGGATCACTTGGGGTCTTCGCTTTCTTTTTGCTTACCGCCTTTGGGATGGATCCGTTTCTGGCAGGATTACTAGGAGGTCTGCCACGCTTTTTTGACGCTATTACCGACCCCATCATGGGTTATATCTCGGATAATACAAAATCGCGGTTTGGACGCAGAAAACCTTACATATTTATCGGAGCCATTCTCAGCGGAATTTTATTCGCCGTTTTATGGCAACTCAGCCCGGATAATTCACAAATGTATAATTTCTGGTATTTTCTGATCCTTTCTATGGTTTACCTGATTGGAAACACTATGTTTTCTACTCCGCTGATCGGTTTGGGATATGAAATGACTTTTGATTACAACGAACGCACCCGTTTGATGGGATTTTCGCAAACCATCGGGCAGATGGCATGGATGATTGTCCCCTGGTTCTGGGTCATTATTGCCAATCCTGATTTATTCTCCACACAGGCGGTTGGTGTTCGCAATTTGTCAATTGTAGTCGGGGCTATCTGTATGTTTCTGGGTATGATGCCTGCCCTGTTCTGCAAAGAAATTGACCAGACCAACCTTACCAACCGCGATGAACTCACACTGAAGAACATTGCAAGAAATTTCAGGAGTTTGCTTCACAACATGGTGCTGATTTTTAAGAATATGACATTTGTCAGGCTTTGCGCGGCAACATTCCTGGTATTCAACGGCTTTCAGATGGTTGCATCGTTCAGTTATTTTATCATCGTTTTTTATTTGTTCAAGGGTGATTACGGCCTTGCCGGAACATGGCCGGCATGGTTCTCAACCGTGAGTGCTATGTGCACTGCCTTTATAATTATCCCGGTAATTACCTGGATGGCGAACCGGTGGGGTAAGCGCCGGGCTTTTATCTATTCAACGTTCCTTTCCATTATAGGTTATGCTTTGAAATGGTGGGGCTTTAATCCTGAAAATCCCTGGCTGATGTTTATGCCCCTGCCCTTAATGGTATTTGGAATCGGCGGATTGTTTACCCTTATGATGAGCATGACCGCAGATGTTTGTGACCTCGATGAGTTAAACAATGGTATGCCCCGCAAGGAAGGTACTTTCGGGGCCATCTACTGGTGGATGGTAAAACTCGGGCAGGGACTTGCCCTGGTACTGGGTGGCCTGGTGCTGAAGCTGGTGGGTTTCGACCAGAATGCCGCACAGCAGACGGCTGATACCATCACCAATTTAAGGCTTGCCGATATTCTTGTACCTGCAACTACTGCAGCCCTGGCAATCTGGGTTATGTGGAAGTATGATCTGTCGGAAGAAAGAGCGATGGAAATTAAAAAAGAGCTGGTCAACCGGAGGGGAGAGTTGTAATCAGCGATCAAAAACAAAGTTAAACCGAAACCCAAAATCTGAAAAATATGTCATTTAGAAAGGAACGATTACAGAACTTCAAGAGGCCGGAAGGAATCCGGAAAGAATTGTTGTACGACGAAAAGTCTCCGGAAGATATTAAAAGTTTGTTCCTGGAAGTGCTCCACGGAGGCGTAAGCGGATTCTGCTTCAGCATTTACGAAGAGGGGCAAAAACCCGGAACGATTATATCCGATGCGCAGGTGAGAAGAAGAATGCAGATACTTAAACCTTACACCAATTCGGTACGATCGTTTTCCTGCATCGAAGGCAATGAGCTGGTTCCTAAAATTGCAAAGGAGTTCGGCATGAAAACCCTGGTGGGAGCCTGGCTGGGAACGGATAAGGAAAAGAACCTTCAGGAAATCATGAGCCTGATTCAACTGGCCCGCGACGGATACGTGGATTATGCTGCAGTGGGGAATGAAGTGCTTTACAGGAAGGATTTAACGGAACACGAACTGCTGGAAATTATCAGTTATGTAAAGAAGGAAATCCCGGATATCCCTGTTGGCTATGTTGATGCCTATTATGAATTCGCCGAAAGGCCGGCCATAACCGAGGCTTGTGATGTGATCTTCTGCAACTGCTATCCCTTCTGGGAAGGTACCGGCTTCAACGACTCTTTTGAGCATATGCAACAGATGTATCATCACGCACTGATGGCGGGCAACGGCAAAAAAGTCATCATCACCGAAACCGGCTGGCCTAGCCAGGGTCAGTCCCTGAGAGGGGCAGAGCCTTCAAATCTAAATGCCATGAAGTATTTCATCAACACAAACCTGTGGGCGATAGATGAGAATATTGAAGTTTTCTATTTTTCTTCCTTTGATGAAACATGGAAGGTCGGTCCGGAAGGAGATGTTGGCGCCCACTGGGGGATCTGGGATAAGTCGGAAAAACTAAAATTTGTTGATGGACACATTTCATAAATTAGGCATTATACCCGGAAAAGCGCTGTGCTATTCCGGGTTCAGGGAAGGTCAGAAACCCGGGGGTGTTTATCCTGGTTATGAGGAGGTAAAGGAAGATCTTCTGCTTCTCAAGGATCATTGGAAATACTTGCGGTTGTTCGACTGTGATGAGCACACCCGGACGGTTCTGGATGTTATCACCCGGGAAAAGCTGGACTTCAGAATAATGTTGGGCGCATACATTGTAGCCGAGATGAACAATTTCAACTGCCCCTGGAACGGAGGTGTGTATTCGGAGGAACAACTTACCGAGAACCGCAAAAGCAATATTGACAAGATTGATAAACTGATTGAACTTGGCAATCAATATCCCGGCATCATCTTTTCACTTTCGGTGGGGAATGAAGCGTGTGTTGAATGGACCGACCATTACGTTCCCGAGAGCAGTGTGCTGGAATATGTGAGCAGGGTCAAAGCAAAAGCAAAACAGCCCGTTACTTTCTGCGAAAATTACGCGCCATGGATCCTGAAGCTGGAAAAACTGGCCGCCGGGGTGGATTTTATTTCCATTCATACCTATCCTGTCTGGGAATACAAGCACATCAACGAGTCGCTTGACTATTCAAAACAAAACTACTATTCGGTTGCCGGTAAATATCCCGACAAGCCGGTGGTAATCACGGAAGCCGGATGGGCAACCAATTCGAACGGAAGAGGAATCAATCCCTGGCATGTAAATGAAGAATTTCAGATGATCTATTTTGAAAAACTCATGGAATGGGTTGAGAAAGAAAATATCCTTGCTTTCTTTTTTGAAGCTTTTGATGAATCATGGAAAGGATCATCGGAACCACTGGAACCCGAGAAACACTGGGGCCTTTTCAGGTCTGACAGAACGCCCAAAATGGCCGTAAGAAAATTGATACAGCAAGAATGAAATAATTGTTTAATACTTAAACGCCTGACAACATTCCTGAATTCTTTGAAATAAGCAGTTTTAATAATGTCAACCAATTTATTAACCTAAAACCAAATAAATGATGAAAAAAACTACGACTATTTTATTGATGCTTATTGCATCAGTCAGTTTTGCCCAGAACAATCCGGTTGATTTTGAATCAGGCGGATTCGGAGCAGACTGGACCTGGGCTGTTTTTGAAAACGACAGCAATCCTCCGTTGGAAATTATTGCAAATCCTGATCAATCCGGTGCAAACACTTCAGCTACTGTTGCTAAATTCACCGCTTTGCAAACCGGAAATCCATGGGCCGGATGCGAATCTTTACACAATGCCGATCTTGGCCCATTTGTATTGGATGAAACCAATAATCTTATCAAGATCATGGTCTGGAAATCTGTGATCAGCGATGTTGGCATCAAACTGGCTTCCCCATTGGGCTGGTCGCAAGGTGAAATCAAAGTTGCCAACACTCTTGTGAATCAGTGGGAAGAGCTTACATTCGACTTTTCAAACTTCATCAACCCTCCCCCTGATCAGGGACAATTGGATCAGATCATCATTTTCCCCGACTTTGACCTATCCGGAAGAACGCAGGATAATATTGTATATTTTGACAATATTACCTTCAATCCTCAGGGTGGAAGTAATCCTGATGTGCCAACAGTTGCAGCGCCCATTCCTCCTCAGCGCAATCCCGGGGATGTTATTTCGCTGTTCAGCGATGCTTATACCAATGTACCTGTAGATACCTGGCTTACAGGATGGTCGGCAGCAATGCTCGAAGAGCTTACCATCGCAGGCAATCCCACTAAAAGATATTACAACCTGGATTATGCCGGAATTGAGACCGTTCAGAATCAAATCGATATATCGGAAATGCTTCAGTTGCATTTAGATGTTTGGTCGCCCAATTTCACTTTCTTCGGAATCAAACTGGTTGATTTTGGCCCTGATGGTGCCTTTGGTGGAGGTGATGATTCAGAACACCAGGTCAATTTTGAAGGATTGGCGCAGTCTCAATGGGTCAGCCTGGAAATCCCTTTGACCGATTTCACCGGATTAAATGCCTTGAATAATATCGCACAGTATATTCTGGTAGGTCAGCCAACCGGTTTAAGCAATGTGTATGTTGATAACTTTTACTTTTATAAAGGGGAGCCGGTAAGCACCTCTGATATCAGCCTGACCGGCAAAAGGGTTGTATTATATCCGAATCCTGTAGAGCAGGGTGGTCAGATTTACCTCGGATCAAACGTTTATCAGGTCGATGTGCTAGACCTGAGCGGCAGGGCTTTAATCTCCGTCAACAATCCGGCCATTGAAACCGGAAACCTCAACCGTGGAGCTTATCTGCTGAGAATCCAAACCAGAGATGGTTTAATTCAAACGCACAAACTCATTGTAAACTAACAAAGATAAATTTGTGATGGGTGAGCCGTCAGATTGTTGACGGCTCATTCTTTACAGTCACAAATCGCAACCTTCTTTGATCATATCCGGTGCTGTAAAGCAAGTGGATCGTTACATTCATTTTTTAAAAAAAATATATGAAAAAAACAGGATTTCTCTTGTTGTTGATGCTTATTGTGTCAATAACCTTTGCTCAAAACGCACCTGTCAATTTTGAAACAGGTGGTTATGGAGCCGACTGGACCTGGACCGTGTTTGAGAACGGACCGAATGCCCCGCTGGGGATCATCACCAACCCTGACCAGAGTGGAATCAATACCTCTGCAACGGTAGCCTCGTTCACGGCTCTTCAAAGCGGTCAACCCTGGGCAGGATGTGAATCAGCTCATGGTGATGATGACCTTGGGCCTTTCGTGCTGGATGCAACCAACTCCATTATCAAAATCATGGTCTGGAAATCCGTGATCAGCGATGTGGGAATTAAACTGGTGGCCGCCAGCGGCTGGGCGCAGGCCGAAATCAAAGTGGCCAACACCCTGATCAATCAATGGGAGGAGCTTACGTTTGATTTTTCTGCTTATCCCAATCCTCCGGGAACAGAAGGCATGTACGATCAGATCGTGATTTTCCCCGACTTTAATCTGTCGGGAAGAACGCAGGACAATGTTATTTACTTCGACAATATCACGTTCAACGAACAAGGCACTTCGCCCGGTGAGCCAACCGTAGCAGCACCGGAGCCACCGGTGCGCGAACCCGAAGATGTTGTCTCGGTATTCAGCGGTGCTTACACCAATGTGGCCGGCACTGATTTCAACCCCAACTGGGGCCAGACAACCGTTGTAACTTTCCCGCTGATCGCGGGCAACGAAACCATGAAGTATGCCAACTTCAACTACCAGGGAACGCAGTTTGCC
>NZ_DF968182.1:494348-719590 GCF_001192835.1 Lentimicrobium saccharophilum
AGGGCAGTTTTGTGCTTGATACGCTGAATGAGGTAAACCAGGACACCAAGATTGTTTACCGTTTTGTCAGAAACAGCGGCTTGCAGTTCGACAATGTTGCCGCCGGCAATTTTCTGGGTGACAATTATACCATTGAAATATACTTTGTTTTTGATGAATTGAGCAGCTGGAAACGGGTGGTTGACTGGAAAAACAGGAAAACGGACTGGGGAGCCTATGTTTATTACGGAGAGTTGAATTTTTATAATATTCTCTATAGTCAGGAGGCTCCTGTTGAAGCCGGGGAATATACCTATTATGTGATTACCCGAACGGCGGCCTCGGGGCAGGTGTTGATATATACCGACGCCGAAGTGAAAATTGATTTTATTGATAACGGAGGTCATGCATTAATAGACCAGGACGGGGTGCTTAACTTTTTCCACGATGATCTTATTGTGCCCAACGAAGCCTCAGCCGGTGCGGTAGCCATGATAAAACTGTATGATTATCCTTTAACTGACACCGAGATATCCCGGAACTGGGAAAGCCTCGGAAGTCAGGTATTTGGAATCAACCGGCCGGTTGAGCGGGTGACTGCCCCGGTTTATCCGAATCCGGCACTGAATGCCTTCACCGCAGATTTATCCCGTTTCAGGCAGGAAAAGCCTGTAGCGTTAAGCTTATTTAATCAGGAGGGGAGATTGGTATACACGACGACCTCTGCGGCAGGTGCAGGCAGGGTTGAAATAGGTACAGGAATCCTGTCTCCGGGTCTTTACCTTTTAAAGGCTACTCAGGATAATCTGGAGGCTGTCAGCCGGGTTATTGTCCGGTAGTCTTTCCTGTCTGTATAGGGAATCAGATGGTTTCTCCGGAAGTTTTTTTACTCCGGGATTGAAATCTGAATTTTTATTCTTCCGGTCCGGGCCAGTTGATCAGGCTTTGCAAAAGGCTGAAAAGGTCCTTGCCGTGAAATGGTTTGGCGATATAGTCATCACAGCCGGCCTCCAGGCATTTCTCACGGTCTTGCACACTTCCGTAAGCTGTTACCGCGACTATCTTTATACCGGGTTTGTACATCCGGATCTGCCTCACCGCTTCAGTTCCGTCCATGCCGGGCATTTTTATATCCATCAGGATTATATCAATCTTGCTTTCGCCTTTTACCAGCGCGATGGCTTCGGGCCCGCCTGATGCCGTAAATATACGGCAGTCATGCTTACTGAGCAGTTTCTTGATAAAGAGCCTGTTGATGGCTTCGTCTTCAACGATCAGGATAGCCGGCCTGTAGCCGCTGATACTGACAGTCTCCGGTTTGGCGGATTCATTCTGGGTTTCTTTGCCGGGAATTCTTACCGGAAAGGTCAGGTTTATAGAAGTGCCTGTTCCCTTCACAGAGGATACTTTGATTTCACCTCCAAGCAATACAGTTGAACCCTGAACAATTGAAAGACCCAGCCCTGTGCTGTTTTTTATCCTTGTTGAATACACATTTTCCTGCATAAAAGGTTCAAATATCAGTGGAAGGTATTCTTCGGATATGCCGATTCCTGTGTCAGTTACTTCGATATTAATTGCATTTTCCGTGATTGTGTATTTTATTTTTACTTCACCTTTTTCAGTGAATTTTACGGCATTATCCGTTATTTCTTCCAGTATTCTTTTGAGAATTACTTTATCGGTAATTACCAGCGAGGCATTCTCACTGCCGTTCATTACAAGGTTTAATTCAATTCCTTTATGCTGGGCAACAGGTTTAAAATGGTGGTACACTTCCTTTAGCAGGTCTGTAAACCGGAAAACGCCCTCATTCTTAACCATATTTCCTGACATCAGCAGTGAAATCTCCATGATGTTATCAATGGTTTTGGTCAGCCTGGTGACACTCTTGTCCAGGAAACTTATAAATTCCTGGTTTTCTTTTTCGGTGTATTCCCCTGACCCGATCAGTTGCGCGAATCCGAATATCCCGTTCAGAGGGGTGCGAATCTCGTGAGAGATATTTTTCATGAAGGTGGTTTTAAGCCGGTTGCTGGCTTCCGCTTTTTCTTTGGCCCTGATCAGTTCATGCTGTATTTCTATCAATTCGGTAATGTCCGTAATGGTGCCGATAAAACCTTTCACCTGTCCGTCAACCACCTCGGGGACTGCCTGGCCCTGTACCCAGATTATGCTGCCGTTGGGCCTGACAAAACGGTATTCCGAAATCACGGGAATCTTTTGTTTTACAGCTTTTTTCCATTCACACATCCGCTCATTTCTGTCATCAGGATGTATTGCGGCAAGGTATTTATCCTGCAGGGCCTCATCGAACGAAAGGCCTGAAAGGGCAGACCACTTTGGATTGACAAAGGTAGTTTTACCTTCGGCATCGGTTCTGAATATTCCGACAGGTGCCATTCGTGTAAGGGCTTCAAACAAGCGGCGGCTTTCGCTCAGCGCTTCTTCGGTTTTTTTTCGTTTGGTGATATCCGAAAAAGTAGCTACCATTTTTCCGGGGGCGGTTTGAAAGGCCTTCACTTCAAATGCTCCGGAAATCTTATTATCGGTATAATCAAGCTGCTCGGCAATCCATGCCCTGTTGTTGATAGCGGCATTCTTGTAAAACTCGGCTATATCCGTGCCTTTCAGATTGGGAAAGGCTTTCCCGATTTCCATTCCGATGTACCGGGAGTTGTCGAGCCCGAGAATCCGGTCAGCGGCGGGATTGGCTCTCGTAAAGATCAGCCGGCCGTCACCGTCCAGTTCGTAAAAATGCATGCCAATGGGTGCATTTTCAATCATTTGCCGGTACAGGTTTTCACTTCGTTGAAGTGCCTCCACTGCTTCAAGCCGATTTGAAACGTTTTGACCACTTGTTCTGATACCAATGAGATTACCATTATTATCCAGGATCTGCGTCCAGGAAATTGAAAGCCAAAAGCATGACCCATCTTTTCTCCTGCATCTGATTACACTCTCTTTGCCGGTCTTTTCCCTGAGGCCATCCTCTAGAATTCTCCTTGCACTTTCACGGTCTTGTTCTGTGATTAGTACTTCAATCACATCAGGCATTGCAATAATCTCTTCCGGAGTATAACCGGTAAACCGCTCTGCTGCGGGATTGGTCCATACAATTTTCCCTTTCTCATTGAAAAGAGATTCCCAGTTAGCGGTATAATTGGCAATATTCCTGAATTTCTGCTCACTCTCTCTGAGTGCCAGTTCGGCCATTTTGCGTTCAGTTATATCGTTGGAGACCGATAATATGCCCCGTTCTCCGCCGGGAAGCCGGACAAGTGACTCTGTGAGCAACGAATAATAGTAGGAGCCGTCTTTGCGCCTGCTGGTTACTTCGTGCTCAAGTAACTGGCCATTCAGGATCTTTTTTATATTATGATTTACCATGCCGGCGCTTTCAGGAAGTGCCAGCACGCTTACATGGCTGCCAATCAACTCATCTCTTGTATAGTTGGTTGATCTGCAGGAAGACTGATTGACATCGATGATAATCCCATCTTCATTCAGTAACAGAATCCCGGAAGGGGATGTTTCGAAAAGAGTCTGATATAAGTCCCGGTGTGCTGTTTTATCGCTTTTGTACAAGGTTTGCAACGATTCCGGTTTTGCCGGTTGCGTCAGCTCAATAGCTGTCCAGATCCATCCATTCGCTGTTTGATGATCAGCAAATCCGGATATCGAAATATTGAACCATCCGTTTAATTGCTCGCTCCAGATTTCTTTGAAATCATATTTTTGTTTCACGGCATTTCCGGCACGTGGAATTTTGGCTTTCCAGAAAACAGATTTGCCTTTAAGAGGTAATAATTCCGATCCGGCCCTTTTACAGAGAGCTGAATTCGCATGGACGATTTTCTTCTTACCGTTTGTGATACACACATATACATTCATTGCATCAAAAATCCCGTAAGGTCCTGATGCTGATTTTATGTTTTCCTGTGTTTTCATGAATTCCCGCCTTTCATGTTTTCTTTTAACCACGAGGAAGTGTAAAATAAAAACAGCTTCCTTTCCCTACAGTACTTTTCACACCGATTTTGCCCCCGTTTTTTTCGACAAACTCTTTGCAAAGCAACAGACCCAGGCCGGTACTCGGTTCACCGGAAGTGCCGGGCCGGTTGTGTTTACCGGAAATATTGAAAATCGTTCCGATCATGGTTTCCGGGATGCCAATGCCGGAATCATTTATTTTTATTTCGATATTTCCGTTAAGCGTCTCTCCGGCCGAAATCGTTACACTGCCCCCTTTAGCCGTAAACTTGACAGCATTGGAAAAAAGGTTTCTGAAAATGGTATCAAGCATTGGCTTGTCCACCATTACTGTAATTGCTTCGGGTATATCCAGCGTTACCCTGATTTGTTTGCTTGTGGCGGCTTCCCGCAACGTTTCAGTACTTTGACGGGCGACAGACCGGAGGTTGATTTTTTGCGGGCTGAAGGGTTTCATATTTCTCTGAACCATTGACCATTCCAGAAGATTCTCCAGCAGATTATAAAGGTTGGAAGCCGATTTTTTTAATTCGTTGGCTATAAAGCGGACCTCCTCCCTGGGCATGGAATCTATCTCTTCGGCCATCAGTTCGGTTAAACCAAGAAAAGAAGTGAACGGACTCCTCAGGTCATGGGCAATAATGGAGAAGAACTTGTCTTTTTCCAGATTGATTTTTCTGAGGGCCTCGTTTTGTCTGTTGATTTCTTCTTCTGCCCGCTTTCGCTCGGTAATATCATGATAAATCGACTGATAAGTGCCATCGGGCAGAATGTGTGTATGCATTTCAACCTGCAGCAGCCGGTTATCCGCGGTAATAATAGTTCTTTCGCTGGTTACTGTCTTACCCTGCTTCAGCAGGTCAAACCTGAAAGGAAAAGCCTTCAGGCTTTCTTCTGTAAAAATACTTTCGCTGATGTGCTTCCCAATCAGAAATTCGGGTGCAAAGCCGGTCATTTCGGCAAATGTTGAATTCACCTGTATGATGACTCCCTCCTGCGATCCGATCAATATTCCGCCGGCCGAAGAGTTGAAAAGTTCTTTGTAACGTTCTTCACTTTTTCGCAGGGCGACTTCAATGGCCTTGATATGGGTTATATCCCGCAAATGCTCAATCACCAACCTGATCTCTCCTTCATTATCAAGGATTGGATATGACCGGATGTCGAGCCAGAGTTGCTTTTCAGGGAAGTAGCGCTCTATATGTGCAGGTTTCTTTGTTCTGTAGCTGATAGAAGTGGCGCAAAGTTCACATTCCTGGTCCCTGTCAATCAGGTGAAAACATTTTTTCCCCCTGATCTCTTCCGGGGAAGTATTCAGAAACTCATACCCTGCTTTGTTATACCTGATAATCTGATGCTTATTGTCCTGTATCCCGATAACATCCGGAATACTGTTGATCAGGTTTTCAAGGAATCCGGAGCTTTCCCTGTTTTCTTTCAAAGCCGTTTCCAGTTCACTGATCAGATTTTTCTGATGGGTGACATCCCGTGCATTGATTACCGCTTTATTGATGATGCCTGATGCATCAGCTACCGGATGAACAGCATATTCAAACCACCTGTCATGAAAAAATGATTCTGACTCAAGGGCTTTCCCTTTTTCAAAAACGACTTTTAGCAATTCCTCCCGGTTGGGTTTATATGAGGAAGGGAAAAAATCAAAAAGGTTCTTCCCCCTGATTGATTCGGTCGAAAATCCGTAAAATTTTGCATTCGCTTCATTGCTGTCGATTATAGTTCCGTCTTTGTTAATAAGTAACAGACCGTCGGATATTGAGTCCATGATCGCCCGCTGGTTCAGATTGCTTTCAATCAATGCCTCTCCGGTAAGTTTATTACCTGTAACATCACGAACAATAGCAAGGACCTCATCCGGTCCGTTGGGTACGAGCCGGGCTTCATAGGAACATAAGCCTTTTAAAGGGATAGGAAGCTGATATTCAAAATATTGCATTTCACCTGTATCGAGGGTAAGTTTAATTTTAGCGTCAATTAAATCTGCAAAGTCGGGGGGGGTAATCTCCCTGTTGTTCTTTCCGATGATGGAATCTGCCTGGTGAAAAAGATCGCTGCCTGCTGCTTTGTAATCCAGGTAAATACCTTCACGGTTAATCCTGAAGATCAGGTCGGGAATGGCTTCTGTAAGGGCCTGAATTTTAATTTCGCTCAGGCGGAGCAGGTTCTCAGCCCTTTTGCGTTCGTTCTGCTCTTTCTTATAATCATTTCCCAGCGCGCCCATGCCGGGATTCTGCATCTTTTTACTGCTGTTTTTATCTCCGGTAATTCCCCCTTCTGAAATCATAGCTTTACAATATTTAGATGCTCGCCGGATTCATGGTTATGCCTGAAGAACACTGTAAATTATTTTTACAAAAAATAATCCCCTTAAGCCAGATTCACCGGTAAGGCCCCATCCCGGTAAAAATTCCGGTACTGAATTGGTTAATCAGTCTTTTGCGAAAAAAGTAACTATCCGGTTGATTCTGTTTATGCCATTTTCTGCTAATATAGTCAATTATTGAATTTCTGACAAGCCTTGCTGAAATTTCTTACGTCACATGTAAAATTATTTCTTCATAAATCGGGTGTTATTAAATTCCAAATGTAAATTAATAATTTTCTTTCATCCTGCAAACATTTGATATACAGTCATTTCATATTTATTTGCATCTCTGGGGATATGTTATCTATTTGCGGTGAAGTCATGCTAAGCTCCTATTTTATACTTTTGCAGCTTCTTTTTAATAGCTTTTAACATGTCTGAGTTCTTATTGAACACGTTTTCAAAGATTTATCATCCCAAACTGTTTACTACTCTAAAGGAATACAATCTCAAAACCTTTACCTCCGATCTTATTGCCGGAATTATTGTAGGAGTGGTAGCGCTCCCGCTGGCCATCGCTTTTGGGATTGCTTCCGGGGTATCCCCGGAGCGGGGCCTGATTACCGCTGTAATTGCCGGTTTCCTAATTTCCGCGTTTGGAGGAAGCAGGGTGCAGATAGGCGGGCCTACAGGTGCTTTTATAGTGATTGTCTATGGAATTGTTGAAAAATTCGGCGTTGAGGGGCTGATCATTGCCACCATTCTTGCCGGTTTTATGCTGATTGGTATGGGGTTGCTGCAACTGGGAACCATCATCAAATTTATGCCTTACCCGATTGTGGTGGGTTTTACTTCAGGAATAGCACTGGTAATTTTTTCATCTCAGGTAAAGGATTTCTTCGGACTTGAGGTAACCCAGGCAGTGCCGGCTGATTTCATTGAAAAGTGGAAATACTATTTTATTCATTTTGACGCGGTTAACCTTTATGCACTCGGGATAGGCTTGTTTACTGTCCTGATTTCGGTTCTTTGGCCCAAAATCAACAGAAAAGTGCCGGGAACCCTGATTGCACTATTGGTGACCACCGCGGCTGCCAGCATTTTTCAAATGCCTGTGGAAACGATCGGAAGCCGTTTCGGGGAGATCAAAGCAACCATTCCCCGGCCTTTTATCCCTTCGATAAGTTGGGAAACATTCAGATTGTTGCTGGCGCCTGCTTTTACCATTGCCATGCTTGGCGCGATTGAATCGCTGCTTTCGGCTATGGTGGCCGACGGCGCAACCGGAAGCAAACACCGCTCCAATACAGAACTTATAGGGCAGGGGATAGCCAATATTGTTACGCCTGTATTCGGTGGGATACCTGCAACCGGCGCCATCGCACGTACCATGACCAATATCAAGAATGGTGGAAAGACGCCGGTGGCCGGGATCGTTCATGCAATGGTACTTTTACTGATCCTGCTGTTCTTTGGTAAATGGGCCCGGCTGATCCCGATGAGCTGTCTTGCAGGAATCCTGGTTATTGTTGCCTACAATATGAGTGAATGGCGTTCATTCAAAGGTCTTTTCCGTAATTCGAAGAGCGAAGTTGCCGTGTTGCTGACCACCTTCCTGCTCACAGTGATTATTGACCTTACGATTGCTATCCAGTTCGGACTGCTTATGGCCGTGCTCCTTTTCCTCAAGCGTGTTATTGATACTTCAGGGGTGGAGGTGCTTAACATGGCAGTGGATGATGAGCGGGCCGAGGAGCCGGAAACGGCACCCAAGCTGATTATCCCTGATAAAGTGGAAGTTTTTGAGGTTAACGGACCCTTCTTTTTTGGAATTGCCAACAAATTTGATGAAGCAGAAAAACAAGTCACTGCCAAGCCGTTGATCAGAATTATCCGGTTATACCGGGTGCCGTTTATCGATGCAACGGGCGTGAGTAACCTGAAAAGCTTTATCAGAAGGACCCAGGCAACCGGGATTACCGTTGTGATATCGGGACCGGTTAAGTCAGTTTATGATACGCTTGAAAAAAATTATGTGTTTGAAATAGTTGGCAGGGATAATGTATGTGCCGATATTAACCTGGCTCTTGAAAGGGCCGGCAAACTGCTCGAGGAGAAGCCCCACTCAGGAATGCACCAGGAACATAAGTCCTGAGTAGCCCGAAAGGGCTGAACAATTGATTCTGCAAGGGTGATGCCGATTTAGTATTTGTTCAACGCAATTACTGTTGTGCTAACTCCAAACGCTTTATCGTTTAAGCATTATCAAATGCTGTATCCGGAAAAAAGAGCGGCAGCATTTTCTCGAATGCTGCCGCTCTTTTCTTTTCTGCCGGTCAGGTTATTTTAACCCGCGTTTTTTCAGCAGTGGTTCCTGCGATGGATCCTGTCCCCTGAATTTTCTGTACTGCTCCATGCCTTCATCATTTCCGTTCTCGGCCAGGCAGTGTTTCCTGAATGCAGCTGCCAGTTCCTTGTTAAAGATATCACCCGATTGCCTGAAATAATCAAACGCATCGGAATCGAGTACCGCAGCCCAGAGGTACACATAATATCCGGCAGCATAGCCCCCGTCGAAAATATGCGAGAAGTAGGTGGTGCGGTAACGCGGGAGAATTTCCGGGATAAGGCCGATCCGGTCCATGGCTTCTTTTTCAAATGCATTTACATCCTCAACCATTGCAGGAGATTTAAGTTTATGATAATCAAGATCAAGGATCGAAGCGGCAATGTATTCAACAGTGGTAAATCCCTGGTTGAAATGACTGGAGTTGGTAAGCTTCTCAATCAGCGCGTCGGGGATGATTTCACCGGTTTCGTAATGCCGGGCATACATGCGGAGCACCTCGGGTTCCCCTGCCCAGTTTTCCATGATCTGTGAAGGCAGTTCAACAAAGTCCCTTGCGACATTTCCTGCGGTTCTGGTGTATTTGCCTTCTGTAAAGAGACCATGCAGTGCATGTCCGAATTCATGAAAGAGGGTGGTGGTTTCATCCCAACTCAGAAGGGCCGGTGCATTTCCCGATGGCGGTGTAAAATTGCATACAATGGAAACGATGGGATCAACTTTTTTGCCGTTTTCCCATCCTGCCGACTGAAATCCTGTACACCAGGCACCTCCGCTCTTTTCGGCACGGGGGAAGTAGTCGAGATAGAGAATTCCAAGATGGGAACCATCAGCCTCCTTAACTTCAAATGTTTCAACATCTTTCTGATAAACAGGCAGATTTGTTAGTTTAGTAAATGTAATGCCATACAGCTTATTGGCAACCTCAAACATTCCATCCCTCACGTTTTCAAGCTTCAGGTAAGGTTTGATCTGTGTTTCATCCAGATCATATTTCTGTTTGCGAAGTTTTTCGGCATAATACCACCAATCCCATGATTCGAGTTTAAAACTGTTACCTTCCTTATTGGCAATTTTCTGCATTTCGGCAAGATCATTTTTGGCTACGGGCAGGGCTGAGCTGAAAAGATTGCTCAGGAATTTGTCTACATTATCCGTGGTTTTAGCCATATTCTCATCAATAACATAGGCGGCAAAGTTGTCGAACCCGAGCAGCCTGGCTTTTTCGGCCCTCAGTCTTACAATGTCTTTCACAATCTGTTTGTTGTCGCTGGCATTGTCGTTGTTACCCCTCATAAAATAACCCCGGTAAAGTTTTTCCCTGAGGCTGCGGTTATCGGCATACTGTAAAAATGGAATCAGGCTGGGTTTTGCCAGGGTGAATACCCATTTTCCTTCGTCTCCGGTGCTCTTGGCGGTTTCAGCAGCGGCTGCAATCACCCCTTCGGGTAATCCTGCCAGGTCCTCCTGCTTATCAATGACCAGTTTGAAATTTTTATTGATTTCTGCCAGTTGGTTTTCCCCGAATTTTACCTGCAACATGGCCAGCTCTTCATTGATTTTCCTGAGCGTTTCCTGCTGACCGGCAGGGAGATTCGCCCCCTGGCGTTCAAAATCCCGGTAATACTTCTCAACAACCCTGATTTGTTGATCATCGAGACCTGATTCATGCCGCTTTTCATATACTGCTTTAATCCGGCTGAAAAGCTCCGGATTCATCGAAATATCATCCTGGTGCTTCGACATCAGCGGGGAAATCTTCCGGGCAATCTCCTGCATCTGATCATTGGTGTGGGCGCCGTTGAGATTGTAGAAGACGTTACTGACCCTGGTAAGCAGCTTCCCTGATTTATCATAGGCAAGGATGGTGTTTTCAAAATCAGGCGTTTCAGGGTTTCCTGTAATGGCTGCAATTTCTTCAGCCTGTTGCCTGATTCCTTCAATGAAGGCAGGCAGGTAATGCGATGTGTCAATTTTGTCGAACGGAGGTACCTGGAACGGTGTGGTGTACTCCGAAAAGAATGGATTCTCCGGTTCTGTGGCTGTTTGCTTTTGCTGACATCCGGTAATGGTGAGGATGGCCATAGTGAGTAGTGGAAGCAGGAAGTTTTTCATGAATGATTTAGTTTAATGGGAAATGTTTAATTGAAAACGGTGCAAATGTATTGGGTAAATTTCTAATTACAAGAGGGAGACGGAATTTAATTCTGACCTGAAACGGTCTGCTTATCCTGCTGAAGCATAGGAACTACCACTCCCGGGCCGGAGTTTTGGGTATAAAGATACCTCTGGCGGTATTTCCGATGATATTGGTGAATGCTGCATCAAATGCGCCGCCTATCAGACCGCCGGCCAGGGGAACCGCTTTCCCGAGATTAATGATTCCTTTTCCGCCGCTTTTTGAGAGCAGGTTGATCCCGACTTTTTGATTAATGGCCTGAATGGCGCTCCCGGAAATACGGCTGATCAACAGGGATGTTAAATTTTTTCCCAGTAAAATGCCGGTTTCCTGCAGGATATCTTTTGCTGCGTTACCGGCGAGGCAGAGGTAAACCAGTGTTTTCACCCGGTCGTCGCGCAGGTCGTACCCGCCCATATAAGCGATGGCAGCCACCATTCTTATCTGAATGTATAAAACGCTTACAAGATTTGAAGGGATGGCTGCCGGCAGGGTAATGATCCCTCCAAGCCCCGTGAGAAATCCACTGGAGCCGGCTTTAATGTTCTGCATGCGGATTAAGGCGTCGACCTGCTTGCGCAATGTGCCTTCCTGCCGCAGGTATGATTCTCCCAGCCCTGATGCGGTGTCAGTGCCCGGAAGTCCTGTGACCGCTTTTTCATAGATCAGGTCAAGAATCTGAAGCAATGATTCCCGGTTTGGCTTTTTACGCATTCTTATATCTGCAAAATTTTTAAACAGGGCAGCAAAAATCAGGGTGGGATGATAACTTATAATACAGGCTTAGTTTATTCCTGCCATGCGGCTGTTTTGCTTCACCACCCTCAATGTCAGCAGCAGAAAAACTGTCCCGATGATAAAGAACGAAGCAATGGCCAGCACGGAATACCGCATACTTCCTGTAATCGCCTCTATGATGCCAAAACTGAACGTGCCGGCAACCGTGGCCAGTTTTTCCATCACGTCGTAAAAACTGAAATAACTGGTGTGATCCGTGGTTTCTTCAGGCAGCATCTTACTGTAGGTCGATCTGGCCAGAGCCTGCGACCCGCCCATCACAATACCGATAAAAAACGCAGCAATCATAAACTGCACGGAATTGCTGATGTAATAGGCGCCCACGCAGATTAAAATCCAGGCAAATACAGAGATCATCAGCGCAGGCAGGTTGCCGAAACGGGCAGAAAGCCGGGAGAACATCCAGGCGCCCCCCATGCCTACCAGCTGAATGATCAGTATGGTCGGAATCAGCACATCCTCTTTCAGCCCGATTTCCTTTTCACCGTAAGTTGCCGCCATAAACATGACGGTAAGCAGCCCCATCATCACAAAAAAGAAGCCGATCAGGTAGAAGCTCAGTTTCCGGGAGCTTCTTACTTTTTGGAAGACCTTATCAAGCTCTTTGTACCCCTCCAGAAAAATGTTGGTCTCCTTGTCTTTTCTCCGCTTTCTGTAAGTGTACCTTGGCAGGCGCCGGAAAGTGATCTGTGAAAAACCGATCCACCAGAGAAAGACAGTCAGGAAAGAGATGCGGGCCGGCAGAAAGGGGTCGCTGATGCCAAACCATCCCGGTTTCATAATCATCAGCAGGTTAAAAAGCAGCAGAACCACTCCTCCGAGGTAGCCGAGCGAATAGCCGCGGGCACTCACCCTGTCATGATCAGCTGTTTCGCAGATTACCGGAAGGAAAGAGTTGTAAAACACAATGCTGCCGCCGTAGCCCACGGTTCCTAACGTAAATGCGATAATTCCGAGTTCAACGTTTGAGCTGTTAAAGAAAAACAGCGCTCCGCATGATATGGCTCCCAGCCAGGTAAAAAACTGCATGAAAGATTTGCGTCTCCCTGTATAATCGGCCAGCGAAGACAACATCGGTGAAAAAAAGGCAACTATCAGGTAGGCGGCAGCAATTGACCATGAATAAAGCACGGTGTTGATCACTTCCAGTCCGAGAAAACTGACCGTAAAATCATCGGGGCCACTGCGGGTGACCTGATTGTAGTAGATGGGAAATATTGTCGAAGCAATGGTTAACTGGTAAACCGAGTTTGCCCAGTCATACATCACCCACCCATGGATTACTTTTTTATCTCCTTTACGGATCGCTGTGTTTCTGATTGCTTTTTTCAACCGCAGTTTTTTTGAAAACATGCTAAGGTATGGAAAATTGTTTTGCCCGGTATGCAGGGGGTCAGACAATTTTAATGAGAATCTTCCGCATTTCTGATTACTTTTTGCACTACCGGCCATAAATAGTTTTATAACGGAGTGTTGCAGCTTGTCCTGAATCATTAATTTTGCACCACTCTTTTAAAACTTGTGACACTAAACAAAACTCATTTCTATGACCATTACATGGTTTATTTCCCTGTTGCTGATATATATGATATTGTCCTTTGTGATATCAGCTTTGGCCGTCCGTAAAAAGATAGGGAGGCTGAAGGTTTTTTTATTCAGCATATTTCTTACCCCGCTTACAGGACTTCTGGTGTACAAACTCTCAGCGCCGGCGCATGTGCTGAGCATTCAGCGCTATCGCTGTGTCAGGTGTGGTGTTGATTTTACCGAGCCGATAGGGGATTGCCCTTATTGCAAAAAAGAGGGCCGGCACACCAGCCTTCATGCCATTCAGGTTGTTTGTATCTGATATCCTTTTCAGCCTTTTTCTGATTGTTCGCTCTTGTTCTTCGGGTAGCGGCCGATAGTTTTTTTTCTGCCCCGTTGATTTATTGTTTTTCATTCCCTATCTTCGGCCATTCTTTAAACCATAGCCGATGAAAAAGAGAATTTTACTGCTGAAGGTTTTAGCCGCTTCAGCCTGCTGTCTCCTTGTGCTTTCTCCCGTTCAGTTGATGGCGCAGGCCGATAGCGTTAATTTAACTGTAGCAGAGCAGTCAAAAAAGGGGCTTAACCTTGGTGCCCTTCCGGCCGTAGCCTTCGATTCCGACTTAGGATTTCAGTACGGGCTGCTGGCCAACCTGTTTCAGTATGGCGATGGTACCGTATATCCGGATTACCGCTGGTCGTTGTATGCTGAATGGTCGCGTACTACCAAGGGGAGTGGCATTAACCAGATTTTCTTCGATTCGAAATACCTTTTGCCGCATCAGATCCGGGTTACGGCCGACTTTAGTTTTCTCACGGAGCAGGCCCTGGATTTTTACGGGTTCAACGGATATGAATCCATTTATAATATGTCTTTTACTGATGAGGAAGATCCCGGATACATTACCCGTGTTTTCTACCGGCACGAAAGAAAGCTGGCAAGGATAACCCTTGATTTTCAGCAGAAAATCGGCGACCTGCCCCTGAGATGGGCCGCAGGTTACGGATTTTTCAATTCCAGGATTGGCTCCGTGGATATTGAAAAGCTCAATAAGGGGCGCGATGAAGAAGATTTGCTGCCGGAAGTGGAAGGACTTTATGACAAATATGTAAAATGGGGATTGATTCCCGCCGAAGAAGCTGACGGAGGTACACATAATTTTCTGAAGGCCGGCCTTGTTTACGATACCCGCGACAATGAACCCAATCCCAACCGGGGAATCTGGTCGGAAATGGTAATTATGACGGCCCCGCGTTTTCTGGGAAACAGCGAAACGGCATATACGAAACTGGCCCTTACACACCGTCAGTACCTGACGCTGAAAAAGAATACCCTTACTTTCGCTTACCGGCTGGGATGGCAGGGAACCATCGACGGGAAGGCCCCGTTTTATATGCAGCCTTACATGATCAATACCTATACTAAGTCTACGAAAAACGATGGTCTTGGCGGAGCCCGCTCACTCAGGGGCATACTTCGCAACAGGGTGGTCGGCGATGCTTTTACCTATGGCAATTTTGAACTGCGTTACAAATTCCTGAAATTCCATAAGTGGAAACAGAATTTTTACTTTTCATTAAATGGATTCAGCGATATGGGCATGATCACCAAAACCATGGATATGAATCTGACAGGAATTCCGGAGGATGAGAAAACAGCCTTGTTTAAATCCGAAGATCAGGGTTTACACATCTCCTATGGTGCCGGGCTGCGCATCGCCATGAATCAAAACTTCATCGTGGCTGTGGATTATGGTCTTGCCGGCGATAAAAGAGATGGCGATAAAGGAATGTATATCAACCTGGGATTTATGTTTTAGTGATCAATAAGTCCCGGACAAAAAGAACACCCGATGGCATTTCTGCCGGCGGGTGTTCTTTTTTCTCTTTGGAGGACCTGAAATATTTCCTGAACTATCGAGCCCGGGGAAAATGATCTTCCGGCAGCTGGCTAGTTTCTGATCAGTTTAACCGTTTTGTGGTATCCGTCAGCATCAATATGCAGCATATAAATACCCCGCGGAAGTCCGGGTGCTTCAAAACGCAGACTTTCGCCCTCCTGAAGGTTGTAAAACGCTTTCTTCATGATTACCCTGCCGGTCATTTCGGCCAGCCTGATGACTGTATTACGGCTGGTCATACCTGAAATGTCAATGTTATATGCTCCGGCGCCCGGATTCGGGTACACGCGGATTTCCGGCTCCCTGAATCCGGCCGCTGCAGCGGTATTCACCGTAACGGTCATTGTTACCGGAATGATGAGTTCGGGGTTGTCCGGGTCGTTCGAAAGTATGGTAAGAAAGCCCTGGTAAGCGCCAAGCTCCATTCCTGTTGCGTCAAAGGTCACTAAAATTTCCTGTGTTTCGCCGGGGGCAAGGCTGCCTTCGGTGATATCTGAACTCAGCCAGTTGCCGGTTGGTGTGGCACGGACAAACTTTACCGAAATGTTTTTTGCCTGGTGACCGCCGTCTCCGTAACTGTCTTCAATCCAGAATTTCCATGTACCCTGCATCTCTTCACCGGCAATCCGGATATTTGAGATTGTATAATTACCGTTTGACTGGCCTGATGCCAGCATCAACCGGGTTCCTGAAGGGGATTCAGCCCAAAATGAGCCTTCTGAAGGGTAGTTGTCAGTGGTCCAGTTATAGGATATGATCAGCTCACTGATGGTTCCCGGTTCGGTGAGATTCAGTGTAGTCCATCCGTTCTCGGTCCATGTATTGTAATTATATGCCGTGGCGGTCGGACTGTTGGTCAGGGTTTGCGTCAGGGTATCCGGGATATCCGTTGAAACGGAGATATAATAATTAAGGCTGATTTGTCCGGGATTGCTGAGGCTGAGTGATAAAGTGGCCGTTTCGTTCTGCATGGT
The DNA here is from genome assembly GCF_001192835.1 of Lentimicrobium saccharophilum. Lineage (NCBI taxonomy): Bacteria > Pseudomonadati > Bacteroidota > Bacteroidia > Bacteroidales > Lentimicrobiaceae > Lentimicrobium > Lentimicrobium saccharophilum. The sequence goes on from NZ_DF968182.1 coordinate 510,370, forward strand.
GGTGGCTTCCAGTGCCTGCGGCGATGCGACCGCCTGTGCGAAGAGCTGCTCTCCTATATAAAACTCATGGGGGTCCGGACGGCCGATAAACGGATGATTTTCACTCCGGCCGGATGCATCTGCTGCATGAATGTAATACTGCACAGTGCTGCCGTATTCCGGAGCAGGCAGGGTTGCCGACCAGTTTTCGCCCATGGAATTGATCATCTTTATCGTATCAAAGGGTGAATAGGGGTTCGGATTGATTCTGTAAATGAAAAGAACCGAATCAGCGATCACTTCCGCACCGCTGTATGCCGTGACATTGGCTGCAAAAGCCAGGGTGCCGCCGGTTTCAATATTGCCGAGCAGCGGGATATGCCTGATTCTGAGCATTCCCGGATCGGCCATCTCATGGGTTCGGCAGTGCAGTGCATCCGTTGATTCCCAGGGGGTGCCTGCTGGGCTCATAATCCCGAATATCTTGTATCCCGGCATCGCCTGACGGTAAACTTCCAGGGCAGGTTCGTCGTGTTGTGATCCCATAACCGGGACGAAAACCTTGTCGTTGAGGATGAAAGAATTGGTATAAGGCTGGTTCTGGGGTGTATTGACCCGGTAGATTTCATAAGGCACGCCCCATGGGGTTGTAACCGATGCAAAGTAAGCCACGGTTGCCTCTATTTCGTCGTATTGCGGATGGGAGGAAGGCACCGACCGTATCAGGATTTTGTTTGTTGCCAGGTATTTACCCCAGCAGTCGATGTGGTCTATGTAAGTATTATTGGGGTCTTCAACCACATGGTAATCATTAACGCCGAGATACGCCTGCATCTTCTGGTCGACCTGGGCCGGAGTCAGGCCCGGATTTTCCGTATAGGCAATGGTAGTTGAAGCAGCCATCCCGTAACTGTCGCTCATATAGTTTCCACCTGTTTGCACCACATTCATCCCGAACCAGGGGATGCCGAGGGCTTCTGCCACCACTTTGGGAATTTCATCGTCGCCGGGTCGTGGCCGGTTATATGGAAAGTCAACGATCCCGATCTGATTGCTGCCATAAGCAATATACCATGGACCATAATCCCGGGTCCAGTAACTGTCGGTTGGTGCGTAAATGAAATTGCAGTTCTGCAGGTTAACGCCTGCCTGTGTATAAAGATTTCTTACAGTATTTTCCTGAGCAAGATTCGTAACCAGGGTGGTAACAATGGCGTCGCGGGCCATCTCCCGTATCAGTGAAACCGGAATCCCGAAAGGATAACGGACAAGCACGCCCCTGGCCCGTTCAAATTCACCGAGGCTGAAAACTGCTCCGGCGGGTGGATCTGTCTCGACAAACCCGCGGCCGATCAGGTGCCTGTTCAGCTGCTCCTCCGGCGTCATATGATGGGTGAGCGGTTGTACCGGATATCTTTCCGGCCCCTGGGCGTTTAAATGAAGAGTCAGGGCAGTCAGTACCAGCAGTGTCAGGTTTTTGTAAAAAGGTGATTTCATCCGTTAAGGTTTATATATACTCGACGGGCAAAGTTAAAAAAATGTTGATCTGATTGAAATATTGCAGCCGTGTCCGCATCCGCGGATTTCATTCCCTCTGGTCAGCGGATAACTGAAACCCGGCATGACCGGTTATTAAAAAATCTGATGTTGATGAACTTCAGGAGAATTCCGGAGATTACTTTTCAAAGCCGAACGTATTAAAGTCAGTATAACTTTTCATTTTATTCAGGCGTACACCCGCTCCTGTCAGATGAATTATTTCAATTTTTTCTGTTAAAGAGAGAATGGTAAAGGCGAAGATCTTTTTGACAATCATCTTTGAAATTGATTATTTTTGTTTCCGGTTAACAAGGAACCATGGGATCAGATTCTGAAAAACTTACTTTGCTGGCCCTCCGCCAGGGCGATCAACAGGTCTTTGAATCTGTCTTCAGGGAGTATTATGAACCCTTGTGTATTCATGCCCGCAGATATGTAGTCGATCCGGAGGCTGCCGAAGAGGTGGTTCAGGATATGTTTTTCAAAATGTGGGACAGGCGTGATTCACTGGTAATAAACACCTCACTGCCGGCATATCTCTACAAGGCCGTCAGCAACCATGCGCTCAATTATATCAAATACCAGCGGCTTGCCCGCCAGTATCAGGATTATGTGGGTTTTGCCACGGGCGGCGAACAGGCTGCCTCGGGGCATGATACCCTGGTGCATAACGACCTGGAGCGCAGGTTCAGATCACTGGTTGTATCTATGCCGGAGCGTCGCCGGATGATCTTTGAAATGAGCAGGTTTGAAGGTCTGAAATATGGAGAGATCGCTAAAAAACTCAATATCAGTATTAAAACTGTGGAAATTCAGATGTCGAAAGCCCTCGAGTTCATGCGCGATAAGCTGAGCGATTATCTTCCCTTCTGGTGGTGGGTTTTGCTCTTCCTGAATTTATTTTAAGAAATTGTTAAAATTTATTTTCACACCCAGTAGGGGTAAAAACGTTTTCGATTGTCTTATTGCTGAAGAAAGGCGGATAAATTACAATGCTCTTTAAAAATACTAAATATAAACGTCTCATCATCAAGATGATACAGGGCGAAGCCTCCCCTGAAGAGCAGCGTATTGCCGAAAAATGGATTGCCTCCTCTCCAGCTAACCGAAAAATTTTTGAAAATTACAAGGGACTTTTATTGCTGACAGGTAAGAAACAGGTCAGCTACGATACCGACAAGGCCTGGGCCAGACTGCAACAAAGAATCGCTTCTGCGGATCATTCCGCATCTCCTGTACATCCCATTTCAAAGCGGCGCAGACAAATCGTTAAGTATGCTTCTGTTTCGGGAATTGCAGCCATGCTGCTGCTTGCCATCGGTTTATTTACTATACTCAACCAGAAACCCGAAATACTGCAATTCACCTCAACAGAATCCGTTTCAGGGCAATTCCTGCTTCCTGACGGCTCCTCTGCAATACTCAATGCGCATTCATCGGTAAATTATCCCGAATGGTTTGCCGGTCATACACGGGAAATCTCTATCTTTGGAGAGGCGTTTTTTGAAATAAGCCATGATGCCGGCAAACCTTTTATTGTGCATGCTTCCGGTCTTGATATCAGGGTCGTGGGAACTTCATTCGCAGTGGAAGCAGATCCCGGGGCTGACTTTGTAAAGGTAATCGTGAATACCGGCAAAGTGTTGGTGTATCCTTCAGGGTTGGATCCCGAAAAGGCTGCTGTTTCCGGGCGATTGCTTGAAGCCGGCGAAATGGCTACCTACAGCAGGGAATCAGGACAGATCGTCAAAGGGGTGAATGATAACCTTAATTTCCTGAGCTGGAAAACCGGTATTCTGATCTTTAAGGAAACCAGACTTTCGGAAGTGTTCAAGGCGCTTGAATCAAAATACAGGGTCAGCTTTATCTCCGGCAACCCTGATTTGTTAAACCAAAGATTGACAGCCCGTTTTGAAAAAGAGTCTCTTGATCAGGTATTGGAAACACTTTCGCTTATCTTTAATGCTGAATTCGAAATTCAGGAATCAAAGGTACTGGTGCGATAACCAATGTATTGTTTTTCGCCTGGTTAACGCTTTATTTCAAGGTAAATCCACCCTCTGCCGAAAATTTTCTTCAGGTTTTATTTTCCTGTCAGTCTTTTTTTGCCTGACCCCGCATGTTATATCCGCCCAGACGGTGAGGCCGGATGAGCCTGTTACACTTACCGTTGTGGACGAACCCCTTTCCGCGCTGATGGAGCGCCTTACGCGAAATACAGGAGTTACCTTTTCCTACAACCCTGATCAGCTGAATACCTCAAAGACCTTCACCCTGAACATAGTCAGAAAGCCGCTGCATGAAGTGCTTGACATCCTGTTTAACGGGTCGGGATTCGGATACCGCCATACCGGAAATCAGGTGGTGATTTATAACCTGAATCCTGAGGAGAAAAGAGAACCGGAAGTGAAACAGAACATGGAGGAACAATTGCCCGTAAGGGTTGTGCCCACCGTTGTAAGAGATACTGTTTACCTCACGCAAAGAGAGTTCAGAACCGATACACTGACACTCAGGGATACTTTAGTCAGGTTCGATACGGTTTTTATCATGCGCAAGTCGCCGGATGACCGCATCGGGAAGGGGGATATATTTACCGACCTGGAAGCATTGGCGAAAGAGCAGACCCGTGAGTTCAGGGTATATGCAGGGGTGTCCCTGTCATGGCTTGCGGGCCGGACTGATTTCGCCGGTTCCCAGGCCTTTGAAGCAAAAGTGGCCGATTACCGGAGATTTCATTCTGACAAGCCGTTATCCGGAAGCGCCGGTGTCGAGGTTCAGGTCAGTTATGCCAGGATTGCCATGGCCACCGGTGTGATGTTCACCAGTTTCGGGCAAAACCTCGATTATAATTACCAGATCACCTCTGGCGGGTTTTTCAGGAAGGACACCCTGGATGCCTATTTTACCCTTTCCGGTGCAGATACCAGCTGGTTTTATGTAATGGATTCCACTTACATCCCGCTTGACCTGCAGAAGTACGGATACAATTCGCTGATCCGGAGAAATTACACGGAAATCCCGTTGACATTTCAGTACAATTTTCCCGTGGCCCAGACGCTGATTTATTTCAGGGCCGGACTGATTGCCGGTATAAACTCGGGAGGAAAAGGTCTGTATATTCTGACTGACCGCGAAGGAGCAGGTGATATTGCTCAGCTGGATGTCAGGGCGGTGGTCTTTTCAGGGTTGATCGGTGCCGGAGTAATGCTTCCTGTGCATAAAAAACTCATATTCCAGTCGGGATTACTGTATCGCCGGCAAATGCAGGGCGTTTATAAGAATTTCCCGGTCGATACCCGTTATGGAGCCCTGGGAATAAATGCCGGATTGCTCTATAAGTTCTGAACCCCTGATGCCCCTTTTTTTATTTCATGAACTGCATTGATTTACAGTTTATACAGAAATTTCAGAAAAGCGGAAGATGCCCCATTCAGTTTTTATCAGGAAATTATTATGTATTTTTGTTTGACAAAAATTGCTTTCCGGATCGGCTGTACCCGGGACTGACCTAACATATTGCTACTGGAATGAATTATTGGATCCGCCGGTTTTGTTTCATTTCACTCATCATTTTCCTGGCAGGCCTGAGGCCGCTCGTTGCCCAGGAGTATGTCGGCGGACTTATTTCTGAAAATACTGTCTATAGCCCCGCGCTCAATCCGTATATTGTCATTGAGCCGCTGATTGTGCCCGAAGGGGTTACCCTTACCATCATGCCGGGAACGCAGCTCTATTTTATGATCCGCACCAGCCTGCGGATTGAAGGGGGGACCTTGTTGGCCGAAGGCACACCGGAAAACCGGATTTTATTCGATTCGCACAATCCCTCAGGCGATACGGATAAGAAATGGGACGGGATAAATATTTTTGTTTCGCGTACCATTGCTGATGATGAAGGAAATTACCTCGGCGGAAATCTGCTCAGGCATTCCCTGATCAGGCAAACCACCACCGCACTGGTTTTATCGGATACCGCGCTGATCCATGCTCCGGATATACAGATCATGAACAGCGATTATGGTGTTTATCTGCAGTCAGGGGCCTCGCTGGTCCTTAAGAATTCAATTATTGACGCATGCAGCTACGGCATGTACATCAAAAATTCGGGGGATAATATCATCAGCGGTTGCCAGGTTACCAATTGTGATATCGGCATATTCTTTCCTTCAAACAACATCAGCAGAAATAACCGGATAACCGACAATAACCTGAGCTTTAACAGGAATATTGCACTGTTTATGAGCATAGGCCAGGGAAACATCCAGCACAACCTGATTTCTGGGAATACGGTCGCCTTCAATAACATCGGACTGCATATCGGCAACGGCGGGAACAACGACCCGGGTTTGAACAGCATCAGCAATAACATCATCAGGAACAACGATATCGGGCTTAAGCTTTCACAGGATGCGGACACCATCAGGGACAACCTGATTGAGTTGAATGAAACCGGGCTTATGCTCAGCAAAGCGGCAATCAGCAGCATCGAAGGAAATACAATCAGGCAGAATACAGGCTGGGGAATGCTGATGACGGACGGATCAAACAATAACCTGATTACCGGAAATAATATATATGATAATGCGGCCGGGATCAGGGTCACCCATAAGGATTTCAAATATTCGGTCAACAATCGTTTTGAATACAATATGGTTTCAGGGAATGCGGAAGAGGCATTTCTTTTTGAAGCCGGCCCCCAGCTTGGTATCCACAACAATTCAATTCAGGGGGTCAGGGATACGGCCGTGTTTGTAAACCGTTTCGAAACCGACCTTCATGCTGAGGGAAACTATTGGTTTACCAATGATACCCTGGTGATTGATTCCCTGATTTTTGACGTATATGATCAGCCTGTCCTTGGAGAAGTGATATACAAGCCGTTTCTCTATCAGCCCGATCCGGTAGCGCCGGTTTCCAGGCCCCGCATGGTGGTTAAACGGCAGGTCGGACCTGATGTGCTGGTAAACTGGCTACCCAATTCAGAATCTGATCTTGCTGGTTACAAGGTTTATTATGGCCTGAATCCTGATGGCTCATTCAGCCAGATCGCCGATGCAGGTTCGGATACCCTTTTTGTAATCAGTGCATATGACCTGGCCGAAACCATAGCTGTTACTGCATACGATACGGATGCTGACGGTATCAGGGACCAGGTTGAGGGACACGAAAGCGCTTATAGCTATGCGGTTGCCGGCCCATGGGCGGGAGGGGATGCTTCCATTTGTGAAGATACGTACTTTGTGACCGGAAGTGCCACCGCCATAGACTATCAGCACTTATTCTGGGAAACAGATGGCGACGGGGCCTTTGTCAATCCTCAGGCGCTCAGCACCCGGTATGTCCCGGGTCCCGCCGATATTGCCGCCGGCTCAGTAAACCTTACCCTTGGCATCGTCAATGCAGATTATACCCTTTATGACCGTATGCTGCTAACCATTATGGGACAGCCATCGGTATTTGCCGGTAACGATACCATTGTAAGCCCGGAGTCCGGATATTACAGCACTACTGCGACCGCTGCAAATTTCACCGGTTTGTTATGGACAACATCCGGTGACGGGACTTTTGACAACCCTGCTCAACTATTGACGCATTATACCCCCGGAGATGCAGATATTGAAACCGGTTCGGTCATCCTTACGTTGTACCTGCAATCTGAGTGCGGTGATATAAGTGATGAATTGCTGCTGACTGTAAAGCCTGCCTTCAGCATTTCGGGCAGGTTATTTTACGAATCAGGGCCGGTGGCGGGTGGCGTTGTGCTGGCCATGAACAGGGAGGAAGCCGGAACCCGGGCTGTTGCACTTGCTCATTCGACGGAAGACGGGAAATTCATTTTTAATGAATTACCGGCCGGTTCCTACTATCTTTTTGCACTTGGTGAGCCGTCATTGTATGCCGGATTTGTTCCTTCCTATTACGCTTCCGGCTCATTCTGGCAACCAGCCTACCTGCTTCCCCTCGATGCTGATGTTTATGATGTAGATATCCGTCTGGAAGGACTTGCTAATACTGTTCCGTCCGGTGCGGGCTCCATCAGCGGAACCTGCACCTATCCGGGGGATGCCGGCAGGGATGCGGATATTTATAATGAATCCTGGTTTGATCCTGCCGGCCCGCCTGCCACAACACCGGGTTACCTGCCTGCACCCAATCATGTGGTGTACCTGATGAATCCTTCACTTACCCGTATCATCCGTTGGGCACTTTCCGATATGGAAGGGAATTTCAACTTTGAATCATTACCTTTCGGAACATACCGCCTGTGGGGTGAAAAAGCAGGTTATACCAACGCGCTTTCACCGTTGATTACGCTGTCGCCCCTCCATCCGGATGCAGAAGATGTGGTGATGAGTGTGAACAATCAGAAAATCAGCATTCAGGTGCCGGATCCCGGCAAGGATGGTGAGGATATTCCGTTCCTTTATCCCAATCCGGCCGGTGAAAGAGTATGGGTAAACCTCCCGTGGTCCGAATCTCCGGTAAGGTATGAAGTGGAATTATATAGTTCAACCGGGCAGAAAGTCCTGACAGCGTCATTTACCTCCGGTTTCAGCGGTGCAAACAGTTTTCTTGATGTTTCCGGGCTTGCCGCCGGAATTTATCCCTGCCTGCTCAAAGATGAGTCTGGCAATATCCGGTATATGATATTAAGTGTTGCCAGGTAGTTCCATCCCTTTTAACTGCATCTGCCCTGCTTTATCATGTCTTTAAATGCAGGTTCGTTTTCCCCGAAGCGCTGTTCTTTCCTGCTGATAGTCAGGTGCTGATTGAGAGCATCCGGACAATTCCGGGCCGGTTTTTAGCAATGCAGCGGGTGTATAGAGACCTGAAAGGTTAACGCCGGGATCTGATTACACTCTTTTGTGTAGGCCAAGTGCCTTATAATGAGCCAGATATTCATTATTTTAAAGCCACAGCTAAATTTCAATAACGGATGTTCTGTATTGGCATAAATTACTATATTTGCGTCTGGAAAAGGCAGCCACCCGCAAAACTCTTACCTTGCTACCAACCTTTTCACGCTATACTATTCCTTACAGGCTGCCCGGACCCGGAATCTGATCACCGGAAGAGGTTTGTCCCGTCCGAAAATCAGCATTTCCGGTATTACTTTTGCCCGGATTTACCATAAATAGTGGTTTCCGGAATTATTTGCGGGAAAATAACAGAATTATTGAAAAAAAGTGACGAACGGAATAGGGGTAAAACCGGTTTCGGTTGTCTTTAACTAAAAGTACCTTTATAAAGGTTAGTGCCTGTCAGCATATTGATATATTGTGTTTTAGTGCAGGTCAGATCTAAGGGCTTTTAATTGTCAGCGTGGAATTGAGATTGAACAAAGATTTTCTGTACGGAACAAAATCGGGAATTTCTATTGATCTCTGATGTTGGATTATCTGTAATAAACTGAGAAACTTGGCTAACAGAATGACCATTTTTCCTTCTGCTGTACCTCATCCGGAAGCCGGTAAGCAATACCCTTCCGGAATTGCGGTTTGCATCCTTTCCGGATTCCCGGTTCGCTTCATTGCGCATGAATTTTCTGGTTTGTTTATCCGGTCCTCAGACCTGCCACTTAGCGGGAGGTTGATGAATAGCTAAAGATTATTAATACCATAAAGTCACCCCTCCGGGATAATTATCTCCAAGGGTTTTTTCTTTGAAATGTTAACCAGTAAACAATAATTGATCAATTAAAATTGTCAGTCTGACAGAAAGGAGGCACACAAAAAAAAGAGAAGCATGATTTTTTAATTGTATTTCAAACTCCTCTTCACGGAGGAATGGAATAAATAATCATCAATTCACTTTAAGTTTAATTAAACAAGTAAAACAAACAAAATGAGAAAGCTAATTACGCTGTTTTTCCTGATGCTTTTTGCAGCAGGAGTTTCACAGGCGCAGGTAGCAAACATGCTGTTCACCCAGACCTCGGGTACCTATACCGAGATCACGGGTGGTACTGTATTGGCTACCGGCTCTTTTGACGACGTTATGATTACCAATGTGGCTATTGGCTTTACATTCAATGCAAATGGAGTGGATTTTACCACCATGAATGTAAATCCCAACGGGTACATTAAGTTTGACCCGACAAGCACAACCACTATGGGTTATGCACCGATTTCATCCAGCACCGTTGCTACAATGGTTGCTTCCATCCTTGGACGCGACCTGCAGAGCATCTCCGGCCTCGGTGAGATTATGGTTGAAACCAGTGGAGTGGCCCCCGACAGGGTTACCACGGTTCAGTGGAAAAACGTAAAACGTTGGGGAACCAGTTATGCTGACGAAGTGCTGAACTTCCAGGTAAAACTTTACGAAACCACCAATCAGATTGATTTCGTATACGGTCCCATCACTGGTACTGCTAATACCTCTCCGACTCATCCGCAGGTTGGTCTCAGGGGCTCGGCAAATACCGATTATACCAACCGTACTACTACTACCGACTGGACAGCAACAACGGCTGGTACCGCCAATAACGTTACCATGACCCTGACCAGCACCGTATTCCCTCCGGCTGGGCTTACTTATTCTTTCACCATCCCCGCTCCGGTGGCTGCAATTTACAGCTCACCCGGCAACGGCGCCCTTGGTGTTCCCGTTTCCCTTACCCTTAACTGGGCTCCGGGTGTTGGCGGTGGCGCTCCTTCAGGATACCTTGTATACCTGGGTACCGACAATCCTCCTACCAACATCGCCAATGGCGTTGATGTAGGAAACGTCCTCAGCTACGATCCCGATCCCGATCTGGAATATGCTACCGAATATTTCTGGCAGGTTGTTCCTTATAACGGAACCGGTCAGGCTACCGGTAATGCCATCTGGTCGTTCGGAACCTCACTGGGTATCGGAACGCTTGAAGGTTTTGTTACCAATGGATTTGGTATCCCCATGGCTGGTGTTGAGATTGAAATCGACAATACCATTAATACTTATACCACCACAAGTGCTGCCAACGGAGCTTATCAGTTAGCGCTGATTCCGGCAGGTAACTTTACCCTCACGGCAAGTATCGCTGGCTACAATACCACGGTAATGACTGTTTTTGTTGAACCAGAAACAACCACCTACCAGAACGTAACCATGTTGCGTCCTTCCATGGCCGTTACTCCTAATCCTTACAGTGTTGCTGTAAACCCCAACGAAATGGTTGACGGCGCCATCAACATTGCCAACAACGGCGACGGCGTGCTTACATGGAATGCAAGTGTTTCATACACTTCACCAGGCCCCAACACATGGCTGACCGTTGGACAGACCAATGGAACCATTCCGGCCTATACCAACTTCAATGTTCCCATGGCTTTCAATGCCAGCGGACTTGCAGCAGGTACCGTGAAAACAGCCGAGGTGACCTTTACTTCATCGAATCCCAATGTCGGAACGGTAGTAGTTCCGGTTACCATGACCGTTGCAGGCACCCCGCTGAATGTTCCTTTTGACCTTACAGCTAACCTTACCAACCCTGTTGATGGTGTTGTTACCCTGAACTGGTCATACGGCGGAGACCGCGGTTTCCTCTATTTCGTGGTAAAACGCGACGGAGCACAGGTTGGTGTAACCAACAATACAACCTTCACCGAAACCCTGCCCGCCTACGGCGTATATTCATACACCGTTCAGGCTGTATTTGATGAAGGCAACTCTGCGCCTGCAGGACCGGTTACCATCGAGTGGGCCAATCCTGTGCTGGTGCTGAACCCGGCTTCTCTTTACAATGAGCAGTATCCCAATACCAGCGAAGGCGTTACTTTCCGCGTATCAAATACCGGTGAAGGCACCCTTGCTTTCTCATTCCCCGAGTATGCTGCACGTCAGCTGGTAAATTCTCCTGACTTCACCCCCAACGTACGCTCCATGGTTGAGCCCGTTGCGGTTGAAAAGGGCGAAGTTGATCCTACCGACGGCATGGGCAACCGCAACCTCCGTGGTGCAGGTGGTCCCGATGAATTCGGTTACATGTGGATCGACAGCGACGAAGCCGGCGGACCCGCTTTCGTATGGAATGATATTTCTGCTACCGGAACCCTGGTTACCGGACTGTCAGATGACAATGTTGTAGGACCCTACAACATTGGATTCTCATTCCCGTTCTACGAAAACACTTACTCGCAGGTGAACATCAGCTCAAACGGTTACCTGATTTTCGGAAGCACTTCAAGTTCACTTTCAAATCAGAATATTCCGAGCACAAGCACCCCCAATAACCTGATTGCATGGTGCTGGGATGACCTTCACGGTGCTGGCCCCGCTTCTGCCGTTTACTATCAGAACATGGGCGATTACTGGGTAATCCAGTTTACCAACTACAATGAGTATCCCTCATCATCAGCCGGCAGAATTACCGCTCAGGTACATCTGCATCAGAACGGTAACATCATGATGTATTACAACACCATTGTAGGAGGTTTTGATATTTCCAGTGCAACTGTTGGTATTGAAAACAGTGCAGGAACCATTGCAACCAATATTAATTACAATAGTGCTTATCTGCATGATGGTCTGGCTGTGTGGATTGGTGTGCCCGTTCCTACTTTCATCACATCGGTTGTTCCCGCACAGGGACAGGTTGCCCCCGGCGAATTTGTTGACGTGGTTGCCACCTTTACTTCAGATGATGAAAATTATCCGGTTGGAACACACAATGTTGAGCTTGAGCTTAACACCAATGACCTGGCCAACGAGATCGTGATGATCCCCGCCACCATGGTTGTTTACAACCCGGGTATGATCGCCGGTACCGTTACCAGCGCTGTTGATGGTTCGCCCATCCACGGTGCCGTTGTAACTGCCGGTATGTATTCAGCCACTACCACCGAAGAAGGTGAGTATTCCATGATCGTGGATGCCGGCACCTATGATATGTCATTCTCAAAAACCGGTTTCACCACCGAATTTGTGACAGGCGTTGTAGTTACCGAAACCAATACCACCGTAGTTGATGCAGAACTTGAAGAGGAATTCTATCCTCCTACACTTGTACATGCAGTAGTTAACGAGGCTGACACACAGGTAGAAGTTACCTGGGGTCTCCCCGAGCCCAACTACGAAGTACTGTACGATGACGGTACAGCTGAAAACTATGCTGCATGGGCACTGCCCGGCAACATGAACGCTGTGAAATTCACCCCTGCCGGATATCCCGCAACCATTTACGGTGGCCGTATCTATGTAGGTGATGGCAGCTTCCCCAACAACAACACAGGATTCCTCGGAACCACCTTTGGCGCAGTTGTTATTGATGATGACGGTGCAAACGGACTCCCGGGAACCGTTCTTGATTCTATCGAAGTAACGGTTAACAACCTCGGATGGGTTGATTTCTCAGGTCTCAGCGCAACCATTACCGAAGGTAGTTTCTACCTTGGCATGGTTCAGGGCGCAACTTCGCCCAACTGTGCTCCGGTGGGTATCGACCAGACTCTTCCGACCCTTTACCGCAGCTACTCACGCAACGTGAGCGCCGGTGGTAACTGGGCACTTTCTCCGTTCCAGGATATGATGATCCGTGCTTTCGTCAGCGGACCTGTTGCAACCGATGTAGCCCGCGGCGCTTCAAGCGAAGTCAGGACTCCGGTTAAACAGCGCGCCCTGATTTCACAGTCAGCCCCGATTGCACAATCAGGTGTTGAAGGTGAAGGACAGTACTTGGCTATCCAGGATTCAGAACGTGGCGTTACCAGCTACAAGGTATGGCGCGTGAGCGGTTTCGACCCGAATGCTGGTCCTGAAGCCGGAACCCTTACCCTGCTCAGCGGTACTGTTGCCAACACCAATTATACCGATATCGCTTACGGTCCGCTGCCCGAGGGATGGTATGCCTATGCAGTAGCCACCAATTACACCAATGGCGGAGAATCAGAAAAAGCTTACTCCAACATCGTAGGCCATAAGAAACTGGTTACCGTTACCTGTAATGTAAGCCTTACCACCGGCGGAAGCCCTGCAGGTGCTGTTGTGAGCCTCACCGGTTTGGATTATCCTTACGAAGTGTACACTGCAACTGTACCTGAAGATGGTACCGTGGTATTTGAAAATGTATGGAAAGGCAATTACACCCTCTTCGCAGCCAAGGTTGGTTTCGACGATTATGTAATTACTCCCAACATCACCTCGAACCGTACGTTTGATATTCTCCTCCTCGAGAAGAAATACAAACCGCGCAACCTTTATGTAGACGACCTTACCCTTGTTGCTACCTGGGATGAGCCGCTCGCAATTGCAGCTGCAAGTGACTTCGAGGAAGGTGTATTCCCTCCGGCAGGATGGCAAGCGCTGACCCAGAGCACTACCGGGTGGTATGCAACTACCAACGGAAGTAGTTCTGCATTTGCAATTCCTCCGCACACTACGTATGCCGTAAGCAACGATGATGCTGAAAACGGAAACGGATGCTGCGATTACCTGATCACTCCCGAAATGAACTGGACCGATCTTCCGACTTACCGTCTGAACTTCGCCAGCTACTATGATGGTTCTTATGGACAGAGTGCATATGTTGAGATCAGTACAGATGCCGGTACTACATGGACAGTAATCAGTTCAATGGTTGCTGCTCCCGGTGCATGGCAGGATATTGAGATTGACCTTGCACAGTTCTCAGGTGCCAGTGGCTTGAACAGTGTGTGGCTTGCATTCCATGCCGATGATAATGGCGCATGGGCATCAGGCTGGGCTGTTGATGATGTACAGATTGCTTCGGGCGGTGTTCCCCTCCAGGGATACGGCGTATTCCTCGACGGAACCCTCGTTGACAATACCCCTGAGCAAACCTATACCTATACCAACCTGAACTTCGGTCAGGAATACCTCGCCGGTGTTGCTGCACTCTACAGTTCAGGCTATTCAGAACTGGATACCTACCTCTTCCGTTCGGCTTATCTTTATCCTCCCGACAGCCTCGAAGGCATGAGCCCGCCGATGACCGACTACGCTCACCTTACCTGGCTGCCTCCTACTTCACCAACAGGTTTGGGTGATAACCAGGATCGCGTTGCGGCAACAGAGACTCAGCCTGCTGCTGATGTTGTTGCAGTACTGACCCCGCGTACCTTCCCGCAGACCAATGTGCCGCTTGCTTCCAACAGGAACGTTCTCTATGATAACGGGCCACTGGTTAACAGCCCAGGCACCGGTTCAGGCGGAGCTGATGAAAGCATCCTCCAGACCGGACTTGGTATGGGTACTTACGGATTCGGTATGCAGCAGAGTGCCGGCAACAGCGTTGCCGATGACTTTGAGGTTACCGGAAACTGGAATATCCAGAACATTGAGTTCTTCGGTTATCAGACTGGTTCAAGTACATCAAGTACATTTACCGGGGTATTCTGCCGTGTTTACGATGGCGCTCCCAATGCCGGTGGTACAGTAATCTGGGGCGACCTGGTTACCAACCGCATGATCAGCACCGAGTGGTCGAATATCTACCGCAACGACAACGGCCCCGGCGGATCTACCGATCGTCCGGTAATGCGTATTGTTGCCGAAACTCCCGGACTTGCCCTTTCACCCGGAACCTATTGGGTTGAATGGCAGACCACCGGCTCGCTTTCGAGCGGACCATGGGTGCCTGCAGTAACCATTAATGGTGAGACTACAACCGGAAATGCTCTTCAGTACACCGGTTCATGGGCTGCACTTGTTGACGTAGGACCTCAGGGCTTACCATTCATCATCAACGGCACCGGCGGTGGCTCAGGCGGTGGAAGCATTCCTTCCAACCTGCTTGGATACAACCTGTATCGCGACGATGTACTGAGGGTATATGTTGAACATCCGCAGACGGAATATTTCGATCTGAACCTTGACCCGGGAACATACAGCTACCATATTACCGCTGTTTATGACCTCACCCCTTACGGTTTTGCCGGTCAGACCGGAGAATCCATGATTGAAGGACCCATCGAAGTCAGCGTGGTCTATGGCTATGAGCTGCCGTTTGTTGAAAATTTCAACACCGGTCTGTTCGAAACCAACCAGTGGACAACTGACGGAGAAAACTGGAGAATTGCCGGCCAGGTTGGTAATCCCGCACCCAGTGCTGAGTTTACTTATAATCCTCCTCAGGCTGATTATGGTCTCTCACTCTCGAGCTTCTGGATCAATGGAACAGGTTTCATCGATGGATCAATTTTCCTTGATTTTGACATGAAACTTGACGATGTAAATGCAACCGGTGAAGAAAGCCTGCAGGTTGAAGTGTTCAACGGCAGTTCATGGATTACCGTTGCCACTTACACCGCTGAAGGCGATATGGATTGGGAGATGAAGCATATTGACATCACCAGCCAGGCAAAGAACAAGGTATTCCGTGTCCGTTTCAATGCCAAGGGACTGAATACGCTTGACCTCTTCAACTGGATGATCGACAATGTTCACATCTACCGCGAATGTGCCGCTCCTACCGAGCTGACAGCTGATGTAAACCTGCCTTATGTTGAGCAGGTTGTTCTCAACTGGGTTGCTCCTTCAGGCAGTGGCCCTGGTCCTTCAGGATGGCTCTTCTGGGATAACGGCGTGAACAATGATGCCATCGGTCTTACCGGTGGTGGAACGTTCAATGTTGCCGTAAGGTTTACTCCTACCCAGCTTGCACAATATGCAGGAACCAGCCTGACCAAGATCCGGATGTTCCCCTACTCAGCTGGTGGAACCATCGCACTGAAGGTATGGACCGGAGCCAATGCAAGTACCCTTGTTCTTACCCAGCCGATTGCAACTTATGTTGGCGGCGAGTGGAATGAGTTTGTACTTAATACTCCTGTACCTGTCACCGGTGCTACCGAACTGTGGTTTGGTTATGCAGTAACCCATCCCGACGGTGTTTACGTAGCCGGTTGCGATGCCGGTCCTGCCGTAGCAGGCTTTGGCGACATGCTGTCACTCGACGGTTCGGTTTGGGAATCCATGGCAACTGCCTATGGTCTGAACTACAACTGGAACCTCCAGGGATATGTTGAAACCCTCGATGGCGTAACAGCTGCACTGCAGCCGATCAGCGATCCTACCGTTTACGGTCCGGTATCACAGATCGAGCGCGGTAATCTGCCTGCACTGCCCGGCGCCGCACTTCCTGTTGAAGTAAGCGGAAATCGCGAACTTGTTGGTTACAACATCTACCGCGATGGTGTTATGATCGGTTCAACGGCTGAAACCACTTACATTGACGCTGATGAAGCCCTCACAATCGGATTTGAATACTGCTACAATGTTACTGCAGTGTACGAAGATTGTGAGTCCCCGATGTCAGAGGTTGCCTGTGTATTGCTCACCAATGTTCCGGTTGTTGACAACCAGCTGGTAAGCATTTACCCGAACCCGTCAAATAACCTGGTAAACATCGAGCTTACCAACGACATCAGTCATATGGTTGTTTACAACTATCTCGGCGAAGTTGTTTATGAGCGCGTGATTACCAAGGACAAAACTGTTGTGCTGAATGTACGCAACTACGAAGCAGGCGCTTACCTGGTTAAATTTGTGAATACAAAGGGCGAAAGCTTTACCAGGAAAGTGGTTGTTACCCACTAATCGTTTAATCGAATCTGTTGAAAAGGGCTCCGCAAGGGGCCCTTTTCTGTTATAATAGTTTTTAAACCGTTTAGTTCTGGTGCCGCATTAGTGGGATTTAGGTAACTTTGCCCCAATTACGCTTCTCATGCTTTCAATCAATAACCTTTCAGTTTACTTCACAGGGCGTTACCTGTTCGACAATGTTACCTTCCTGATCACGGAAAGGGACAGGGCCGGTCTGGTCGGGAAGAATGGCGCCGGTAAAACCACACTCCTGCGGATCATCAACGGGGAGCAGCAGCCGGAAGGCGGCACCGTTACAAAACCCAACGATCTTCAGATCGGATATTTGCCTCAGGAGATTGTGACTACCGGGGCAGGAACGATTTTTGAAGAAGCGCTGAACGCTTTTGATGCAGTTTTGAAGCTGAAGGCAGAAAGTGAGCAAATCAGCATTGAAATTGCAGAAAGAACTGATTATGATGCTGATTCATATCTGCACCTGATCAATCGCCTGCACGAAAATGAAGAGCGTTTCCGCTTACTGGGCGGGCATGAAATGGAAGGCGAAACGGAGAAAATCCTGCTGGGACTGGGCTTCAGGCCTGCTGACTTCAACCGCAGGCTTGCTGAATTCAGCGGGGGATGGCGGATGAGGGTGGAGCTGGCCAAACTGCTGCTGCGCCGCCCCGGATTGCTGCTGCTCGATGAGCCTACCAATCATCTCGATATTGAATCTATTCAATGGCTGGAAGAGTACCTTAAATCTTTCAGCGGCGCCGTTATTGTGGTATCGCACGACCGGGCTTTCCTTGATAATGTTACCAACCGGACAATAGAAATTTCGATGGGCAGGATTTATGATTTTAAAACCTCCTATTCCGGTTATGTTGAGTTGCGCGAAAGCATGCGTGAACAGCAGCAGGCGGCTTATTCAAATCAGCAACGCCAGCTTGCGGATATCGAACGCTTTATCGAAAGGTTCCGTTATAAGGCCACCAAGGCCAGGCAGGTGCAGTCAAAAATGAAGTTGCTCGACAAGATAGAAAGGGTGGAAGTGGATGATATGGATAAAAGCGCCATCCATTTTCGTTTTCCTCCGGCCCCGCCTTCGGGCAAAGTGGTTGTGGAGGCGGTATCTCTGGCAAAGTTTTATGGCCATCACAGGGTATTCAGTGATGTGGATTTCGCCATCGAGCGGAATGATTTTGTTGCATTTGTAGGACGCAACGGAGAGGGTAAAACCACCCTCGCCAAAATACTTGCCGAAGGACTGGACCATAACGGGGAATGCAGCATCGGCCATAATGTGAAGATCGGGTACTATGCCCAGAATCAGGCCGATCTGCTTGATCAGGAACGGACAGTTTTTCAGACTATTGACGATGTGGCTGTCGGCGACATCAGGCCAAAGGTCAGGAATATACTTGGCAGCTTCCTGTTTTCCGGCGAAGACATCGAGAAAAAGGTGAAAGTGCTTTCGGGCGGAGAGAAATCAAGGCTTGCACTTGCAAAACTGTTATTATCGCCGGTTAACCTGCTGATCCTCGATGAGCCGACGAATCACCTGGATATGATATCCAAGGACATCCTGAAGAATGCATTGCTGATGTTTGATGGCACGCTCATCGTGGTTTCGCATGATCGTGACTTCTTACAGGGGCTAACGCAAAAAGTATTTGAATTCAGGGATGGGAAAGTGAAACAGCATATCGGCGATATCTATGATTTTCTGGAGAAAAGACGGATTGCCACGCTTGATCAGCTGGGAATGGCGGCAAAGGCTGCTGCTGCCGGACAATCCGAAGAAGTATCGCTGAATAAGATCAATTACGAAAAAAAGCGTCAGCAGGAAAAGGAACTGAGGAAGATTACCGGCCGTATCGAAAAGGTTGAACAGGAAATTCACCAGCTTGAATCGGAGATTGCCTCCATTGATCAGAAACTTGCTTCCCCTGAAAACCATGTTGAAGTACTGGCTGACGGGACAATTTATGAGAGATACGAATCGCTGAAAAACAAGCTGGTATCAGCAATGGACGATTGGGAAGCACTTCACAGTGAGTTGGATAATTTTAAGAATGCCGGCTCCTGAACAGCTTCAATGATTCCGTTTGAGCATTCCTGAGAGCAGTTCGAGCAGAGGCGCCCTGGCTTTTTCGACAAGCCTGATGGCATCAAGATGGGACATCGCTTCCTTTATGTAATCCTGAATCAGGTTTTCTGCATGTTGCTTTACTCCTGCCTTATTGAAAAGATCAAGAACCGCAGCTATTTTTACCTGAGGCTCGCTGTCTCTGGTGCAGAACCATTTTCTTAACGCTGAAGCATTCTCCGGGCTGCTGCACTCAAGGGCTTTCAGGTAGAGGTAGGTTTTCTTATTGGCTATAATATCCCCCCCGGTCTTTTTGCCGAATACGGCTTCATCGCCGAAAGCATCGAGCAGGTCATCCTGAAGTTGAAATGCGATACCCATATTTTCACCGAAACGGTAGATGGCTTCTGCATCCTGATGGGCGGCTCCTCCGATCAGGGCGCCGATCTTAAGGCTGGCTGCCAGAAGAACAGCTGTCTTAAGCCGGATCATATTCAGGTATGCGTCAATGGTAACATCCCCTGAATTTTCAAAGTCGATATCATATTGCTGGCCTTCGCAAACTTCAATGGCCGTTTTGGTGAAGACCTGCATCAGCTGGGGCAGCTGCTGCGGATCAGATCCGGCCAGTTGTCCGTAAGCTACCGCAAACATGGTATCGCCCGACAGAATGGCTGTGTTGATGTTCCATTTTTTGTAAACGGTATCCCGTCCGCGGCGAAGGGGCGCCTGATCGATGATATCATCGTGCAGCAGGGTGAAATTATGGAAAATCTCAATGGCGGTTGCAGCCGGAAGCGCTTTGTCGGGATTGCCGCCAAACATCTGAGTGGCAATCAGCGTAAGGAGCGGACGAATTCGCTTGCCTCCCTGCTGCAGGGTATAGGAGATGGGCTCATACAATCCGGCCGGCTCCCGGTAAATGGGGAGGTTGCTGAGCGAGGCGGCAATTTTGGCTTGTAAATGTTCTATCGGATGCATTAATAAAGTGATTTGTATTCGTGATTTTGTTCAGGGAATCCTCATCAGGTAATCGCCATATCCGCTTTTCAGCAATGGCTGGGCGATTGCCTGTAACTGGCTTCTGTTGATGTAACCCATCCTGTAGGCCACTTCCTCAATGCAACCGATTTTGAGCCCCTGCCGGGTTTCTATCACTTCCACAAACTGTGAAGCCTGAAGCAGTGAACTGAAGGTGCCCGTATCGAGCCAGGCAGTGCCGCGGCTCATCACTTTTACCCTGAGTCTGCCTTGTTCCAGATAGTACCGGTTAACATCGGTAATTTCATATTCACCCCTGGCACCTGGTCTGATGCCCGCGGCTACTTCAACAACACTGTTGTCGTAAAAGTAAAGCCCGGGTACCGCGTAATTCGACCGGGGTTTCTTTGGCTTCTCCTCAATGGAAACGGCAGTTCCCGAGGCGTCGAATTCAACAACGCCGTACCGCTCAGGATCTGCCACATGGTAGGCGAATACAATGCCTCCTTCGGGTTGCCGGCACTCGTTAAGCAGGTTCTGCAATCCGGAGCTGTAGAAAATATTATCCCCCAGGATCAGCGCCGCATCGTCTTTACCGATAAATGGCGCCCCGATCACAAAAGCCTGGGCCAGGCCGTTTGGCTCGTGCTGAACGGCATAACTGAAGCTGCAGCCCAGTGAACGTCCGTCGCCCAGCAACTTTTCGAAGTTGGGAAGGTCGTGGGGCGTTGAAATAATAAGTATTTCATTGATACCAGCCATCATCAGTACCGACAGCGGATAATAGATCATGGGCTTGTCGTAAACCGGCATTAGCTGCTTGCTGACTGCCAGTGTGAGGGGGTGAAGCCGTGTGCCTGAGCCGCCGGCCAGTATGATGCCTTTCATATTCGTCTGATATTTTACTTATCGGTCAATGCAATTTCTTCTACTTCTTTTCTTTCCTCTGCAGGGAGATCATCACCGTTTACTTCCGTTTCCTCATTCTCTTCGAAAAGCTCAATAAGGGGCTCTTCAAATTTGCGGGTAGTCAACCACTGGTCGAGCGAAAGCAACAGAGAAGGCAGCAGCAAAAGGTTTGAAAACAATGCAACCAACAGGGTGAAGGATATAAGAAAGCCCATTGACTGGGTACCGCCAAAGGTTGAAATGGTGAAAACGGCAAATCCGAGAAACAAAACAATGGATGAGTAAACCATACTGAAGCCGGTTTCACGAAGCGCCGAAAATACCGATAGCCGGATATCCCAGTTATTGTGTTTGAGTGCCAGGCGGTATCTTGACAGAAAATGGATCGCATTATCCACCGAGATTCCCAGTGCAATGCTGAAAATCAGAATGGTGGAAGGCTTGATGGAAATGGCCAGGAACCCCATCAGCGCGGCAGTCATCAACTGGGGAAGCAGGTTGGGGACCATAGATACCGCAACCATTTTGAAAGAGGTGAAAAGCAGTCCAAGCAATATTCCGATTGCAATAACGGCCAGTATCAGGCTGGTTAATAGGTTGTTTACAAGATAATCCGTTCCTTTCAGAAAGACAATGCTTGTGCCTGTCAGTTCAACGGTGTATTTATCCGGGTCGAAGATTGAGTCAATGCTTGGTTGAAGATCATCCTTAATGCGCTGGATATCGCGGGTGCCGATGTTGGCCATTTGCACGCTGATGCGGGTCTTGCTCAGGGTGGTATCAACAAATGAATTGAGGATGGTGCGCTTCCCGGCCTTCATCGATGGCAGATACTGCATGATGAAATTGCGCTCCTGGCTGTTCGGAATGCTGTACATTCCCGGATCGCCGTTATAAAATGCCTGTTTCGAGTATTTTACCAGCTCGGCCACCGAAAGGGGTTTCGCAAACTCTGGATATTTGGCAAGGGAGTCCTGTAATTCGCTGATTTTTTGAATGGTTGACATTTGCATCACCCCCCTGGGTTTCCTTGTGTCGATGGCAATTTCAAACGGCAGTATGCCTTTGAATTCTTCTTCGAAGAACAGCAGGTCAACATACATAGGGTGGCCGTGAGGAATATCATCCACGACATTTCCGGTAGTTTTCAGTCTGGAAATACCAAAAACAGCCAGGATCACACCGGCTATAGACGTCAGGTAAATTGCCCGGCGGTGGTTTTGAACCAGAAAAACCACTTTTTCGATCAGGGAAGTGGTGTATTTGTTGTCAAGGTGCTTGATATGTCTGAGTTGCGGCGGGGCGAGATAGCTGTAAAGGATGGGAATCAGAAAGATGGAAAGCACAAAGACCACCATGATATTGATGGCGGCGACCACCCCAAATTCAACCAGCAGTTTATTGCCGGTAATGATAAAGGCGGCAAAGCCGGTAGCTGTGGTAAGATTGGTCAGGAATGTCGCATTGCCCGTTCTGACCACAACCCTGGAAAGTGCCTTCACTTTGTTGCCATGCCCCCTGAACTCGTGATGATATTTGTTGAGCAGGAAAATACAGTTTTCTACCCCGATAATGATCAGCAGCGGCGGAATTATCCCTGTGAGGATGGTGATCTCGTAGCCGAGTATACCAAGGGTGCCCATCGACCATACTACACTGATGAGAACGATGAGCATCGGAAATAGCACCGCTTTGAATGACCTGAAGAATAAAAACAGCACCAGGGACGCGATCAGCAGCGACAAAAGGGTAAACATCAGCAATTCCCGCTGAACCATTTTCATGGTTTTGGTGCGGATATATGGCATCCCCGAAAAGTGAACCTGAATATCATGCTTGCTGCTGAATACCGCTACCTCATCCTCAATGTCACGGACCAGGCTGATCCTGCTTTTGTTGTTCAGCCTTTCTTTGTCGAGGGTGAGCATCATCAGGGTGGCGTTGGTTTCCTTGTTGATGATCAGTCCATCATAGAACGGAAGATTAAAAATTAAGGTTCTCAGACTGTCAAGCTCTGCCTGTGTCTGAGGTTTTTGCTGAAAAACAGGTTTAAAATCAAATTTTCTTGTGGAATCGTTCTTTTCCAGTGTATATAATTTTCCTATCGACAAGACTTCCTGCACCCCGTCGACTTTGCGGAGGCGTTCGGTAAGATCGTACCAATCGTTGAATTCTTCGAGGGTAAACAATTTCTCGTCTTTGATTCCGATAAATAAAACCGCTCCATCCTGCCCGAATGTTTCCTTAAATTTCTGGTAAACTACGGTGGTGGTGTCGGTGTCGGGCAACATCTGGGCCATTTCATAGGAAAGATGCACATTGATGGCCTTATAACCCATGAAAGCCGTAATCAGGATGATGGCAATCAGGTTACCCAGGCGGTTACGGAGAATAAATCGGACAAGGAAATTCCACATGCGGTAAAGTAATCAAAAAGGGGTATTATGTAATTCAATATCAGCGAAATAAACGATTTGGTTGTTCCTTACTTCGCCTGGCAAAAATACGACATTCGCCCGAAAAGCCCCTGTTTTTCAATGTAAAAACGATTATTTTCGGTCAAAAGAAGGTTAATTTGTGTTAAAATGGTGAATTCACGGCAGAGTAGTACCTTTGCAGCATCTGAGCAACGTTATGGAGAAAAGGGTTTTATTTATCGATACCACCCATCCCTTGCTGGGGCAGGAACTTGAAAGGCTGGGATTTCAATGTGCACATTACGGTGGCAACAGCCGGCAGGAAATTCTTGACATGTTGTCCGGTTTCGAAGGGGTAATAATCCGCAGCAAGATCCGGTTAGACAGGGAGGTTCTTGAGCAGGCAGGTAACCTGCGGTTTATAGCCAGGGTAGGAGCAGGCATGGAGAATATCGACGGGGATTATGCGCTTTCGAAAGGGATTGCCTGCCTGAACGCCCCGGAGGGCAACCGCGATGCGGTGGGTGAACATGCTGCCGGCATGTTGCTTGCACTGTTGAATCACCTCTGCAGGGTGAACCTCGAGGTAAGAAATGGCCTGTGGATCCGCGAAGGCAACCGGGGAACGGAAATCCAGGGAAAAACCGTGGCCATCATCGGCTACGGAAATATGGGGAGCGCTTTTGCTGAAAAACTAAGCGGTTTTGGCGCTAGGGTCATCGCTTACGACAAATATAAAAAGAATTTTAGCAATCAGTTTGTCAGGGAAGTGACCATGGAAGAGGTATTTGCCACCACTGACATCCTTAGCCTGCATGTGCCGCTAACCGGTGAAACCCGGCAGATGGTCAATAAAACATATTTGGATTCATTTGTCAGGCCGCTGATTGTGATCAACACCGCCCGCGGACAATGCATAAATACTGCCGCACTGATGGATGCCATTGATTCCGGTAAGGTTGCCGGAGCGGCACTTGATGTCCTGGAATATGAAAAGCTTTCATTCGAAAACCTGGATTCAGCAGGTCTGCCTGAAGATTTCAGGCGGCTGATCAAAAGCGATAAAGTGATACTTTCGCCGCACATTGCAGGATGGACGCATGAATCCAACGAAAAGATGGCCCGCGTGCTGATTGAGAAAATCAGGAATTTATACGGAATATAACAGGACTATTTCTTTACATTCAGCGGGGCGTAGCACAACTTGTTTTAATCCGGAGTCAGGCCGCCCGGCCTGCTGAACCGTTTTCGTCCATCACCTGATTCGCCGGGTAGTTCATTAAATGATGTGTGATTATTTTTTTTGCCACAGAAGCACGATCCCGATCGCCATCGGGACTCAGAAGAACACCAAATTATTGTAAGAAAAGAGATGCTGAATACTTGTAAAAAATCTGATGACTTACTTGAGCATACTTGGGCAAATAATCTCAAAACTAATGCCGTTCAGATCAAGTCCACTTTAAGTTGGTGTAATGTCGTGTAAAACATTATGTTAAATCTGAATTTACTGTTGCATTTATCTCACTGATAACCCAATTCTCAAAGAGAAAATTCAATCATTATCCATGCTTTAAGCAGGATTGATATTTGCTATTGAAATTTTAGCCTGACAATGTGATTTATTTTCATCCTTTCTTCGTTGCTTTATTTTATGATTGAAGCAAATCATAAATGCTTTTACTTATACGCCGGGTCCGCTTTTTTATAACGCAATGCAACAATTACAATCAGCTATTCAGTTTTTCAGGTTTTCAAAACTCAGATAATATTTCTTTTGTGTGTTTTTGTGCTTTAGTGTTTTGGTGGCTTCTTTTAATTGCCAAAGCCGATATATTATTTCCAGCACATCAGATAAGGATATACCCGATTCGCCGCCGCCTGAGGATACTGACACCATTTTTTACGAAACAAAAAACGCTATCTTTGCAAAAATTTTCACGTATGTATCAGGAACTCAGCGAACAGGAAGCAATCCGGAGAGAATCGCTAAAAGAACTCGGAAAACTTGGCATCAATCCCTATCCGGCCGAAGCGTTCAATGTAAATATTTCCACTGCTGAAATTCTTAAAAATTTCCCCGGTGACAATACCCTTTATCAGGATATAAGCATCGCAGGTCGCATCATGACCCGGCGCATCATGGGCGCCGCTTCATTTGTGGACCTGCAGGACGCAAGCGGGCGCATTCAGCTTTACATCAAGCGCGATGAAATCTGCGAAGGCGAGGACAAGACCCTATACAATACCGTTTTCAAACGGCTGCTCGATATCGGCGATATCATCGGGGTAACCGGCTTTGTATTTATTACGCAGATGGGCGAGATCTCCATTCATGTGAAGTCGCTGAAGCTGCTCAGCAAGTCGCTGCGGGTGCTGCCGGTGGTAAAGGAAAAGGACGACCAGGTATTCGATGCTTTCAGCGATCCGGAAGCCCGGTACCGTCAGCGTTACGTTGACCTGATTGTGAATCCGGAGGTACGTGATATTTTTGTTAAGCGCAGCCGGATCATCAATACCATGCGCTCATTTTTCAACGGTAAGGGATACCTGGAGGTGGAAACGCCCATTCTTCAACCTATCCCCGGAGGCGCTGCTGCCCGGCCTTTCATCACTCACCATAATGCGCTGGATATGCCACTTTACCTGCGTATTGCCAACGAACTGTATCTTAAGAAACTAATAGTCGGCGGTTTTGACGGGGTTTATGAATTTGCGAAAGACTTCCGCAACGAGGGCATGGACCGCACGCACAATCCTGAGTTTACCGTGCTCGAAATTTATGTGGCCTACAAGGATTACTTCTGGATGATGGATTTTACCGAGGAGATGCTGGAGCAGGTTGCCCTGAGCCTTCACGGGAAGACCAGCGTCCTGGTCGGGGAGAGAGAAATCGATTTCAAACGTCCTTTCCGCAGGCTCACCATGACCGATGCCATAAAGGAGTATGCAGGTGTGGATATCACCGGTAAAACTGAAGATGAACTGAGGCAGATATGCCGGACCCTGAATATCGAGACCACGCCGGCCATGGGTAAAGGAAAGCTGATTGATGCCATTTTCGGGGAAAAGTGTGAGGAACATCTGGTACAGCCTACATTCATTATGGATTACCCCATTGAGATGTCGCCCCTGTGCAAGCGTCACCGGACAAATCCTGAACTCACCGAACGTTTTGAGCTTTTTGTCAACGGTAAAGAGTTGTGCAACGCTTATTCAGAGCTGAATGATCCCGTCGATCAGCTGGATCGCTTCCAGGAGCAGCTGAAACTATCGCAGAAAGGCGACGACGAAGCCATGTTTATTGATATGGACTTTGTGCGTGCCCTTGAATATGGGATGCCTACCTGCTCAGGGATGGGTATCGGGATTGACAGGCTGACCATGTTTATGACCAACCAGCCCTCGATTCAGGATGTTCTGTTTTTTCCCCAGATGCGCCCCGAGAAAAAGGTTATTCCCGCCGGGGATACCGATGAGGCTTTTATTGAAGCGGGCGTTCCGGCTGCATGGGTCCCTGCACTCCGGAAATATGGATTTAAGACTGTTGCTGACCTGAAAGCGGCCAACCCCAACAAACTACTGAACGACCTCGGCGGACTGCGTAAAAAGTTGAAACTGGATATACCGGCCTTAAAGCTTGAAGAGATTCAGGCATGGGTGGAAGTTTAATGTCCATGCCGGCAGTCGTGTTCCTTATCTGAGAAATGCCGCAGCTTCGGCGAAAACCTTTTCAAAGCATTGATTGACGCCTGTTTTTTCCTCCGATAGCGGAAAGGGATTTTCATGGGTATATTCAAACGGGAAATCCATGGTTTTCATGTTCCCGGATAGCATCATTTCCGATATTCCTGCCGGTGGTATCACCCTGTCTTTCTTGAGTGCGATCGTGCTGATCCGTGAATGCATTTTTTCAAAGCGGTCATTACGCCATTGGCTCAGGCGCCCGGCATCGATCATGGCATTGAAAGCTTTTGTTGCCTGGTTTTCTTTGATCTGTGAGAGGGGGGAGTCTGTGCTGTTAAGCTCCTTTTCAAATTGCCTGAGGTAGAAAAACCTCAGTCCGGAGAAGGCCTCCTCATCCATGATCAGCTTTGAAACCCCGTTCATGCGGTTAAACGGAGCTCCACCGCAGAACATCATCAGGCGGGTATCCTTCAGAAATGTTTCTCCATAAGCCAGTATCATAATCTGCGCAAGAAATGCGCCGATTGAATACGCAAAAAAATCAATGCCGGTTCCTTTTGCAAAAAGGGGATGATTGCCTGATTGAATTGAACTGATCAGTTTCTCCAGGTCCAGTGCACTCTGTCTGCCTGAAGTAAAAAATCGCAGGGGCTGCCTGCTAAGTCTCAGGCTGAGGGCAAGGTTCACGAAAGTGGAAGATTGGTTGCGCCGGTTGCGCAGACGGGTCTGTGGCAGCAGGGACGACATCAGCCTGGGATTGCTCCATTCGGCCGGTGAACGGTTTATGTGGAATGAGATGGGGAAAAGGATCACCGGTCGCTCCAGGCCCCTGGCCAGCCTTTCTGCCCACGGATAGTACTTGACCCAGCTCCGCTCATTCAGCCCGTGCAGGAGAATTACTGCCCTGTTGCCTTTGTTTGATTCCGGAATAAATACAGGATAGGTAAACCTAGCATTTTCAGCGATCAAGCTGTCGTCGGAATTAATATTGCATAATCCGTTCGGTTCTGTTCTGATGGCAGGATATGCTTTGCCGGGTACGTCAGAAGTAAATTCAAATGACTGAAAACAAGCATCTGAGCCCGGTATATGCTGAATCTGATTTCCTGCTTTGAGCAAAGATTTCAGGGTTTGATATGTTTCTGTATAGTGAACCATTATTGAGTATTGCCCTGCAAAGGAACATCAGCCTCTGCTGCCCCGCAATTAAAAGGGATTTGGATCAGGTTTATGGGATATTTTATGATATACAGGGGCAAAACGTAGCATTTTGGGGTGAAATTTGCTGGCAGGCAGGTGTGTTTCAGCAGCTCGGCCGGGTATTTCCAGCCTGTTTATGACCGGCAGGCCAAAAGGTGGTCCGGAATATTCATGGTACTTACTTTTGCCTGAACGTTTTATGGTCAGGCCAATCTTCTTATCTTTGCATTCTTAAAATTCAATTGAATGAATGCCCTTGAACAACTGAAACAATATACCCGGGTAGTAGCCGATACAGGCGATTTTGAATCCATAGAATCCTACCGGCCGGTGGATGCCACTACCAATCCGTCGCTGATTTATGCGGCTGCACGTGAGGATAAATACCGCCATCTGGCTGCCATGGCAGCGGCTGACGCCAAGTCGCTTTCCGGTGATCCGGCTTTGCAGCTTTCCTTATGTCTCGACAGGGTGGCAGTGTACTTTGGTCTCGAAATTCTGAAAATCGTTCCCGGAAGGGTAAGCACCGAGGTGGATGCCCGCCTTTCGTTCGATACCGAAAGAACCATTGAAAAAGCGCGTGAACTGATCAGGTTGTATGAGCAGGCAGGGATCAGCCGTGAACGGATTTTAATAAAGATCGCAGCTACCTGGGAAGGAATCCGTGCAGCGGAGGTGCTTGAAAAAGAGGGCATACATTGTAACCTGACCTTGTTGTTTTCAAAAATTCAGGCCATCGCCTGTGCAGAGGCCGGGGTAAAACTGATTTCACCTTTTGTCGGCAGAATCCTTGACTGGTATAAAAAGGAGAAAGGATTTGCATCTGCGGTCCCGGAGGAGGATCCCGGTGTTATTTCGGTAACCGAAATATTCAATTACTATAAAAGGTTTGGCTATGCTACCGAGGTAATGGGTGCAAGTTTCAGGAACAAAGGAGAAATTATCGCCCTTGCAGGATGTGACCT
This sequence comes from Lentimicrobium saccharophilum, assembly GCF_001192835.1. Lineage (NCBI taxonomy): Bacteria > Pseudomonadati > Bacteroidota > Bacteroidia > Bacteroidales > Lentimicrobiaceae > Lentimicrobium > Lentimicrobium saccharophilum. The sequence continues at coordinate 539,667 of NZ_DF968182.1, forward strand.
GCTGACAATTGCACCTGCATTGCTGAATGAACTGGAGTCGTCCCACGAAGCAGTAAGCCTCAGGCTGGATGCAGGGAAAGCGATGGAGATGCTTTTGGATAAAATTGTTCCGGATGAGAAAACTTTCCGCTGGCTGATGAATGAGGATGCCATGGCCACCGAAAAACTTGCCGAAGGGATCCGTAAGTTTACCCAGGATCTGCTTAAACTTGAGGATTTTCTGAAAAAGGAATTCCTTATCTGAGGGCTTCTTCCTCATCCGGCTCCGGAATCCCGAACCGGCAAATCACCGGTCGGGAAGGAATAATCATTTTTGAAATTCACTTCTGTTAAATTTATTTCATTTTTCTTAATTATGAGTCTTGTTGTTGTAGGCACCGTTGCCTTTGATGCCATTGAAACCCCGTTCGGAAAGACCGATAAGATACTGGGAGGCGCCGCCACATTTATCGGCCTTGCAGCCGGGAAACTGGAAGTTAAAACCAAAATCGTTTCAGTGGTCGGCGGTGACTTTCCGCAGGAGCACATCGATCTGCTTAATCGCCAGGGAGTTGATACGTCAGGCATCAAAGTGATTCCCGAAGGAAAGACCTTTTTCTGGTCAGGCAGGTACCACAACGACATGAATGCCCGCGATACGCTGGTGACAGAACTGAACGTGCTGGCCGACTTTGATCCGGTGCTGCCCGAGTCATATAAAGATTGTACTTTTCTTATGCTGGGAAACCTGACGCCTCAGATTCAGAAAAGGGTGATCGAACAGCTGCCCGTTCGTCCGAAACTGATCGTTATGGACACCATGAACTTCTGGATGAACACCGCATGGGATGATCTGATGGAGGTGATCGGCATGGTGGATGTACTTACCATCAACGATGAAGAGGCCCGTCAGCTTTCGGGGGAGTATTCCCTGATCAGGGCAGCACGGAAAATCATCGGGTTGGGGCCGAAATTCCTGGTAATCAAGAAAGGTGAGCACGGCGCACTGCTGTTCAACAAGGACAGCGTATTCTTTGCCCCGGCGTTGCCGCTCGAAGAGGTTTTTGATCCCACAGGAGCCGGGGATACCTTTGCCGGCGGCTTTATCGGTTTCCTGGCTAAAACCGGCGATATCTCCTTCGAAAATATGAAACGTGCCATTATCTTCGGTTCCGCCATGGCTTCCTTCACCGTTGAGAAGTTTGGTACGGAAGGACTGCAGGCGCTCAGCAATGGTGAGCTGAACGAAAGGATCAGGATCTTTTCCGAGATGGTTCAGTTTGATATCGAGCTCGACTGAAAGCTCCGGGCAGTTGCATCTGCAGATACAGAAGGTATGCTGAGTACATAACTGCCGGTATGTTCCGGCAATTTTACGTTAACGTTTTGTTATTGTGCAGATTTTTATAACTTTGTCGCCCTTTCAGAATCGGATTAATCATCATAACTTGCTAAAAACATGAAGGTTTACAAAACAAACGAATTAAGGAATATTGTGCTCATCGGGGGTGCCAAAACCGGTAAAACTACTTTGTCGGAATCCATATTGTTTGAGTGCGGCGTTATCAACAGACGCGGTTCAATCGAAGATAAAAATACAGTATCGGATTATCGTGAAATTGAGCTGGAACGTCAGAACTCAGTTTCATCAACCGTGCTTTATGCTGAACATAAAGGCCATAAGATCAATATCATTGATGCACCCGGTTTTGACGATTTTATCGGCGAAGTTGTTGCGGGCCTGCATGTAGCTGATACCGCATTCATGGTTATCAACGGGCAGAACGGTGTTGAAGTAGGTACTGAAATTAACTGGAGGCAGACCAAAGCCATTCATGCACCGGTTGTTTTCCTTGTAAATCACCTTGAGCATGAGAAATCAAGTTTTGAAGAGAGCCTGCGTCAGCTGAAAACGCAGTTCGGCGCCAGCGTTACTCCGTTTCAGTATCCCGTAAACGAAGGACACAGCTTCAATGCCATCATAGATGTACTTCAGCAGAAAATGTTCAAATATCCCGCCACGGGCGGTAAAGCTGAAGTGCTTGATATTCCTGCCGACCAGAAGGATAAGGCCGAAGAAATGCTGAACAGCCTTATTGAAACGGCTGCAGAGAATGATGAAGCCCTGATGGAATCCTTCTTTGAGAACGGAACACTTACCCCTGAAGAGCTGGCAAAAGGACTGAAGCTGGGAATCATGAACCGGGGAATGTTTCCGGTGTTATGTATTGCAGCCAAGCCCAATTACGGGGTGGATGCACTGCTCGATTTCATCGTAAGTTACATCCCGGCGCCCAACGAAATGCCCGGCCGCAATACCAAAGAGGGAAAGGCCCTTAATTTCAACCCGGCCGATCCCGCATCTGCCCTTATTTTTAAAACATCCGTTGAAGAGCACCTTGGTGAAATTTCATTCTTCAAAGTTTTCTCCGGCGAAATTACCGAAGCCATGGACATGGTAAATGGTGTGAACAGTTCGAAGGAACGCATTTCACAGATGTTTGCCGTTGCCGGTAAAAAACGTGAGAAACTTGAGAAAGTAGTTGCCGGAGATATCGCTGCCGCCATTAAGCTGAAGAATGTCCGCACCAATCATACGCTTAACAGTCCCAAGACCAGTGGTGACGTAATTGAGCCGATTGAGTTTCCTGCTCCCAAGATCACCATGGCCATCAAAGCCAAAAATACTTCTGACGACGAAAAACTGGGCGCGGCGCTTACCGAACTGCAGAAAGTTGACCCCACCATCACAGTGGAGTACTCAAAAGAACTGAAGCAGATTATTATGCGCGGTCAGGGGGAACTTCATCTGAACATCGCCAAATGGCACCTGGAAAATATCGAAAAGATTCAGATTGAATACTACGCGCCAAAGATTCCTTACCGTGAAACCATCACCAAGCCGGCCAAAGCCATGTACCGTCACAAAAAGCAGTCCGGGGGTTCAGGACAGTTCGGTGAAGTGCATATGCTGATCCAGCCCTGGAGTGAAGGGATGGCCAATCAGACGGAATTCCCCATCCGCGGCACAGAAACTTACGATCTTTCATGGGGTGGTAAACTGGTGTTTAACAACTGTATCGTTGGCGGATCTATAGATGCCAGGTTTATGCCGGCAATTCTGAAAGGAATTATGGAGAAAATTGAAGAAGGCCCGCTGACCGGATCTTATGCCCGTGACATCGTGGTGAATATTTATGATGGTAAAATGCACCCGGTTGATTCCAACGAGCTTGCATTCAAACTTGCCGGACGTAATGCATTCAAAGAAGCCTTTAAAAATGCAGGTCCCAAGATTCTCGAGCCGATTTATGATGTAGAAGTAATGGTTCCCGGCGACCGCATGGGCGATATCATGACCGACCTGCAGGGCCGTCGTGCGATCATCATGGGTATGGACAGCGAAGGAAACTACCAGATCGTGAAGGCTAAAGTGCCCCTGGCAGAAATGAACCGCTATTCCACCGCCCTCAGTTCGCTCACCAGCGGCAGCGGTACCTACTCCCTGAAATTTGCCGAGTACTCAATGGTGCCCGGCGATGTTCAGACTGCACTGCTCAAAGCTTACGAAGAACAGGAGAAAGAAGAAGAATAACCGCTCTTCCCCTGATACGTTTAAAACCCGGGCCTGTTCCGGGTTTTTTTATGCCTGGATTCTGCCGGAGTATAAATTTGCGCCGTTTTCTGATTCAATACAATCAAATAATTATCTTTGTAATGTTTAGTTTGTGTAAAACGTACACTAACTTGTAAAAATCAGTAAATCAATTATAAAAAATGGATAACCATGAAAAAAGTTATTTCTTTAATCCTTCTGCTGGCCTTCGCCAATTTGCTGGTTCAGGCCCAGTCTGATAAATCCTTGCCGGGAAAGGTCAGCATCTACACAACCGCCATGGATACCGATCTTCGCCTCACCCCAACGGGCAGCAGCGAATTTGCCGATTTTGGCCAGCCACTCGAAACCCAGATCTGCGTTTTTGTGGATCCGGAAAAGACTTTTCAGACCTTCCTCGGTATAGGCGGAGCCATCACGGATGCAAGCGCTGAAACCTTCTACAAGCTTCCCGAAAGCAGGCAGAAAGAGATTTTGAGCGCCTATTTCAGCCGTGATAAGGGAATCGGGTATTCACTTATCCGCACGAATATCCATAGTTGCGATTTTTCAAGTTACAGTTATACTTATGTAAAGGATAACGACAAAGAACTGAACAGTTTCTCCATCGACCACGATAAAAAATACCGTATTCCGATGATTAAGGCTGCGATGCAGGAAGCCGGCGGTGAGGTTACTTTTTATGCCAGTCCCTGGAGCCCTCCGGCCTGGATGAAGGATAACAACAATATGTTGCGTGGAGGTAAGCTTAAAAAGGAGTTTTACCAGGCCTGGGCTGATTATTTTGTAAGGTTCATCAAAAGTTATGAGCAGGAAGGTATCCCGGTTTGGGGTGTTACCATACAGAATGAACCCATGGCTACCCAAAAGTGGGAAAGCTGCATTTTTACCGCTGAAGAAGAACGTGATTTCCTCAAATACAACCTCGGCCCGACCATGCATAAAGCCGGATTGGGGGATAAAAAAATCGTGATGTGGGACCATAACCGCGACCTGGTCTATCAACGCGCCTCAACCTATTTCAGCGATCCGGATGTGGATAAATATGCCTGGGGCATTGGTTTCCACTGGTATGAGGACTGGAGCGGGGGAGTGCCGGTGTTCGAAAATATCCGCAGGGTGCAGGAAGCTTTTCCGGATAAGCACATGTTGTTTACAGAAGGCTGTGCCGAAAGCTTTGATGCCAATCGTTACGAAGCCTGGGTGCTCGGCGAAGAGTACGGCAGGTCAATGATCCATGATTTCAATAACGGCACCGTGGGCTGGACCGACTGGAATATACTGCTCGATGAAACCGGAGGCCCCAATCATGTCGGGAACTTCTGCTTTGCCCCGGTTCATGCGATTACCGGCACCGGCGAAGTAATCTACACGAATTCTTATTATTACATCGGCCACTTTTCAAAATTTATCCATCCCGGAGCCAGGCGCATCATTGCCTCTCCCAGCCGCAGCCAGCTAATCAGCACCGCGTTTAAAAATCCCGACGGGTCAACAGTGGTGGTTGTTATGAATGAAACCGAAAAGGCAGCCGATTATTATCTCTGGATTGACGGAAAAGCGGCACCACTGACCAGTCTCCCCAGGTCGATCATGACCCTGGTATTCTGATTGCCGGAGTATTTTTCAAAACAATAATACCGGATGTGTTATCGAATCCATGACACATCCGGTATATAATTTCTGCGCTTCCATGTTTACCTGCCGGAAAGCGCTCCGTTCAATGTCGGGTAATCAATATAGCCTTCCGGTCCACGGGTGTAAAACGTATCCTTGTCCGGTTCGTTCAGTGGGGCATTCAGCGCAATTCTGTTCGGGAGGTCGGGGTTTGAAATAAACAACCTCCCAAAGGCAACCAGATCGGCGTAACCGGCATCAACGGCTGCTATTGCAGTTTCAGGATTGTAATTCCCGGCTGTAATTAATGTTCCTGAAAAGTATTTCCTGAAATATGCGGCAACCTGCCTGATCATGTGCGGATGCCCGTCGAGTGGCAGCATCGGCTCAACCAGGTGAAGATATGCCAGCTTCCGTTTATCCAGTGCTGAAATCAGGTAGCCGAACAATCCCGCCGGATCGGGGTCATCCATACCATACCGGATATTTGAGGGTGAAAGCCTGATGCCGGTCCGTTCTCTGCCGATTTCGGCGCATATTGCATCGGTTACTTCCAGGGTGAACCGGCAACGGTTTTCGATGCTGCCACCGTAAGTATCTGTCCTGATATTCGAGGAGGAATGCATAAACTGGTCAGGCAGGTAGGAGTTGGCGGCATGAATTTCCACCCCGTCGAATCCGGCAAGCATGGCATTGCGGGCGGCTTTGCGGTAATCATCTACAATCCCGGGAATTTCGTCAAGTCTTAGCGGGCGGGCAACTTCCATTGCTTTCTTACCTTGCGGGGTGGTAATGTAATCGCCTCCCGACAAGGCTGAAGCCGATACCGGCAAGGCATTGTCAGGCTGCAGCAAAGAATGTGAAACGCGACCCACATGCCACAGTTGAAGGAAGATCAGGCCGCCGTTATCATGCACGGCGGCGGTCACTTTTCTCCAGCCTTCGACTTGCTCAGGGGTATGGATTCCCGGGGTGTTCAAATAACCAACACCTTGTGGTGAAATCTGACTGGCTTCAGCGATAATTAACCCTGCAGAGGCCCTTTGTGCATAATAAAGTGCGTTCATTTCAACAGGCACGCCACCTTCACCGGCACGGCGCCGGGTCAGCGGAGCCATCACAATGCGGTTTTTAAGGGTGAGATTCCTGAGTTTAAGGGGTTGAAGTAATGAATTCATCGTTTCTATAGGGGTTGTGTAACCATAAACTAAATTTCCGGCACAAAGTTGCAGAGGAAAGCTGGTTTTCTTCCCGTGTTGGTACGCGTCAGAAGGTAAGACGCGCACCAACACGGGAACCATTAACAGTATGCGCGCATCTTATTTTCTGACGCGTGCCCCAGCCACAAGCAAAAGATATACCTGCCATCAAAAAAGCAGTATGCGCGCGTCTTATTTTCTGACGCGTGCCCCAGCCCCAAACAAGAGTTATACCTGCCACCAAAAAGCAGTATGCGCGCGTCTTATTTTCTGACGCGTGCACCAACCTCAAATTGATCCGGGTCGTAACGAGAATGTTGTTAACTGTTATATTGTCTCTAATTCAATACTTTGAATAATTATTTCCAAAGGTGCGCTCAATTCAGCATAGTTTCTGGCTGAACTATAATAGTAATCTTCCGGCAACTCAACTATTCCAGCCTTAACAGGATTCAGATGGATGTAATTCAACTTTTGAAAGAAGAATTTATTCGAGTATATCATTTCCGGATGATAACCATCTTGCCATACTTTCAGATATTTATTTCGTCTGACATCTGATGCTGCTTTTTTAAAAGCCTCAATCAAGTTTGAATTCACAGTATCGTATTTCAGAACCCTGATCATTTCACTGGATGTGAATTTTTTCAGATCTCTCATGACTGGTCCGGGACCTCTCCCCACAGCCCGTATTATCATGTGTAAATGGGTAGGCATTATGCAATAGGCAAACAATTCAAGACCTTTATTATCCATGCAATACCGGATAGAATTTACAATGATATCAGCATATACGGAAGACCGGAACAATGGCATCCATTCAATGATGGAAAATGTTACAAAATATGGCAATTCAGGATCAATAGCTTTGTATTTCTCTGACATAAGCCGGATTTTTTTACAGACTGATCAATCGATAATTAAGATAAAAGCCAATATTTGGTATCAATAAAGATAAAGAAATTGATTTTATTGAGTAACATGATGAGTGTTGGTACGCGTCAGAAGATAAGACGCGCACCAACACGGGAACCATTAACAGTATGCGCGCGTCTTATTTTCTGACGCGTGCAAACTGCCTTAATAAATCCACACTGAACCAATAACAGTTTGCACAGGTCTTATCTTCTGACTCATGCCCCAGCCACAAACTAGAATTATACCTGCCATCAAAAACGCAGTATGCGCGCGTCTTATTTTCTGACGCGTGCACCAACCTCAAACCGATCCGGGGCGCAGCAGGAATATCGTTAACTGTTATAGTGTCTCTAATTCAATACTTTGAATAATTATTTCCAAAGGTGCGCTCAATTCGGCATAGTTTCTGGCTGAACTATAATAGTAATCTTCCGGCAGCTCAACAATTCCACCCTTTACAGGATTCATATGGATGTAATTCAGCTTTTGAAAGAAGAATTTATTCGAGTATATCATTTCCGGATGATAACCATCTTGCCATACTTTCAGATATTTATTTCGTCTGATATCTGATGCTGCTTTTTTAAAAGCCACAATCATGTTTAAATTCTCAGTATCGTATTTCAGAGCTCTGGTTATTTCACTGGATGTGAATTTTTTCAGATCTCTCATTATTGGTCCGGGCCCTTTCCCCACAGCCCGTATTATCATGTGTAAATGGGTAGGCATTATGCAATAGGCAAACAATTCAAGACCTTTATTATCCATGCAATACCGGATAGAATTTACAATGATATCAGCATAATCAGAAGACCGGAACAATGGCATCCATTCAATGATGGAAAATGTTACAAAATATGGCAATTCAGGATCAATAGCTTTATATTTCTCTGACATAAGCCGGATTTTTTTACAGACTGATCAATCGATAATTAAGATAAAAGCCAATATTTGGTATCAATAAAGATAAAGAAATTGATTTTATTGAGTAACATGATGAGTGTTGGTACGCGTCAGAAGATAAGACGCGCACCAACACTGGGGGTTGTGTATCCATAAGCTAAATTTCCGGCACAAAGTTGCAGAGAAAGACTGGTTTTTGATGTTGGTACGCGTCAGAAGATAAGACGCGCACCAACACTGGGGGTTGTGTATCCATAAACTAAATTTCCGGCACAAAGTTGCTGAGGAAGACTGGTTTTTGATGTTGGTACGCGTCAGAAGACTAAGATGCGCACCAACTTGGTAGTTCTATGCTTTTCAAAATAAAAGTCCGGCGCTGCGGGGCACCGGACCAGATTTATGGTTTCAGTTAAACAGTCTTTTTATAAACGATAGCGACCACGGTGCGGTCGTCACCGCCCATATTGATGGTGAGTCCGTAAGGTTTTTCCGTCGGTATGCTGATCTGGGCTGCACCGGCCTTACCGGTTAGTTGTTCCCAGATGGTAACAGCCTGATGCACGCCGGTGGCCCCGGTGGGATGCCCCCAGCCGATCAGTCCGCCGGTGGTGTTGAAAGGAATCTTCCCGTCGCGGGCGGTATGCCCTTCCAGCACAAAGTCTGCCCCCTTACCCTGAGGGGCCAGGCCAATGGCTTCCACCCCGAGAATTCCGGCAATGGTAAAGCAGTCATGGGTTTCCACGGTAGCCAGGTCGCCGGCCGTTATTCCTGCCGATTCCAGGGCAATTTTTACGGCATGGGCAACGGTATCCAGCCTTGCCGGATCGGCAGGCAGGGCGGTCAGGTCGTCGGCAGCATGGCCGATGCCTAATATTTCAACGGCATCTTTTGGTGCAACACCGCAGCGCTTCAGTCCTTCTTCCGTTACAATGGCGATGGCAGAAGCGCCATCGGAAACCTTGGAGCAGTCAAATACATTCAGATGGTCGGTAAAACTCCTGGGATTCGGTTCCGTTAAAGCCAGCGCTTCCAGGTCTGCGGTTTTGTTTTCATATTCCTGGGCGGTAGGGCAGAGGCGGGCATTTTCAATGGCATTGCGGTACCAGCGGGCAAAAGCCTTACGGGATTTCTCCCTGCCATATTTCTCAAAATAGGCCCCGGCCCGGTCGCTGAACTGTCCGGGAAGAAATAGGCATGGCCTTCCTTCCTCCGCTGAAACCACCCGGCTCCCGCAAGAATGTCGGCTCCGTAAATGGCTTTCACGGTATTCTGAACTTCAACACCAAGGGCCAGTACAACTTCGGCTGAACCCGAAAGGGCCGATTTGATACCGGTCACCAGAGCCAGACCACCTGAAGCACAGGCGCCCTCAACACGTGTGGATGGTTTCAATCGTAATTGCGGATCTATCATTCCTAAAAAGGCGCCAAGATGTGCCTGTTTGTTGAACCGGGAAGCCATGAAATTACCGACAACCCCCTCGTCAACATTCCCGGCTCCGCCTATCTGCTGAAGCGCTCCAAGTCCTGCTTCCTTCAGATAATGTTCTAATCCGGGACGTTCCTTTTTCGGGTTGAATTCTCTTCTTCCGGTTCCCATCGAAATGGTATTGTAACCGGCAATCATAAATATCTTCTTACTGGGTTTCATCCGTTTGATCGTTTATCTATACAACAAAATCATTGATGGGGCCATAGGCATGGAAAAATCCGGTCAGTAATACCGTATTTACATCTCCGGCCGTTGCTGCTACCCCGTTGCTCACCAACTTCATCCCAATCTCACGGGATTTGCGGGCATATTGAAGAGCCATCGAAGCGCCTATGGTACCCATGGTTTTATAATCGTTGAAAGCCCTGGCTGCAATGGCTTCTTTATCCGGAGCCTTCACAAGGTTTTTCCAGGCCGGGGCAGATCCGGGTAAAGCGCCAAGCATGCCATCAACCTTACTGTCAAAGCCGGAAACAGGGATGTAATCTCCCTTGTCGGGACTGAAGACCGCAACAGGCCTGCCTTTATCATATTTCAGGAAGCCATCTTTCTGACTGCCATCTGCATACTGGCCTCCTTTAACACCGAGGTCAAACAGCCGGTCGAGCAGCGGACTGTGAAGGTCTTCTTCTCTCATGTATGGATTCATTACATTCATGATGAACCGGACTACATCCACGCCCACGTAATCGATCAGTTGAAAGATTCCCAACGGGCGCATCAGGAAATCCTGGCTGACCCTGTTGATTGCATATATGGCTTCGTGCAGGGGCATTCCCTTGGCCAGTTCCGTTGCCTGTTCAATACCATAAAGTGCATCACGCATAAAATGGCCGTTGCCGATAAAACCGGCAATATCGTTGGAGGGAACGACAATTTTTCGCATGTTTTTTGCGAGTTGCAGGGCAAATTGTTTCATTTCACCGCTGTTGGAGTCTATAGTGATCAGCTCAACCAGTTTCTGCACGGCAGGGGGATTGTAGAAGTGAAATCCAAGAATTCTTCCCCCGAGTTCAGCTTCCATATTAAGGCCTCCGATGGGCACGGAGGAGGTATTGGTAAAAAACCATGGCTGATTCGGGTTATTTTCGTTGATTTGCCTGAAGAGCCTGGTTTTAAGTCCCGCGTTTTCGCTGACGGCTTCAAAGATCAGGGTACTGTCGTAAGCAGCTTCAATGCGGGTTCCGGGCCTGATAATCCCCATCACATCATCAATATAGGCTTCGATGATTTCACTGTTCTCGATCAGCTCCATTCTGCCGGCATAGAGCTTCCGCAACTGCACCGTTTTTTTCTCGGCAGCTTTCAGCACCTGCGCCCTGATGTACTTCATCAGTCCCGGTAACGCGGAGGAAGTTACGTCCACGGCATTTACCACGAAGTGCTTATCCCTGTTTCCGGGTTTCAGCATCTCATCGGCCACTTCAAGGGCCGACAGCAGCAGAATACCACTGCCCATTTTGCCGGCAGCGCCAAGCACGGTTACATTCGATAGTCTTTCTGTGTATTCCATATTTATATGTATTCGGGTTTTCAGGTTCAGTGCGAATCAGCATCCTGCTGTCCGGATTTCCCCGGAGCAGCGGTGAATGGTTTGCGGTGATCACCAGTTGGGTTTTCTTTTTTCCAGGAAGGCAGTCATACCTTCTTTGCCTTCATTGCCAAAGGGATCTCCAAAATGATTTTGTTCCAGTTTTTCAGCATCGTGAAAACTCATTTCAAGCCCTTTACGGGTTACTTCTTTTACCAGTTTAACTGCCAGCGGGCCTTTTGAGGCAATCAGGACGGCCAGCCTTTTCGCTTCATCCAGTAACTCTTCAGGTTGTGCGATTTTCTGTACAAGACGCATACGCAGGGCGGTTTCCGCATCTATCACTTCTCCGGTTGTAAGCAGGTAGAGTGCATCCGCGAGGTTGGTTAATCTGGGTAGTCGCTGTGTACCGGCATAGCCTGGTATCAGGCCCAGGTTGACTTCCGGTTGCCCGAAGCGGGCATTTGCCGATGCAATGCGGAAATCGCAGGCCATGGCCAGCTCCATGCCTCCTCCAAGCGCAAAACCATTGATGGCTGCAATAACCGGGAACGGCAGATCGCCCAGGCGGTTAAAAACTTTTTGCCCTACGGCTGAAAAAGCCCGGGCTTCTTCCGGCGATTTACCAACCATTTCAGCAATATCGGCGCCGGCCACAAAGGCTTTACCTTCACCGGTGATGATTAATGCCCGTATACCCGGATCAGCAGCAATGGTAGTAATAAAATGATCCATCTCTTCAAAAAACCTGGTATTGAGGGCATTAAGGGCGGATGGCCTGCTGATGGTAAGCAAAACCACTGTGCCTTCGGTTGAAGGCTTCAGGATTGTATATTCCATTGAAAATGATTGTTGAACCTTATATTGGTTTTAAACAGCATTCCTCCGGAAAGGTTTAAATTTCTGAATCAAAACAATATTTGCAGGCTGGCATTGCTGAGGCGGTTCATCACAATATTTTGCACATTTTGAGATCCTGCATAATAATTGCAGACCATCGCGCCGCTTTATGTGGCATGACTTCCGGGCATAAAAAAAAAGCTCCCGTGGTGGGAGCTTTTGCGTTATACCTGTTAAAGGTTTAGTTCTTGACAAGTTTTTGTACGTACCTGTGTCCGTTTTCACCAACAAAGGTCACGAAATACATACCGTTGCCCAGTGCAGAGGTATTGATGGAAGTTCTGCCATTGCTGTTGAGGCTGTAGGTGCCAACCAGTTGACCAAGCATGGAGGTAATGGTTACTTCCTTAACCTTGGCCGAACTGTTGATTACAAGCTCATTGCTAACCGGGTTGGGGTACATTTTAATCTGCTCTGCCAGCGGATTCTGGGGAACGCTGAGCAGGCCGTCAACACCCCATTTATAGGTAACATTCATATTGCCTGCATACTGCAGGTTACGGTCGCCGCCCGGAGCGGGGTCACCGTTGCCCCAGCCTGCGCCCTTGAAAAATTTAAAAGGATAGAGTCCGTCGGGCAGATACATGGTAATAGAATAAATACCATCGCTGTCCGGGTCAGTCATCTCGTTGTTGGGGTTTGTACCCGGCTCGTTCCATGTGCCGTATATACCACCGAAAGCGCCGGCAATATACATAGGTATACCGGTCATATCACCGGTCCCGTTCATGTCAACATTGATGGTGAGGGACGGAGGAGTCATGGGGTTCGGGTCATTGTTGAGAATGATATCGTCGAAATAGATGACGATATCTTCAGTCAGGCCAACGGGATCTGCAAAGTCAGGCATGAAAACAATGGTAGGATAGGTACTTGTTTTTTCCGAAAAATCAAATACATAATCTACCCATACATTGGTTTCAGTCTGCTCATTGGTTGAAGCAACCTCGAGGGTACCGGCCGCACCGGCTTCAATTTTAAATTTCACCGGGCTGACACGGGGTTTCCATGCTTTTACGTGCATAAATTTGTTTTCGGTCACATCCACCTGGGTAGCCGAATAGAAACCACCCCAGGGAACTCCGTCCATATCGCGGTCGAACTTGATTACATAATCGCTGAGGTTTACACCGGATTTGTCAGGATTCGGCACGAGGGTAAATTTGCTGAGGTCCTCGGCACCGCCGGTCATGATGTTCAATGGGATATGCTCAAAATCTTCCATAATCTGAACGGGGGCACTGCCGGGAGTAGGGTCATTGTTTACATAGAGGTCATCAAAGTAAATTTCAATGTCACCTACAAGAGTAAGAGGATCTTCAAAATCAGGGATGAGAACTATTTTCACATATTCCCCGCTTACCATGCTCATGTCAAATACAAACTCTTCCCATTGTCCGGTCAGGGTTTGCGGATTAATCGGATTGACATCCCCTGAATTCAGATCACTGCGTTCATATTTGAAAACAATCGGACTGATTCTCGGTTTCCAGATTTTGATGTGTACATACTTGTTGGCAGTAACATCAACCGGAGTGCTGAGCGTCGCATACCAGCCTGCCCATGGTTGTCCGTCACCACCGCGAACCATCTTTCCAACGTTATAGCTGGTATTGATCCCGGATTGGTCGGGGTTTGCGGATCATGCACAAAAGTTGTGGAGCAAAGAGTTAATAGAGATCTTTGCAGAAACTAATTTTGGATCATGCACAAAAGTTGTGGAGCAAAGAGTTAATAGAGATCTTTGCAGAAACTAATTTTTTGCCATGGACGACTCTTTCAAGGTGCTTTTAAAACTTATCTTACCAGATTCTGTAGAAGATTATTTTGAATTAACCCATCATAAAAAAGAAGGTGAGAACCTTCATATTTATCTCAAAGAGTTGAACACCAAACCCGATGAGTATCGAGGCAATAAGCTTATTTCCAAAGGTTTTTTCGATGAAGTGACTATCCAGGATTTTCCTATCAGGGGATATAATGTATTTCTTCATATAACACGACGACGCTGGCTCAATGAAGACACAGGCAAAGTAGTTTTCAGAGACTGGGATCTTGTAGCTAAGGGGACGCGAATCACAAAGGATTTTGCTGCTTTTTTAAAAGAAATCGGCCGATACCCAGGCTCATAGCATTCAAACCATAGGGTCGTTTTATGGAGTGCCAGGCAAGAAGTTGCAACGTTATTATCGCAACAAATTGAGCGATTTCAGTCAATGGGAACACTGCAAAGATGCAAGTAAGGGTTTGATCTTTCCAGAGAATCTGGGGCCATATCTTTCGATTGACGAAACCTCCTTATCTCAGGGTGAACTTTATACCATCATCACCAATAAATCAGCCAAAGGCAAGAAAGGTGCACTGGTAGCTATTCTGGAAGGCACCAACTCCGAAACAATCATTCCGTTGCTGTCTCAACTTCCGGCAAAAGAACGCAATAAGGTGATTGAGGTTACCTTGGATTTGGCCGGGAACATGAATCTTATCGTGCGAAAGTGTTTCCCCAAAGCGACTATTGTTATTGACAGATTCCATGTCCAGCAATTAGCAACAGAAGCCCTTCAGGAAATACGCATTAAACACCGGTGGGAAGCATTGGATCAGGAGAATGACGCTATTGAGAAAGCAAAAATGTACAAACAGATATTTATTCCAGAAGTGTTACCCAACGGAGATACCCTTAAGCAACTTCTTGCCAGAAGCAGATACTTGCTTTATAAAAGTGAGCAGAACTGGACCCAACAACAGGCTGATAGAGCGGCAATACTATTTGAACGCTTCCCTGATATCAAATTGGCCTATGAATTAACCCAAAGCTTATCAAGAATATACACTTCCACAACTGAGAAAATCTATGCATATACCAGACTCGCTAAATGGCATGAAAAGGTCGAAAAAGCAGGATTTAAAGCCTTTAACACGATCTCCAAGACAATAATGAATCATTATAGGAAAATCCTCAACTACTTCGATAACCGAAGCACCAATGCAAGTGCTGAATCTTTTAATGCTAAGATTAAAGCTTTCAGACAACAATATAGAGGTGTAAGTGATGTTAATTTTTTCCTCTTTCGGTTATCTAAACTCTATGCCTAATTTGATTTAATCCACAGGTTTTGATCTTGATCCGGGTTTGCAACCACAGAAACCGAACCATTGGCTCCTGCGTCAAATACATTCATCTTCAAACTCTCAAAGTTCTCAACGACCTGAGCCATCGAGAATCCTGCGAAGGTGAACAGTAAAACAAATAAAAGGGTAAATTTTCTCATAGTTGTTTGGTTTTGGTTAGTAAAAATTTCTCCCACAAATATAGAAGTTTTTATTGCAGGATGCTAATCTTTTTCTGATAAAATGGCGTATTTTTTCATTAAAAGTGTTAAAAATACACTCAGCCGGATGCCGGGTCTGACCCTGACACGTTCCCGATGATTATATATGTATTGACGGATTATTTTTTATAAACAGAAAATTTTCTGTAAGATTGATTTTATTACCTGAAGGAATTATTGCCGGTCAAATTGTATAGTTTTTTGCCATGTTTTTCAGGATTTCTCTTAATTTTGGCTTTTTGTTGTATAAATTCAGTTTGCATACCCTCCGAACAGCTGCCCGTGGATACAGGTTATCGTAAATCCTTTGTTTTTTGCCGGTTATTTCTGGTCTGCTGGGCTTTTTTCTTTTTCTCGCAGGTTATCTTTTCACAGACAGAGTCCGCGGCCCCGTTGCCAGATCTTTCAAATGAGCTGGGGAATAAGTACTATGATGCGGTTGATTATCTGCTCAAAAACCCCTGGATGGCTGATACCTTACTTGAAGAAAAAATCAGGCCCGATCTTGCCTTCAGCGCGGTAATTCCTCAGATGATGCGATACTCAGCGCTTCGTGATCTGGTTGAAGGAGGGGCTCTGCGGACCTTGTATATTCAATCCGGCCGAAAGTATTCCCACTTTTCGACAGGCCGGTTTCAGATGAAAGCGTCTTTTGCCGAACTGGTTGAACGTAACTATTCGCGACAGAAAATGGGGCCTTACAAGTTTATACTGTCAAATACCACCAAAGCCCGGGGTGAGCGGGCCCGCAGGCTGGAGTCTGAAAAGTGGCAGTTGCGTTACCTTGTGATGTTTGTGAAGCTCATGGATAAAAGGTACGCGCACATCAAATGGAAAAATGATGAGGATAAGGCAAGATTTTATGCCACGGCATTTGATGTGGGGTTTAACCGGGATATGCGGACGATAGAGCGGATCATGACCGGTAAGACGCTCAGCAGAAGATCAAAGCAGATTAAATCAAAATACAGGACCGGGGATGTGGCGGTTTGGTTTATGGTTAACGATGGGCATCGTTTTCGTCCGGATCATTCAGGCAGGGCGGCAGCAGGTGCCACGAATGACTGAGTGGACGAAGGATTGGAATTGTTTGATCACCCCAGGTATCCTTCCGATGGTTTTAAAGAATTTAGGTAGTATCCCTTTTTGTGTGTAATGAGTTCTTCTTCTAAATTCAAAGGTATTCATTTTTTTTGTTTCAATTGAGAATGAATGGCAGCGGAACGAAGGCGTAGCCGAAGTGGAGCTGCCATTCATTCTTCCCAGTGAAATTTGTTTTGTTCATAATCAATCTTAGGGATCTTCCTTTGGTATGCTGATCTGGTCATAGCCACATATCCTAAAAGAAGAATAGTGGCATCTGGCCCTGGTAAAGCGCCGCGCATTCTTGTTGTTCGTTTATAGTCTCTGTTGAGCCGTTCTATCCAGTTGGTAGAATAAAGCATATTATGGGTTCTATAATCATATCCGAGGTAGGTGAAATTTAATTTATAGCGGTTATTTTCTCCCATCCTTTTTATCGACGGATAGTATTTCCCCCATTTACTGCAGAATTCTAGCCATCGTTGATATCCTTTCTCAACGGTATCATTGCGATCTCCAGTTCTCAGCACTTCTTTTAAATCTTCTGCAACCAGCGCTTTGTCTTTAGGCTTAATGTGTTTGTTTACATTGCGTTGCAGATGAATTGCACAAAGTTGAATCTCAGTTTCCGGGAACTGTCTCCATATGGAATCCTCAATAGCAGTAAGGCTGTCACATACAATTAACCCAATCTCTTTTAATCCTCTTTCTTTAAGTGACTGTAGCACGACCTCCCAAGCATTGGCACTTTCAGTCGGGAAATTAATTACTGCAAGCACCTCCCGGGTTCGATCGGCCCTGACTCCCAAAATCGTGTAATATCCTTCTTTGCTAACATGGTCAATTCGTCGGGTATAGATAAAGGTAGCATCTATCATTATAATGGGATAATACGGCTCTAAAGGACGTTGTAACCATGTCTGTACATCATTGCGGGCATAGTCGAACATGCGGCTTATCTGACTTGTGCTGTATTCTTTTCCGTAGATATCGCCAAATATCTGGCCTACTTGCTCTGTGGTTAATCCAGCACCATATAAATTAAAGGCAAGTTTGCGGCATTCTTCTTCCTGATCACGTAAAAGGCTTAATAGTATCGGGTAAAACTGCCCGTTTCGGCTTCGTGGCACTCTAAGCTCAATAATTTTTCCCCGACCAAATGTCCTTCGAGGTCTATACCCATTACTCATATCGCCATTTGTGGCGTTATGTTCTTCTCGTTCTGCTCGCATCATTGCTTCCAGGCTGAGCTTCTGTAATTCCTGTAAACCATTCTCTTTTATGGCGATTTCTTCCAAAATCTTTGTAACTTGCTCTTGTGTAAAGTGTAGGTTTTTCATCTTCTAAATTTTTAAGTTTCGCAACCTTAAATTTAGAAAAATCTCACTTTACACACTTTTTGGGATAGTATCAGAATTTACTATTTTCAGGATTAGGATGCAAATGAAAACGGAGAGTCATATGTGTGTGACTCTCCGTTTTCAGGTTATATCCGGCAATGATTACCGGGTTTAATATCCGGGATTTTGTGTCAGGTTACCTTCAGAGAGATCAATCAGTTCCTGCGGAACGGCAAAAACTTCATGCTTCCCGGCGACAAATCCTTTCGAGGCCAGCACCGAAGCAGCTTTGCCGGTGCGCACAAGGTCGAAGAAGCGGTCGCCTTCCATGGCGAGTTCAAGGCGGCGTTCGAGCAATACATCATCGAGGGTAGGTGAGTTGATTTCAGGCAGGTTTACCCTGTTTCTTACCAGCTTCAACGGTTCAACAGCGCCTGAGGCATTTCCCTGCCTGATGCGCGCTTCTGCCTGAATAAGCAGGATTTCGGAAAAACGCAACACACGGATGTTTTGTCCTGATCCGTAAGGGCCAAACAGCTGCTGAGCCGGCGGATAGTAAGCTTTGCCATTGTACCGGGGGGTGCCTTCTATCCCTTCAAGGGAAGGAACTCCGGCAATGATATCCCCGTCGGGGGTGGTATCGCCTTTGTAAAGGATGGTTGCGGCTTTCCTGATCTGGTCTCCTGCGGCGTCGAAGGCGGCAGCCAGGTCATCGGTCGGGATGTTGAACCCCCATCCCCACTGACCGCGTACAGATTGTACTTCAGCATGCTGGGAGAATGATACCCCCCAGTTTCCTTCAATCTGCTGGGCCTGAATCTCAAAAACGGATTCCGGACCATTCTCTGCTGCAACCCTGAATACATTGTAAAAGTTGGATTCAAGACTGTATTTGCCGGAGGATACTACTTCGGTAGCCAGGCGTTCGGCATCGCCCCATCTTTCCATGTAAAGGTAAACCTTTGCCAGCAATCCTTTGGCTGCTCCGGCAGTGGCTCTTCCCTTGTTTGATGCATCATAGGTATCCGGCAGCACAGCCATGGCATCCAGCAGGTCCTGCTCAATGTATTCATAGACTTTTGCCTTAGGGGTTCTGAAGTTGATTTCGGGGCCAACCGGAACAGACAACGGGGTAGGTACATCGCCATATGCCCTCACAAGGTCGAAATAGAGCAAAGCCCTGAGGAATTTGGCCTCACCGATCAGCCGGGTTTTCAACGATTCATTCATTGTAATTGCCGGAATGTTGGTGATTGCCTGGTTTGCTTTGTTGATTCCACGGTATCTGCCGGCCCAATAGTCCTTCAATACAAACTGATTGGGTGTGAAGGCAAAGTTGTCATAGTCGTTGATAAAAGATGCATCGCCTACGGCACTGCCCTTAACGGCATTGTCGGAAGGTACTTCCTGCATAATGATAAACGCAAAGGAAACCATTTCCCATGAACGGAAGTGCGCATAGATTGAGTTGACGGCCTGTTCGGCATGCTCCTGTGTTTCAAAAAAGCCTTCTGCAGGAATGGTATTTTCAGGCTCGAAATCCAGGTAATCCTGGCAGGAACTGAAAAAAACCATTGTCAGCATCAGAAGGGGAACTATCCATTTATTCGCTTTCATAATTTCCTGGTTTATAAGGTTAGAAATTAACATTGACACCAAAATTATAAGTGGCCGACATCGGATAAACATTCAGGTCGATGCCTTGAGAGGTGGGAGAACTGCTGGCGATCTCGGGGCTGAATCCGTTGTATTTGAAAAATGTGAACGGATTGGATGTGTTTACATAAAAACGGACACTTCTTATGCCAAGTTTGGTGACCATCTTCTCAGGAATGGTATATCCTACCTGAATGTTTCTGATGCGCACAAATCCGCCGGGTTCAATGTACCAGGAGTTGGGAAGCATATTGTCGGCAGTGAGGTCGGCTGAGGGGTATTCGTTGGTTGAGCCTTCGCCGGTCCAGCGGTTTTCGTAGAAGTCAAGGTCGTAGTTTTCGTTGCCGAGACGCTGTGCGCGTTTGGCATTATAAATCTTATTACCTCCCTGTGCATAAATGTCCACGCTGAAGTCAACGCCCTTGTATTCGAGGGTGGCATTGAAACCAAACAGGTAGGTCGGCAGCGCACTTCCCAGAAATACACGGTCTTTGGCGTCAATCAGGCCATTGTTGTCCACATCTTCATACTTAAAGTCGCCTGGTTTTGCATTGGGTTGAATCAACACCTCTTCGTTGGTTTCAGGATTGGTCCATGTGTAATTGTTTATATCATCTTCGTTCTGGAAGATTCCAACCACATTGCGGCCGTAATAGGACCCAATGGGCTCCCCGACAATGGTATAGGTTGAGAAAAATCCTCCTACCGGAAGATTTCCGCCAAAGAGTCCGAGCGTGCCTTCAAGCAGCTCTTTAACCTCGTTTTTATTGTAGGTAAAGTTGGTGTTGAAGGAGTAATTGAAGTCACCGGCTTTGTCGGTCCATCCGAGTGTTAGTTCAATTCCCTGATTCAGGAAATCCCCGTTATTCTGAAGGTAGCTGCCCGAGGTTCCGGCAGTAGCCGAAAGGGTAGTCGGGAAGATGCCGTCAACGGTTAGCCTGTGATAATAATCCAGTTCGAACGATAACTTGTTGCCGACAGCCAGACCTTCAAATGCGATGTCAAACTCCTTTACTTTTTCCCATCTCAGGGTTGGAGGTACCGCGCTGGTGATGTTGGCGCCTTCGGCAATCACCACATTGCCACCCTGTCCGAAGGCTGTTGACAGTTCGCCGCCTTTGGCTATGGTAAGGGTGTAAATGTTTGCGGGAATCCGGTTGTTGCCGGTAACACCCCAGCTGGCCCTTAACTTAAGGAAGTCAAAAATGCTCTGATTTTGCATGAAATCTTCATTAGTCATCACCCAGCCAAAACCAACAGACGGAAAAAGGTCGAAGCGTTCGTCGGAGGGGAAAACTGAGCTGCCGTCATATCGCAGTGTTCCGGTAAACAGATATTTATCCATGTAGTTATAAGTAGCCCTTCCGAAATAGGACAAAGCCGTGATTTTTGAGCCATAGTCTCCTGAGTTGGAAGTTGTCTGATCTCCGAAACCCAGATACAGGGATTGATCTCCATAATTTTCAACCCCACTGCGGCTGCCTGAAAGACCAAGGTCGCGGAATTCCTGGGCTGAGATGCCTGCCATCGCAGTTACTTTATGCTTTCCGAAGGTGTTCTCATAGGTAAGGGTATTGTCCCAGAATCCGTCTGTTGAATAATTCATGGAGCGGCTCAGGGTGCGGTTGGTGTCAACCTGTGTTTCCGATACTACATAATAAGGCGTATAGCTACGGTTCCGGTTGCTGCCGTAATCTATACCGTAGGAGGTCTTCAGCTTGAAATGCTCAAGAATCTTGAGTTCGGCAAAAGCGCTGCCCAGAAAGCGGATGCCATTTGACCGGCTGTTGAAATAATACAGTTGCGCGGCCGGGTTGGAGAAATTGCCCAGGCTGCCAGATCCCATCGGATTGAAGGTGCTGTCATTCAGTTTAGCCGTGAAAACAGGAGGCGCAACGTATGCATTGTAGAAAACGCCGGGAACATCTTTGAATTTATAAGTCGATAAATTTGCCGAATACCCGACCTTCAGGTTTTTCATTACCTCAGATTCGAGCGATGACCTGATATTGATCCGGTCATAGTCATGTCCCTTCACCAATCCTTCCTGCATAAACCAGGAAGCGCCGAAAGTGTAAAGACTTTTGGCCGAACCACCCATTACACTGATATCATGGCTCTGGGTGAGGGATTTTTCGCGCAGGACCTCATTATACCAGTCAATTTCATCAGGATAATCGGCAGGGTCGATAGGGGTAAAAGTGCTTCCGGAAGCTTCTGCAAGCAGTTTGTTCTTTTCATTAACAAGGTCAATATATTGCACTCCCTTAGCAAGTTCAAACTTGTTGACTACCTTCTGAAAACCGGTGTAACCCGAATAGGAGATTCTCGCTTCGCGGCTCTGGCTGCGCTTGGTTGTCACAATAATAACCCCGTTGGCTGCGCGCACCCCGTAAATGGCCGATGAAGAGGCATCTTTGAGGAAAGTGATGTTTTCGATGTCGTTGGTGCCCAGGTAGCTGATGTCGTTGGTGAGGATACCGTCGACAACGTAAAGCGGCGAAGAACTTGAGGAAACGGTTCCCAGTCCGCGGATGCGGATAACAGGTGAACTGCCCGGCGAACCACTGTTGGTTACCTGCACCCCGGCTACTTTACCCTGGAGGGCTTGTGCGGGATTGGCTACTGCCTGATACGCCAGGTCCTTGGCCTTTACAGTTGTAATAGATCCCGTGAGGTCCATACGCTTGGCCGAACCGTAGCCGACCACCACCACCTCATCAAGCATGCTGGCGGATGAGTTCAGGGATACGTTTATTGTGGTGCGCCCCTGCACAGGAATTTCCTGGGTCTCCATTCCCACAAAACTGAATATCAGTGTTGCCGTGGAAGGAACCTCAATGCTGAAACGCCCTTCAATATCAGTGGAGGTGCCACTGGTAGTCCCTTTTACAACTACAGTTACGCCCGGAAGGGTTTCTCCGTTAGAGGCATTCTTGACCTGCCCCGAAACCCTGACCTGCTGTGCCATCGCTGCCGGGATTATCCCCAGCGCGAGTATCAGAATAAAGAGTAGTTTAATTTTTCCTGACTTCTGACACTTTTGGCAATTTCGGAAAATCAGTTTTACAAGTATCACATTACTAATTATTTACTAATACAAAATGATGAAAATACCGCACTAACGGCTATTTTTGTGGTATGTATTCGGTAAGAAAGGTTAAAACCAAGTCTGGCTCTACCGCTGTTCAGGTAGTTCAGTACGTTGGACATCGGTCCATAATTGCCAAGCATATAGGCAGTGGAAAAGACGAGACCGAAGTGACTATTCTACGAAAGAAGGCTTTTGAATGGATTGAAGAGCAGTCTTCTCAATTATCTTTATTCCCGTCAGAAAAACAGAAGGTTTTAGTTGTAGAAAGAGGTGAGTGCGTAAAAGTTAGCCATCTATTTGCATATCATTTTCTTATGAATTGTATGGATGAATGTGGGTTGTCCCATCTGCCTCATCTTTTATTGGATTTAGCCATTATGAGGTTAATTGAGCCCGCCTCAAAATCTCGTTCTGTTGAGCTTCTGGATTACTATTTTGGGATAAAGTATTCTCAGCGCTTCTATCGCAACATTCCCAAGTTTATCGATTATAAAGTAGAAATTGAGCATTGCGCCTACAATGTTGCTAAGACTAAATTTAACGAGCCCTTCTATTTTGTCCTGTATGATGTAACAACGCTCTATTTTGAGTCTTTTAAGGCTGATGAGTTCAAGAGTCAGGGATTTTCCAAAGACAACAAATCTCAGCAACCACAGGTTGTAATCGGCCTGCTGGTAACTCAGTCTGGATTCCCATTAATTTCAGAGGTTTTTGCAGGCAATACCTTCGAAGGAAAAACAATGATGCCTGTTATTGAAAAATTTATCTCGGAGCACCCTTACTCCAAACCGATTATTGTGGCAGATGCAGCAATGCTTGATGAAGAAAGATTAATAGAACTTCGTAAAAGGGGGATATCCTATATAGTAGGAGCCAGATTGTCTAACGCAAGCTTAACATTGGTAAAAAAGATCAATGCCAAATTGAGTGGGAATCCAGGTACGATTGAACGATTTGCTTCACGACATGGGGACTTAGTTTGTGATTTTTCGCTCAAACGATATAAGAAGGAATCCAATGAATTAACAAAACAGGTTCAAAAAGCTGAAGAGCTGGTAGCCAAGCAGTCTTGCAAAGTAAAAACGAAATTTATCAGAAAGGTTACTAAAGAGAGAATCGAATTAAATACAGCATTGATAGAGAAAAGAAAGCTATTACTTGGTATAAAAGGGTATTGTACCGATTTATCAGAGAATGAACTACCCAGTAAAATTGTTATTGACCGATACCACCAGCTGTGGCATGTCGAACAATCATTTCGAATGAGTAAGTTCGATTTGCAAGCACGACCGATTTATCACCAAAACCATGATGCGATTAAAGCGCATGTCCTAATATGCTTTGTAGCGCTAATAGCTGAAAAATACCTTCAATTGACTACAAAACTATCTCTAAGAGAGATCCGGTTCTTGCTATGGAATATTACAGAAACGCACATCCAGGATAACCTGACTAAAGAAGTGTTCGTTTTCCGATCGCCAATGGGAGATGTTTTAAAAAGCAATCTTGCAGAACTTATTTTAAAGTGGAATTTACTACCGCACTAAATGTCAGAAGTCAGGGCCAGGTCCTTGGCCTTTACAGTTGTAATAGATCCCGTGAGGTCCATACGCTTGGCCGAACCGTAGCCGACCACCACCACCTCATCAAGCATGCTGGCGGATGAGTTCAGGGATACGTTTATTGTGGTGCGCCCCTGCACAGGAATTTCCTGGGTCTCCATTCCCACAAAACTGAATATCAGTGTTGCCGTGGAAGGAACCTCAATGCTGAAACGCCCTTCAATATCAGTGGAGGTGCCACTGGTAGTCCCTTTTACAACTACAGTTACGCCCGGAAGGGTTTCTCCGTTAGAGGCATTCTTGACCTGCCCCGAAACCCTGACCTGCTGTGCCATCGCTGCCGGGATTATCCCCAGCGCGAGTATCAGAATAAAGAGTAGTTTAATTTTTTTCATTTGGTTCTGTTTTGGTTGTTGGTTCGTATTGGTTGTTTAACCTGGCTGTTTAGTGATAAAGATTGATTTACCTCAGGAAATGAAAAGCCTCCTCCTTTCTTTAAAATTATTAGAAAACCAATTATTGAATAATAAGTTTGTGTGCCGACCTGTGATTTGTACCGTTTATTGTTAAAAAATACATGCCCTTTTTCAGGTTGCCGGTTCCAATATTACAGGACGCTTCCCCGCTGTTCTGGTATGTTAAGGTTAGCGGAGAGGTAACTTTTTTGCCGGTAATGTCAAGGATGGAGATGGTCAGCAGATCGGGGATGTATAGTTTTATTGTGATACTGAAATGATCCTGATTCACAGGATTGGGGTAAATCCGGATCTGATCCTGATGTGGATCAATTTCCTGACTGCCGAATGGATCCGGCACGAACCCGATGGCTTCAAGCATCGGGGCAATTTCGGGATTTGCCATAAAATTGTTCCAGAGCAATTCCGAGCGGTGGTTTTCAATCATCACAATTATGGGGCCCTGGTCAATGGCAAGGTAAGAGGTGGCCCACCAGTTCCGGCTCTGGTTAAAGGCGTCGTAAAAGCCCATCCATCCCCAGGTTTTTGCTCCCAATTCCCTGTAAAAATGTTTCAGTGCACCCAAAGACTCAACCGGCGTATAAGGCATGGATGAAAGCGCGGCAGTGGGTGTTATGGTTCCGTTGTCACGGCCCTGAACGGGCTCGTGGGCCATATAGCCGTCCGGATCGTCACTGGCTGTAAGACCCCAGCAATTGGGGCCATAGCCGGCATGTCCGAGTGGGTTCTGCGTGCAGTATGCCCTGTGGATCAGAGTATGATTGCGGTTCAGGTTAAAATAATTGGTAAACTGATCTTTGATATTGCGCGGATCGAACCCCAGGAAAGAATAATGGGCAAAAAAGAGTGGACCGCCCCTGTCCCATCCGACATCGAGCGTATATCCATAGAAAGACCTTCCGTTTCTGTAATACGACATACCCGCCCAGCCGTTATTCCAGTATGATGCCGGCACCGCATGGGTGGGTGAGGCAATGGCCAGCATGTAAATGATTGCAGCTTCGTTCCAGCCCCTTACCTGCATATTCATCTGCCAGCCATAATCCGGCGACCAGTGCCAGTACAGTACGCCTGAATTGTTTCGGCTGTACCAGTTCCATTCCACCGATTCCCAGAGGGCAGTTATCCTGGATACAATTTGTTGTTCTTCAGGTGTTGACAGGTTAAAATATTGCCGGGCTGTCAGGAGCCCCTGTATAAGGAAGCCGGTTTCAACCAGGTCGCCGCCATTGTCGAATTCACTGAAAGGCACGGTGGCGCCTGTATTCCCGTTGAGCCAGTGCGGCCAGACACCGTGAAAGCGGTCGGCATTTTCGAGAAATGAAATGATTTTTAACACCCTGTCAATTCCCTGCTGTCGCGTGATATAGCCCCTCTCAATGCCAGCAAGCAATGCCATAATGCCAAAACCCGAACCGCCCGTGGTAACAACATCGCCCGATGAGTTTCTTTCCCTCGCCATCCCCGATGCAGGGTGGGCAAAATCGTAGAAATACCGGAAGGTATATTCCTGAACCATATCCAGCAGTTCATCGTCTGAAAAAATTCTGGTAGATGATGATGCCGGTACTGACGGAACCGAGGGCTCATTGGATGCATTCAGCGCCCTGACGCGATACGACGCACTTACCTGTGTGCCCAGGGGCCTGACCCAGTCGACATACCGTGTAGTGTTATTATCGGTTACATAGACTGTCTGCCAGGAATTCCCGCCGTCAGAGGACCGTTGTACTTCATATCCGTTGATAAAGGGTTCGGGATTCGGGAGCCACCCGATCTCAATATGGCTGTCGTAACCCGCTGCCGTTACCCCTGAAGGCTGGGATGCCGGTGGCGATGTGCCATCTCCCTTGAAAACCCTCATGTCATCAACCAGCAGGGTATGGATTACATTATCGGTGATACCCTGTGAAAAGCCTATGGTTTTAATCCTGGTAAAGTCGACCGGATCACCGTAATTCAGGAACATGCTCATAGGTATGGCCACCCTGTTCCAGACGCCCGGGGCCAGGTTGCTGCACCAGGCGGAAAAACTGTGTTTGGTGGTTTTAACATTGCTGACATCCTCCATGAAAACGCGCGGAAGATTACTGCTGTTCAAACCTTCAACCGATCTGAGCCAGAAAATCAGTGTATCGGTGTTTGTCAGATTTTTATCCGTCCAGTTTAATCCTGCAGCAATGGCTATCCAATCACCACCGGCAACGGATTTCCATTTAAGCCGCAGGCAGTTGGTCCCCTGAACAGCAGGAGTATTAACCTCAACCGGAAACCGTCTCAGTTCACTGCCCATTCGCTCAAGTTCGCTTGGGGCGGTTAACTCCATCCAACTGAATTCATAATAGTCCCCTGAAGGGCTGTCCTGAAAATACAGATATGTCTGGGCAGTGGCAGAATTGCAGAAAAGCCCCGTCATCAGCAGGAGGGTAAATGATATAAGTTTCCGGTTGAGGGTGTGTTTCATAGCTGCATGTTTTGATTATTTTCTGATTTGTGCGCCTCTGATGGCATAGAAGAAGATATACAGGTAACAGATGGCCGGGACAATAAATGCCCAGGTGTAGCCAAAATTGTCAGCCACGCCTCCCATAATGGGCGGAATAATAGCTCCGCCAAGGATGAGCGAGTTGATCAGACCTGAAGCGCTGCTGAGTTCTGCATTATCAAGGTCTTTAACCGCCAGCGAGAAAATATTGGGAAACATAATTGAATTGAAAAGACCGATTGAAATTATGGTCCACAGCGCGACATTCCCTGTGGTAAAAGTGGTAAGCAGGTCGAGTGCTGCGGCAACCAATGCAAAAATGGCCAGGGTTTTTGCAGCTTTACCTGTTCCGATCTGCATGATCAGGAAGTTGGCAAAGGCAACCCCAAGAAAAACGCCTCCGATATTCCAGTTCCATCCGGTGACAAATGCGCCGGAAACAAGTGCGAGTATCAGAACAGGGATGGCATAAGTGATTTTCTTTGAAACGCTGATGCCTGAGAACATAAATGAGCCAAAGAATCGGCCAACCATGGCTCCGCCCCAATAGATGGCGGCATAGGTTGAGGCTTCTTCACCGGTCATCATCAGGGATTTCTTGAGATAATTCACGATCAGACCTGCATTTCCTACTTCAGCACCAACGTAGGTAAAAATGGCCAGAGCGCCCAGCACAACATGGGGATATTTGAGAATGCTTTTCTTTTCTTTCTTTTCAGCGGCAATCACCGGGAGTTTGATCGACATCAGAATTACGGCCACGAGGATAACGCCGATTCCCATGATGATAAATGGCAACGGTACTTTTTCAGCGGCTTCCAATGCATAGTCAGGACTCAAAGGGTTTAATCCCCTGAAAATTGCCACGGAGATCAGCCAGGGGGCGATCATGGTGGCGATGGAATTCAATGCCTGGGTGAGGTTGAGGCGGCTTGAAGCCGATTTTTCAGGGCCGATCGCAGTGACATAAGGATTTGCAGCAACCTGCAGAAAAACAACTCCTGTAGCCAATACAAAAGTGCCTAGCAGAAAAATAGGGAACGATGGGAGCCTGGATGCAGGTATGTAAATAAAACTACCCAGTGCCATCAGGACCAATCCGGCAATGACCGTTGACTTGTACCCGATCCGGTCTATCAGTTTACCCGTGGGGATTGACATAATCGGATAAGCAATAAAAAAAGCGGAAGCAAGTAGCTGGGCCCCGAACTCCGAGAGGCCGAAGATTTCCTTGATGGGGGCTGACAACGTAACAATAAATGTTGTTGCAAATCCAAAAATGAAAAAAATGGCTCCAAAGGCAGACATTCCTACTCTGAAACTGTTGTCCTGTTTACTCATAAAAATTTAGTTTTAGGTGAATTTGAATCTGTATGCTGAAACACCTGTGCCGAATACAGATGCCAGGCGGTAAATTCATAAAGTTAATACAATTTCCCGAACGGGAGTTTCCGATCCATTTTTTCTCTTTTGAAATTGCATAGGGGCAAATTCATTGACAAATTAACAGATCTGCTTTTATGATGAATTAAATTTAGTAACCCGAGCTTTGTAAAGGGTAAGCTTTGTTTGTGTATTTGGTACACTAAGCAAGAGTGTAAAAATACATCAAGAAATAATTATTTGCAATGCTTTTAAAAGAATTATAAAGTTATATACAAAAGTCCGTCGTAAAAAATTTGCAGTCAGGCGGATGGGCTATTCATTTGGATAAGGTGGAATAAAAAATAAGCCGGATACAAATGATGCACCCGGCTTAGTTATAATCAAGGGAACAGCTATTTTTCGAGTTTATTCGATGATGTTGCAGCCCATTCGTTTACACCTCCTTCATAAATCTTTACATTGGGATAGCCAAGTATAGATTTGAGTGCAAAGTAACCTTTCCCTGCTCTGACACCGGTTGGGCATACAAGGATAATTGTTTTGTCTTTGGTTGCTCCTGCAGCACTGAAGATTTTTTCGAGTTCAGCCTTTGATTTATAGGTACTGGCGGCCGTCATAAGGGTGGTGTGATCTACATTCACTGAGCCGGGGATTCTTCCTTTATTGTTCTTGGGATCTTTGCCGCTGAATTCAACATTTTCACGAAGGTCAACAAGGATTACTTTAGAGTTTCCGGAAGCGCCCTGCACCTCTTTCATATCAGCATAAATGGCTTTATTTACTGCCGGAGTGAAAGTTGCCGGTTTTACCGTTGTTGGATTTTTAGTTACAGGTTTCCGGCCGGCTTTCCAGGCTGACATTCCGCCATCCAGGACTTTTACATCCGGAGCTCCCAGGTATTTCAGCACCCAGTAAAGTCTTGAGGCATACTTACCTGCACCTTCATCATATACAACAATGGTTTTCTTTTCAGTGACACCTTTGGCACCAAGGATCTTGGCAAGTTCAGCCGGTGTGTTAAGAAGGCCTTCGATTCCTCCGGATTTTTCGAGGCTTTTGTAAGAAACATTTACGGCATTATTGATGTGAACCTTGGCATATTCAGTTTCAACTTCTGCCGAAACCACGATGTAGTTGGCATCTTTCAGTTTGGAGCTCAGTTCGGCAACGGTCATAAGGTCCTGGGCCAATACAGCCGTGCCCGTTAAAATCAGCGCGATTGTCGCAAATAGGAATTTTTTCATTGATCTTCTATATTAAAATTTAACCTGTAATTGAACAACGATTTCGTCGGTCGGAATTTCAACCGGTGATTCGGCACGGTAAACATAATTTACCTGCAGGCGGGTCCAGTCGTTGAAGAAATAGTTAACCCCGAAAGTCATGTTACTTTCCTCATATCCTGTTGCGTTGCCTGAATCGAAGAAATCGTACATAAACACCGGCTCAATATTCCATTTTGTCATATAAGCAAGGGTAACGTATCCACCGCTTCTTTCTTTCCCCAATTCGATCAGGTTTCCGCTGCATCCGCCACCGAGGTCGCGGTTGTAATCTCCTTCATCCATGATATATTCACCCAACAGGGTAAATCCGCGGTATTTGAGTTTCAGCTCACCGCCGAGGGTGGTTCGGCTGTCCTTATCATTCTGATATGATGGATAACCGTAGCGGAAACTTCCGCCGACATACAGGAAATCCCATGGGTGAAACACAACCCGTCCGACAATATCTTTTTTCTTGTTGTTGTCGAATTTAAGCAATCCGCCGCCATTCATCAGCCCCAGCTGATAGGATACAAAAGTGGTATCGTTTCCGCCAAGGAGCATTGCGCCCATATCGCGGAAGGGAGCAACCATCTGCAGGGTGGCGGTTGAACGGTATACAGTCATCAGGCCATTGCAGGCGGTGTTTGTTTCCAACCCGAAAGGGGTTTTGAATGCGCCGACTGAAAGCCTGGCCATATTAAACCTGTCATAGGTGATAAAAGCATCAAGCAGGTACGGATTAGCGGAGATAAACGGGCTGAGTTCTGCAACCACATAATAGGAGAAGTCATAGGGAATTTTTCCCATTGCACCTATGCGCGCCCTTTCAAATGTAAAACTGTTTTTTGAAGGTTCGGTAAAGTGATGTTCATATTGAGATTGAAGGAAACCGAACATCTTCAGTCCTTCATCTGATGGAGCGCCGCCGCAGCCCTGTGCAGATACCCGGGTGATCGCAAATGCACCGATTATTGTTATAATGAAAAGTATCTTTTTCATGATTTAAGTTTGGTTTAATTACCGGTAACGATTGGAAGGTTCTTCGACATGGTGGGTTTCCACTTGTTGACCGATTCGCCCCAGGCGTTGCTTGCGTTGTTAAATTTGTTCATCCCCCACATGATGCTTTTTGCATTGTACCCGATCACCCTGAGGTATGCGGTAATGGCTGCAGAGGTCTGGCCTGTGTAGCAATAAGTAAGTACTTCTTTAGAAGAGTCAAGATAATTGACCTGGCCTTCTCCCACGAGCAGGGGATTAATTCTGTAGGCTCCGGTTACATGACCAAAACCTGCATAATCAGTTTCGCTGAAATAATTGTTGATAAAGTAATTGCCCGGGTTGGCAAGCACATCGGCCGGCTGAACAGTTTTGAACCCTTCTTCAAGTACCGCATTTACACGGGCCCTGAGAATATTGGCAGGAATGGTATCAGCGCTTGTGAATTTCGGGCTCCCGAAGGTAAGATTGGTAGGAGCTGCAGTGCTTACCCAGTTGGTATTTCCTTCTGCAATACTTCCTATGTTGTTGCTCCAGATGTCAAGGGTGGAGTTCCATCCGCTCATTCCCCATTTCAGGGCCTGGGCATCGGGATAACCCGAAAGGCGGAGCAGGGCAACAGCATGCGTTGCTGTCTGACCCGATTTGCAAACAACGAGGATAGGTTTATCCGCTTTTGCAGCTTCGGTGAGGATGTCCTTCAGGTCTGCCCTGTGCGCATTTACGATATGTCCTTGCGCAAACTCGTCGGCTGTGCGGATATCAATTACATATTTTGCGGATACATCTCCATCAGCAGGAGCGCCCATTACAAATCCGCCAATAATGGTGTTGATGTCAAGGTTATTGGCAACAAGATAGTTTGTAAGCGCTTTTTGAGCATCAAAATTTTCTTCATTTTCCTTTTTGCAGCTGGAGAGAAAAATCGCCGGTACAATGGCCAGAATCAGGAATAATCTCATCATTTTTTTCATTTCGTTGGTTTTTAGAGTTTGTTATTGATTGATTTCCGAATTATTAATTGCATCAGCAACCTCCACCCGATTTAGGAGCTTCATGGTTGCCTCCGCCAAGCTTTTCAAGACTTTTTTCATAAATGTCAGGATAGGTCAGTTCCCATCTTTTCCACCCTTCTTTCAATGCCAGAACGTTCTGATATCCCAGTTTCCGGAGAGTTTGGGCTGCCAGAATTCCTCTCTTGCCTTTCTGGTCATAAACCACGATTTTTTCCTCCTGGAGCGGCATATACAGGCCCACATTTTCCCAGAAAGACGAGTCGGCAATGTTGAATTCAAGGCTGCCCCGGGGAATGTTGATAGAACCCGGGATGTATCCGGGATAATGCTCTTCGGGCTGCCTGACGTCGATGAGGGTATAAACTTCTTCACCGTTCATCAGTTCATAAAGTTCGTCTGCCGTAATCAGTTTAACTTCTTTCAGCGCATTCTCCACCATTTCGTCGGCTGATGCATATTTTTCCTGTCTGCTGCAGGCGGCAAGCGCGAAAATGATCGTCAGTGCAAATACTGTTTGTTTCATGTTTTCAGTTGTTAAGCAGGTTGATTTTTTGTTTCAGTTTCTTCCTCAGGTTCATCTTCATAGCCTGAAATCATCGCCTTGATGTCGGTTGTGATGCGATGTCCGGTTGTGGTCATATACACATGTACGATCAAAAAGGCAACCATCAGAAAAGCCCCCATGGTATGGGTTATGACAGCGATCCACAGGCCACCGGCATCAATGGGGTTCTGAGGGTAGTGATAATACATATAGAGCAGGCCGGTGATGGTTTGAACGGGGAATATCAGGATAAGTAATCCAAAGTAGGTGAACCGCTGCAGCGGATTCATTTTATTGGACATGGTTCTTTTTACCGGATGCGCGTCGCCCTTGAACATCCCATAGGTATAATACCTAATTTGCTTTGTGAAGTTCCTGCGGGTTGGGATAAAGTTTTTGTATTGTCCGGTTACAAACAGCCAGAAAATGGTGAAGATCCCAAGCAGAATAAATGTGATGGCAAATGCATTGTGAAGGCGCACAGCGGCTTCAAATCCGAAAATGGTGTAGTTCCCGTGAATTTCAAAACCGGTGAGGGTAAGAAGTATCACAATTGCCATCTGTGTCCAGTGCCAGAAGCGTTCGAAGCGGGAAAATATTTTGACTTTTTGCATGTGTTTTATGGTTTAAGGGTTAACCTTTTTTATAAAAGAGCCTCATCAGACTGTGAACAACCACTCCGGTTATGGAAATGATGATCAGGATAAACCCTGTATAGTCCACGCCTTTGGCATAATCTCTTCCGGGAAGATAGAATCCTGCCAGGTTAGCCAAACGGCCTTCTTCGCTTCGCGTATGACAGTCAATGCATTTCAGGGTTTGTTCCTTTGGAGAAACCTGGTGGTTCAGGGGCCAGTACATTTCTGTGGAAACAAAATCATGCTGACCGCTGTAATACCTTCCTGCATACTCCATTCCAAGCTGAATTGCGGTATCCCATTTAAGGTCTTCCCAGAAAGCGCCTTCACCTTTCTTTTCGGCAAAAACCTTGACATTAACTATTTCTTTTGTAACAACATCATAGGCTTGTTTACCACGGTGCACCTTTACCGGCCAGATTTTGGCATCAGATTCTTCATATTTACCCATAAGGGTATTGATTTTAACCGGTATTTCCGAAATCGTATCACCGTACAGGTAGTGATCAGCGGTACCATTGAACCAAAAGTATTCCGGCTTAACATGGTCATCCCATACAAACCGGCCTTTAATAGAGAGGTAGCTGTATTTATGATTGACATCGTATTCAGTGATCGGATTGCCGTTTTCATCCGTACGTCCCGCAACAGACCAATCCCAATACATAACAGTGGGATTAACCTTGGCATACACCGGGATATGGCAAGTCTGACAGGCTACCTTATGATTGTGAAGGTCGATTACCTTATCATTGTGAGGTGTACTGGTGTGGCAATGTTCGCAGGTTGCCCGGTTGTTATTTTCGGATGAAACACTGTAAGCCCTTCCGGTAATGTTGTGGCGCTCGGTCAGGTGACAATCGTTGCACGACATGTCCTGCCCTGCTTTTGCCATATGCACGTCCACCTCGCGCGAACAGTCAAGCATGGCCTCTTCCAGGTCACCGTGCTTTACATTATTACCACCTCCGCCATGGAAATGGCAGAATCCGCAATTCTCCTTCAGGGGCTTACCCACATTTTGGGCGATGTAATTATAATCCGGAACCGGAAACTCTGCGGTTGCGTTTTCATGGGTTGATGGCATACCAGCACCACCTTTACGTTTCTTATAAGTATTGGTATTGTCATGGCATACCAGACAGTCAAGGTTTGTCGGGTCCTCGAAGTCAAAGGTTTTGTCCTTCCATCCATATCCGATATGGCAACGCATACAGGATCCATTATTGCTTTCAGCGGAAGCACAGTAGTTATTGATCAGGTTTTTCTTTCCAATGCTTACCGTTCCTCTGCCGTTTGGGAGCTCCGATTCTCGTTCCCACCTCCAGTGTGCCGATGCCATCAGTTCATCGTCACGTTTGTTATGACAGGAGAGGCAGGCGGCCGTAAGGTCCTGCGGGCGTTCAAAGTCCTGTTGCAGAATTTCGAATTGCGAATGGTCAACTTTTTTTTCAATATCCGCCCTGTTTTGATAAACAAACTTTTCCGGATTGCCCCGCCGGTTGCCGAAATGGACTGTGGCAAAGATTACCAGGGCTGGTAAAACCAAAACGACCAGGAGCGTTGTGAGTTTTTGCAGAAAATTATTCATAGCACATTGTTAATTAATTAACAATGCGAAAGTAGGCTCTAGAAAGGTCAGGGTTTGCTTTCCAGACCCCAACCTGAACATGGATTTATGCCAACCTTAACGGATAAATATTTGATACAGATCAAGTTTTTTTTTGTTTCTTTGCACAAAAGGCAAAGATCTAACTAGAGAGATATTTGTAAATGACAGATAATCAAACCTCTAAACAACACAGTTGCGCTATTGGTTCAAGTTCAACATCGTGTATGGAGTTGCTGACCAGTCAGGAACTTGAACTGCTTGATTCAAAAATGGTGGAGGTAAGCTACCGGAAAGGTGAGATTATATGCAAACAGGGAGCACCAGCCACCCAATTGATGATTGTAAGGGATGGGCTTGTAAAAATCTATATGGAGAACAATTCCGGCGAAAACCTTGTTCTGCACATTATGCCTGAAATGAACATTATCGGGTTGTCTTCACTTTTTGAGGGAAACAATATCTATCAGTTTTCAGCCCAGGCATATCTTGATACCCGGGTTCAGGTAATTGATATGTCAACTTTTAAACAGCTGATTCGCTCGAACTCTTCATTTTCACTGAAAGTAATCAGCCTGCTGGCTGAATACAATACAATAATCAGCGGCCGGTTTTATTGTCTCACTCAAAAGCAGACCTACGGACGTTTTGCTGATGTTCTGCTCTGCCTTGCCAACAGGATTTACAAGCAGCAGAAGTTCCCCCTGCAGCTTTCGCGAAAAGAACTTGCTGAAATCGCAGGCATGTCGGTTGAAAGCGTGGCGCGGATACTGACGCGATTCAAAGAAGAGGAACTGATTGAACTTGAGTGCAAGCATCTGAACATACTGGACTATAACAGGATGTTTGATATAAGCCAGAAAGGGTAACATCAGGAGAAATAGAAGTTAAGCCTTATATTAATGGTCAGAATTGTTGTCCGGGTGGGGCTGAGATTCTACGCAGCCGGGTTAATTCCTGGCTATCGGTTATTTTCCCGACCGGATATTTCAGAAATTGTTGATCCCAGTAAGGGGTTTTACTATAAAACCAGTTCAGCATGGTCCACTGGTTGCCGGTAAAACCGGGCTCTGATTTCTTTGCTTCAAATTCGCGTCTGAGTTCCGGGCTTTTTTCCAGCATCTCTCTGGCCATTTTTTCCATTACATAGGTTTCGCTGTATTCCTTCTGTTCAAAAACAGCGTTAAAGAAACCCCATTCCACATAGGATCCGGAAGCGGCAGGTTCAAGAATGGCTGCAATCACCCTGGCAGTGCGCTGGCTGGTTGCCACAATGGCTGATCCGGCCGGGAATATCCTTTTTTCTTCCGATTCGGTAAGACCTGTGCTCACCATATGTCTGCCTTCATTCGGCGTTTTCCGGAATTCATAATCTTTGAATTTATAAGACTTAACCGTGATTTCAGCCGGTTCGGAAAGGATGTCCATTTTTATTCCGTGCAACTTCATTCTGTTGATCACTTCAGTCCACTCAGCAGGAATAATGTATGCTTCGGGAAGGAGTACCGTTGTTTCAGGTACGGATTTATTGAAAAAAGGAAGTTTCATCACTATGGGTCTGGCATTGTCGTAAACAAACCAATCTCCGCCTGTGAGATCGCTTTTCAGCACCTGATAATCGAAGCCGTAAAAATCTACCATGGTGCTGTCGATTGTGCTGGTTTTCCACGAAACCGGGTGTGGCTGTTTCCGGAACGCGGGAGCAGCCGTTGACTTGTCGGCCATTTCAATCAGGGTTTTGAGGTTGTCGGCCTGGTGATTGATGATAAACAGGGTGTGGATGAGCATCTGAATGGTGGCATTAACCCTGGTTTTGTAGTCTTTGAGCATATGGGTTTCTATCAGCAGCGCCGGCCGGTTTTGCAGGGCGGCATATCCCTGTGAAATCATGGGTGGGGCAGCGCCTGTTCTTAGCCCGCTCCGGGGGTCGTGCCAGTTGCGGAACTGCACATACGGGAAGATAGGAAACCCGTTTTCCTTCATTTTTGCAGTGATCCTTGCTTCATAGATATTAGAAAGCCAGCGAGTAATACCAGAATCAAGGTTCCCGTATACTTCGATGTCGTAAGTAAGGGCATATTGAAAATCTGCGCCATCTGTGGTGTGTATGTCAATGAAGAAATCGGGAAGCCAGTTGCTGTACATTCTCAGCCAATGCTGCATTTCAACTGCATCCGCTTTCAGGAAATCCCTGTTAAGGTTGAGGTTATGAGCATTGGTCCGCCATCCCATTTCCTCAGGGCCATTCTGGTTGATTCGGTTGTAAGGGCCAAAACGTTCATGGCCGTCAACATTAAGGATAGGGATAAACAGAATGCTTGTCTTATCAAGCAACTCCCTGTGCTTTTTGCTGATCAGCATATCTCTCAAAAGAACAAGGGCGGCATCTTTTCCGTCAGGCTCACCAGGATGTATGCAGGCCTGAATCAGGGTAATTACCCTTCCTTTACTCCTGATAGCCAGGGGGTCCTTCAATCCGTCCCTGTCAATAATCATCATGGGGATTTCTCTGCCCTGCGGACTTTTGCCTAATATTATTGTTGCGGCCATGGGGGAGGCTGCATCCAACCGGTTGAAATAATCAAGGGTTTCAGTATAAGAGGAAGTTTTTTTGAAATCAGACTGTTCATAATGGGTTTTCCAGTCCTGTGCATGAATGTTGATAAATAATTGGAGGAGGAAAATGATAAGCAGCAGGTTCTTCATCTGATATGAATTTAAATTGTGATTGCAAAGTTAGCGAAAATGGCCTGGCATTCATGTGCACCGGCTTTTCAGGGCAATTGTTAAATTTAGTTAAAAAGCGAAGGGTTTTTAACTAAATCGTGTCGAATTTTAAACTGCACTGATTCTGAATTGTTTCAATGTCAGTCTGGAAAAACTTTACTTTTGCACCCGCTGTTTAACAAATTTTTTATGAAGCTTAACTTGAAAATCTCCTTTACTACTTTTTTTCTTGTTTCTACACTGTTTTTGGCTGAATTATCCGCTCAGGGAAGGCCTCAGGGACAACAGTCCGAAATGCCCCCGCCGGCTATTGGAATTATTAAAGGCAGGATTCTGGATGAAATTACGGGGAAGCCGATAGAATACGGAACTGTTGCACTTATTCGAGTGCGTGATTCTGTTCTGGCAGGGGGTACGATTTCTGATCCTCAGGGGCATTTCAGGATTGAGCAGCTTCGGCCGGGGAGGTATTTTGCCAGGGTTCAATTTATGGGCTTTGAAACGAAAACATTAAAGGATATTGCGATTAAGCCATCCGAGCCCGAAATAAACCTGGGGATTATAAAATTAAAACCGTCAGCCGCCAGTCTTGCAGGTGTTGAGATCACCGCAGAACGTGAGATGATGGTGAATAATCTGGATAAAAAGATCATCAATGTTGATAAGAGCATTGCTTCTATCGGCGGATCGGCTGTTGATGTAATGCAGAACATTCCTTCAGTAACGGTTGATGTAGATGGCAATGTCAGTTTGCGTGGAAATAGTAACATCACCATTCTGGTTGACGGTAAGCCAACCGGACTGGCTGAAATCAGCAGCGGGGATTTATTGCAGCAGATACCTGCAACCTCTATTGAAACCATCGAAGTTATAACCAATCCATCGGTAAGGTATGATGCTGAGGGCACATCGGGAATTATCAACATTGTTCTGAAGAAGCGCAGCCTGCAGGGATTGAACGGAATGTTCTCGGTGACCGCCGGTACCGGTGACCGCTATAATACTTCTGTGAATCTTAACTACCGGAAAAATAAAGTAAACCTGTTTGCCGGCTATGATAACAGGCTGGGAAAATTTAACTCAACCGGAAACACTGAAAGAAGAACATTTAATGATGAGATGAATTCGGTGTTGTTTCAGGATCAGGTGATGCGAAACAACAGGGACATGCACAGTTTCAATGCGGGGATCGACTATAGCCTGGACGACTTCAATACCCTGACTTTCAACTATCAGCTAAGGAGAATGTCGTTTGGTAACCGGGGCGACAACGCTTCGCTGACCATGAACGAACTGAACGACACCATGCGTTATTTTAACCGCTACAGCGAAAGTGCCCGCAATATAAGTTCCAACAATTACACATTGTCGTACAAGCGTACTTTCAGTAAAAAGGGCAAAGAACTGACTGCAGATTTCATTGTAAATGACAATGAGATGACAGGAGACCAGAATATCACGCAAACTGAATTTACCAGGGGTTTTGATCCCCTGAAGCCTGCGCTGCAGTTTTCTTCTTCGAGGAATACCAATATGATGTATGTTGCACAGGCCAATTTTGTGAATCCGCTGTCAAATGGCGGACGCGTAGAAACCGGATTTAAAAGTACGCTCAAGAATCTGTCAATGAGGAATGATATGTCGGAATTCAGCTATCCGATCAATGACTGGATTCTGAACGATAATGCCTTGAACAACTTCGATTATTTAGAGCAGATCCATGCCGTTTATGGAATCTATTCCGGCAGTTATAAAAAGTTTAAATATCAGGCGGGTCTGAGGGCGGAGCAATTGATTTCGGAATCAGATATCATTAATGCCAGTGATAATTTTGATTTGTCCTATCTGAGCTTGTTTCCCTCGGTACACACACTTTATGAAATTACTGAAAAGCAGCAGATGTCAGTCAGTTACAGCAGGAGGATCCGGCGGCCGCACAACCATCAACTGAATCCTTATGTTGATTATTCCGATTCACTCAATATCCGTTATGGTAATCCTAAACTCAAGCCTGAATTCATCAATTCATTCGAACTGGGGTATTCCAACTTCTGGGGTAAAAACTCGATCAACTCAACCCTGTTCTACAGGTATACCACCGGAGTAATTGACCGTATTGTTTATCTGCTCGATGGGGGGGTAACGGCCACCACTTACGAAAACCTGGCCAGCAGCAAGGCTTATGGACTTGAACTGATCGGGAACCGGGAGTTTTCAGCCATGTTGAAGGCAAATGCCAATTTGTCTTTCTTCAGAAGTATCATTGATGGCAGTGAGGTGACGGGGCTGGAAGCAGCAAAAGGGAATATGTGGACGGCAAAGGTCAACCTGACGATCATTCCCGTAAAAAATGCATCGATTATGATTGCTGGGAACTACAGGTCCCCTGAAATTGAAGCGCAGGAACGCGATGAAGCGGTATATTTTGCCGATATCGCATTCAGATACGATTTCTGGGAAAACAAGGCTTCGGTAAACCTTAGAGTCAGTGATGTTTTTGATTCGCGCCGTTTTGATGGAGAAACCTGGGGTGAAGGATTCAACATCAGATCGAGCCGCAAAATGGAATCCAGGGTGCTATACCTTGGATTTTCATACAGGCTGAATAATTATAAACGTCAGCGTGAGCGGGAGCGGGACAATCAGAATAGTGAAATTGAGATGGAGGAGTTTTAACACATATAATGTAGCACCCTGTGTTTTTCAAATTATTTGTGAATTAAATCAGGCATTTCGCAAGAATTTATAAGGTAGTTCAACCGGCATTTTTTTTATTAATATATTTGTCTGAATGATCCTGCTGGGATCTGGAGCGCTGCTTATCGGAGCTGCGCTTCCGTTAGTATAAGATCTATTATAAACAACCTAAATGACCAGAATTTTCCGGTTCATCTTTCTGACTTTCTTATTCCTTGTTACCTCTGTTGTTGCAGGTCAGCATCCTGTATTCAGGCATTATTCGGTTGATGATGGGTTGCCCAGTTCTGAAGTTTATCATGTTTTTCAGGATTCAAAGAGTTATATCTGGCTGGCGACCAATATGGGGGTAAGCCGTTTTGATGGCAGGGAATTCAGGAATTTTGATGTGCAGGATGGTTTGCCCGAAAATACAGTTTTTGAGATATATGAGGATGAAGCCGGACGGGTGTGGTTTGTTGGATTTCCTTTTCAGTTATCCTATTTTGAAGGAGATTCGATTTATAAGTATAAATATAATGAAGTTTTAAGAAGTCTCACCGGCAAGGGTCATGTGCCTGTAAAAAAGTCATTTAAAGTTGACAGGAATGGGGGAGTTTATTTTACATTATTGAGGAAGCATTCAGTAATTAATATTATGCCTTCAGGCAAAGTTAATTATATAAATGGAAAAAATAAGGATTTTAAAGGGGTCAGTATTTTGGAAATCGAAGATCATCTTTTTATTTATCAATTCAGTGAGAATTTGGATGATTTATTGAAAGTAGAAGTCTATACAAACGAGATTTCAAAAGAGATAGAAATCATTCGTTCGCGGACTTATTCGTTTGGAAATCTGTTGGTTTTGAAGGGGGAAAAAGGTGAGGTATATTTTACTTACAATGACATTCTTGTTAAACTTTGGCCCGATGGTAATTATGTTATGGTGAATTCTGATGACAGGGTATTTTGGATGAACCTGGATGAGAATGGGAATTTATGGGTAGGAAAAGATAAGTCTGGAATTTCCGTTTATGAAGATGGAAATATTCAAAGTGAGCCTTTGGTTAAATATTTGGAAGGCTTATCCATTTCATCCATGGTTATTGATAACGAAGGAGGCAGGTGGTTTACAACTCTTGAAGATGGGGTGTTTTATCTTGCTTCGGAAAGTTTTTACAGTTTTCAGGTGTCTGATGGATTAAGCAGTAATAAAATTAATTGTCTTGCAATCGCCGGGGGCAAAATTGTGGCCGGAATGAACGATCCCTATATTAACATTTTGCAGGGAAATGTGATAACCAAGGTTAAGATTTCTGAAACCCCCAATGGGGTAATATATGCTCTTGAAGAGGAAACTAATGAAAAGTTGTGGATAGGAACAAATGATTATTTATATTCATACGATTGGATGAAGGTGACAAAACATGAAAATAATCATAAATATTACAGGACTTCTAATATAAATAGCAGAAAAGTTTTTAATATTAAAGATCTTTTTTTCGATGGGAATGGAAAACTTTATCTCGGAGAAGCCGCAGGTCTTACTATAGCAGAGGATGGGCAAGTCATTTATAACTCCTTATTAGATGATGATATTGAACTCAGGGTCGAAACGATTACACGGTATGGGAAATCTAAGCTTTTGCTTGGAACAACGAGCGGATTGTGGCAATTCACAGATGGGAAATTTGAATATATAGGCGCACTAGATCCCATGCTGAAAAACCGGATTACAAGTATAGTAACCACTAGTAATGATGAAATTAAAGTATTCGGAACCAAAGGCTTTGGTGTTCTTGTACATACTAATGATACTACCATTTATCTAAACAGTTCTCATGGCCTTACCAGTAATTCTGTTACTTCGCTCCTGATTACCGGTAACCTTCTTTGGATTGCCACCAATAATGGTTTAAATTGTCTGGATCTTACGAAAGTGGGTACAGATGAAATGAAAATTGTCATTTTCTCTAAACAACATGGCCTTATCTCTAATGAAATTAATCAAATAGCGGGGAATCAGGAATTGATTTATATTGCTACAAATGAAGGTCTTACAGTTTTTAACTATAAGGATTATAAACCTGTCACGGAACCGCCCCCCATATTTATAAATGGATTCAGCGTAATAGAAGAGGATATGCCCGTAAAGTCAGGTTATTTCTTCAGGCATAACCAGAATTTTATTTCCATCA
Organism: Lentimicrobium saccharophilum; assembly: GCF_001192835.1. Classification (NCBI taxonomy): domain Bacteria; kingdom Pseudomonadati; phylum Bacteroidota; class Bacteroidia; order Bacteroidales; family Lentimicrobiaceae; genus Lentimicrobium; species Lentimicrobium saccharophilum. The sequence goes on from NZ_DF968182.1 coordinate 581,910, forward strand.
GATTTACTGGTATTTCTTTCCGTGACGCAGGTAATCTGGTCTATAAATACAGATTAAAGGGGCTGGGCGAAGACTGGATAAGCACATCCAATTCACAGGTTGAGTATGCTTTTCTTCCTCCAGGAGAGTACCAGTTTGAAGTCATAGCAGTCAATTCAGATAGTTTACAAAGCAGCGGGCCCGCCATCATCAGCTTTGTAATTTTACCGCCTTTCTGGAGAACCTGGTGGTTTATTACTTTAATAGTTCTGGTAGGTTCCGGACTTGCCCTTCTTTTTTATTCATACAGAATTAAGCAGATAAGACGTGAAGCCGTACTCAGGAATGATATAAGCTGGTATCGTCAGCAGGCGCTTGCAAGGCAAATGGATCCACATTTTGTATTCAATACCCTCAATAGCATACAATCTTATATTATTAAAAATGACCGGCTTTCGTCTTCCCAATATCTTACCAAATTCTCCAGACTTATGAGACTCATGCTGAATAATTCACAATCGCATGCAGTTTCGCTTAATGATGAAGTTTCAGCCCTGAATATATACCTTGAACTTGAATCAATCAGGTTTCAGGAGAAATTTGATTTTCATTTGAATATTGACCCTGTCATTGAACCTGAAGTTTGTTATATCCCCGCCTTTCTGATTCAGCCATTCATTGAAAATTCCATCTGGCATGGCATTATGGGGATTGACAGGCCAGGCTGTATCCGTGTTGACCTGAAACTGAATGAAACCGGTAATCAGATAATCTGCACCGTTGAGGACAATGGGAAAGGGAGGGCACAATCCATGGCGGAGAATTCACAGAACGATAGGAACCGTAAATCCCTGGGTATTTCTATCGTGGAGTCCAGGCTAAGCCTTCTGAATAGCCTTTATGGAATAGAAATGAAAATTATTTACACTGATTTATACGATAATCAGGGCAAACCGGCTGGAACCCGCGTCCGCATTAACCTGCCGATTATATTATAATCCGGTTATACATTCAGCTTTTCGCCTTCTGATTTGGCAATCACTGCAGCTGCACAGGTGTCTCCATAAACATTTACAGCTGTACGGAACATATCGAGTATCCTGTCAACTGCCAGAACCAGGCCAATCCCCTCAAGCGGCAGGCCAACGGCTTTAAGGACAATGGCCATCATTACAAGGCCGGCCATGGGAATACCTGCCGAACCAACAGCTGCCAGCAACGCGGTGATCACAACAATAAATTGTTGCCCTATTGTAAGATCAATTCCATAAGCCTGAGCAATAAAAATGGCAGCTATACACTCATAAAGCGCGGTTCCGTTCATATTGATCGTGGCTCCCAAAGGCAGTGTAAAGCTTGAAATTCTCGGTGATACCCCATCTTTATGCTCCACAGCTTCCATAGTCAGGGGCAGTGTTGCACTCGATGAAGAAGTTGAAAAGGCAGTTAGTAAAGGGATTGACATATTTTTAAAATGCCTGAGTGGGTTAATGCGGTTGATTATCCAAATCACAAGGTGTAGTGTGAAAAAGGCATGAATGAATAAAGCCAGCAGCACGGTGAGCATATACAAACCCATTCTTGAGAAAATCTGTGTAAGGGAGTTTGCATCCCCGGAATATTTCGAAATCACAGTGGCAATGATGGCAAAAACACCCAGAGGAGTGAGCTTGATAACTGCCATAGTAATCTTCATCATAACTTCAAAAACTGAATTAAAAAACCGGTGAATAACCTGCTGATGAGCGTTTGAGGTCAGATTTGCAAAATAACCAAACAACATGGAAAAGAAGATAATAGGCAACATATTTCCCTCTGCCAGGGATTTAAATATATTTTCGGGCACTGACCCGATAAGCAACTGCCCGAGCGATTGATCGGCAGCAGGTAGTGTCTCCATTGTTTCCGCAAAGGACAAATCAGCCCCAACTCCGGGCTTAATGAGATTCACCAGGGTCAGCCCAAGAATAATCGCAAGAAAACTTGTGAAAAAGTAAAACCCGATGGTTTTTAACCCCAGCCTTCCCAGGCTCTCCGGAGTTCCGATTCCGGCGATACCTGTAATTATAGAGCTGACAATCAGCGGAATGATAACCATCTTGAGCAGCTTCAGGAAGAGATCCCCCATCCAGCTGATCCACACAGTCTGATCAGGAAGATATACTGCAAAAAGTGTCCCGGCAATCAAAGCAATTAAAATCTGCCAGTGCATTTCAGGTTTTTTTATTTTCATGGCTCAGTGCTTTTGCTGAAGTTGGCTCACAGATTTGGCCTCAAAGGTTTTATTTTGCAAACATACACAACCCTGAAGGTTTTTGATGCAGTATGTATAATTTCTGACTAATTTTGAATCAGGCAAATACAGAATCATGATCAACCGGAATTTCTTATTTCTTGCTTTTATTTTAAGCTGGTTATACGGGGCTGCCCAACACCAGAATATTCTATTGGGCAATTTCAGGGATCCCAACGAGCCATCTATATATATTGATCCGAAGAATCCCGACCGCATGATGGTCGGCGTCAATATTGATACCTATTATATTTCTGATGACGGTGGATATACATGGAGTGAAGGCCGGTTGTTTTCCTCAACCCTGGGTGTTTGGGGAGATCCATGTATTGTAATTGACACCCTGGGAAATTATTACTTTTTTCACCTTTCAAATCCTCCGGGACCCGCATGGATTGATCAGATTGTATGCCAGAAAAGTTCTGATTACGGAGCAACCTGGAACAATGATAAAGGCATTGGCCTCGATGGCAGTAAAGCTCAGGACAAGGAATGGGCTGCAGTTAACCCGTTAACCAATGAAATCTGCCTTACCTGGACACAGTTTGATGAATATGGCAGCCTGAACCCCAACGACAGCAGCATCATCAGGTTTTCCAAATCCATTGATCAGGGCGAAACCTGGAGCAATCCGGTCAGGCTGAACCGGGTGGCAGGAGATTGCATTGATGGCGACAATACTGTTGAAGGGGCGGTTCCGGCTTATGGCCCTGATGGCGAAATCTATGTTGCCTGGGCAGGCCCGGGGGGCATCATGTTTGACCGGTCAACAGATGGCGGAAATACCTGGCTTGACCGGGATATTTTTGTCAGCGATCAGCCCGGTGGCTGGAATTACAGTATCCCCGGCATATACCGTGCAAATGGCCTGCCCGTGACCTGTTGCGATGTCAGTAACGGACCTGACCGCGGGGCAATTTATATAAACTGGTCAGATCAGCGGAACGGATTCAATGATACGGATATCTGGCTGGCAAAATCTACTGACGGAGGATTTACGTGGAGTGCGCCCATACGGGTTAACGACGATGAACCCGGGAAACACCAGTTCTTTACCTGGATGACCATTGATCAATCCAACGGTAATCTCTGGTTTGTTTTTTATGACAGAAGGAGTTATCAGGACGAGAATACGGATGTGTACCTGGCAGTTTCCGAAGATGGTGGTGAATCATTTCTGAACTTCAGGGTCAGCGAATCGCCATTTATCCCGAATCAGAATATTTTTTTCGGGGATTATACCAATATTGCAGTTCAAAATGGTGTTATCAGGCCGGTCTGGACCCGTTTGCACGATAATCAGCTGAGCATACTGACGGCCATTGTGGATGATGAAATTGTCGGAATTTCAGCAGAAGAATCTCTCAGGCCTGCTGCTTCCATGACGGCGTCTCCCAATCCTTTCAGCCGTACTTCAGCCATTTCCTTCCGTTTAAAGGATAATTCCCGGGTAAGCCTGACGCTCTGCGACCTCTTTGGCCGTAAATTGCTCAACATAATGGAGAATCAAATGCTCCCGGCCGGAAAATACCTCGAGCATCTTGATCCCGGCAGTGGAGCCCTCCGGCCTGGTGTTTACCTGTTGCGACTCAGCACAGGAACATCCTCTTCCGTATTTAAGATTGTTTATTCGCCTTGATTCGGTCTGTTTTGGCTGATGATAATTTTTGTATTTTCGCAGACAGCCGACCCCAAAAAGTTGCCTTATTATTGATGGAAGAAAACTTACACCAAATCTTGTCCGGAGTCAGGGAATTATCGCTGAAAACAGGCGTAAAGCAATTAAATCTGGATCAGGTAAGTAAACATCTTGGAATTGATCGCAATGAGCTGAGCCTTTATTTTAGCGACGAACCCAGTCTGATAGAGAAATTGCTTGAATATGAGCGGAATTCGTTCAGATCTATTTTTGATGAGAATAATTTTGAAGAAACCAATGCCATCGAGATATTGATGATTGTTAGTCAGGTTATGAGCAGCCGGTTTCTTGAACTTACACCCAGCGTAACCCACGACCTTAAAGCACTTTATCCGGAAATATACCGGTATCACATCGAACAACGGGTTGATTTTATTTTCGAAAAAATGAAGGTCAACATCGAGAAAGGGATCCGCCAGGGAATGTACCGCGAAGACCTGAGTATTGAATTGCTTGCCCGTTTATACATCAGCCGGCTTCTGGATCTTCATAATCCGGATTTTTTTCCGCCCGAGAAATTCTCATTCAGGATTCTTTACGATGTCATGATCGACAATTTTATTCGTGGTATTGCCAATGAGGATGGCCTGCGCCACTATAAAAAACTCAGGAAAGCCTATAAGGTCTGCTAGGCTCTCGTACCTGCGGAAGTTGAACATTCACTACCTGCCTTTGTTTAAGGTTGCTGAAATGCATCCCTGACTTGACTGACTTCTGGAAAACCCTTAAAGGGCCCTTTTTTGTGCTGGCTCCCATGGAAGACGTTACTGATACCGTTTTCAGGGAGGTGGTGCTTTCTGTTTCTTCGCCCGAACGGCTGCGTGTACTGGTTACCGAGTTCACTTCGGTTGACGGTCTTTGTCATCCTAAAGGGCGGGATGCGGTTGTTCACAGGTTAATGGTAAATTCTTCAGAAAGGGAATTGCTCGAAAAGTCAGGGGTTTTCCTGTTGGCTCAGATCTGGGGCAGCGATCCTGAAAAGTTCTATCAGGCCTCGCGTTTTATTGCAGACAACTATCATTTCGATGGAATCGATATCAACATGGGATGCCCGGCCGATAAAATAGTAAAACAGGGCGCCTGTGCTGCATTGATCGGACAGAACACGCTGGCAGCAGAAATCATTGAAGCGACCCGAAAAGGTTCCTCACTTCCGGTAAGTGTAAAAACAAGGACCGGAATCCGTGAGCACATCACCGGATCATGGATTTCGCACCTGCTTTCCTGCAAGGTTTCAGCCATTACCCTTCATGCGCGCACCAGGCAGATGATGTCGCTGAAAGCGGCCGATTGGGAGCAGGTGAAGATTGCAGCAGAAATAAGGGACAGCATAGATCCGGGAATTAGGATCATTGGTAATGGTGATGTAGAAAATTACCGGCAAGGCATTCTTCTGAGTGAACATACCGGGGCTGACGGAATTATGGTTGGAAGGGGAATCTTTGCCAATCCCTGGTTCTTTTCCGCCGAACCGGATGAGCATAGGGTTTCCGCAAAACTAAATCTGCTGGAAAAGCACATCCTTTTATATGCATCAACATGGAAAGATACCCGCAATTACAATATCCTGAAGAGATTTTTCAAGATTTATGTCCATGGCTTTGATGGTGCAGCAAGTTTGCGCGCCCGTTTGATGGAGTCAGTTTCTGCCGGCGAAGCAATGGCGGCCATCCATCATTTTCGTAGTTAAATTGCCTGATGGCAGCGATATTTTAATGCTGCTGATAAATCTTGCTGACGATTCTCCAGCCCTCATTGAATTTGTACAACGAAAGATAGTCCGTAAACAAAAGTTTGTCTTCCCTGTATAGTTCAATCTTTGAGACGGCTGCATTCCCGGTGATGTCATTGAACAGAAACTTAACGCTGATTTTATGCTCCGGTCCGGCGGGTTGCTCAGCTTTGCGGTGCAACACAGATTCAAGCCAGGTGTATATAGGTAGTTTGGAAAGGCTGTTGTTCCGGAGGATCAGCAGATCAAAACCCGGATGAAATCCACGGTTTATGTCATCAACACTTCCAAGGTTATGAATGCCTTCGATGTAGGCAGATTCAATCACCTTTCTGATCTGAGCTTCATCGTTGCTCTCCTGAGCCGGCAATCCCATGCCGCATAATAGGATGAAAGCAATAAACGAAATGGTTTTTCTCATGATATTAAATTTATTAATAAAACAAAAATGACCGGGTTATTCATATTTAATGGCATTCACAGGGTTGGCTGAAGCTGCCTTTAAAGAATGAAAACTGACAGAGAGGATCGTAATGATCAGGGCAATAAAACCTGAAATAATGAAAGTAATCCACCCCAGATTTATATGATAAGCGAAATTGCCCAGCCATTGATCAAGAAAATACCATGAAAGGGGCGATGCGATTAAAAGTGCTATAAAGACAAGGATAACAGACTCCTTGTAGAACATACCGACGATATTCTGAACCGAAGCTCCGAGTACCTTGCGGATGCCAATCTCCTTGGTTCTTTGCATGGCTGAAAAAGATGCAAGGCCGATAAGGCCAAGTAATGCAATAAAAATTGAAAGGGCCGCAAAGATGGTAAATACTTTTCCAAGATTAGACTCGGCCAGATATTTGTCCTCATAATCTTTATCAAGAAAGTAATAATCGAAAGGGCGATTGGCACCGTATTCCTGCCATTTTTCCCTGATATAATCGATGGTTGCCGATCCTGCTTCCGGTTTTAACCTGATGGTGAGCAGGTTCATCGGGAACTCGGGTATAAACAGAACAATTGGTTCAATTTTATTGTGAAGAGAGGTGAAATGAAAATCTTTCACCACGCCGATTACTTTCATCATCCTGCCTCCGGTACCATCAAGCTCAAAATTGTGATGAATCTTTTTCCCAAGTGCATCATCGTTCCATCCCAGGGCTTTTGCAACGGTTTCGTTGATGATAACAGCTTCCAGTTTATCTGATCCCATTTCACGGCTGAAATTTCTTCCTTTTACCAGTTCCAGCTTTAAAAGGTCAATAAAGTCATAATCGCAGGGGATCAGGTTCATGGCATATTCCTGCATCTTTTCTTCTTTTTCCACACGCATTACCTGAATGCCATGCCGTCCTCCGGGTACGCCAAATGACATACTTGCGTTGAGAATTCCAGGGTTCTGTAACAACTCTTTCCTGAAAACATCGGTCCTTTTTCTGAAGGCCGTATCCTGAACCTCCACGACCATAACGTTTTCCTTGTCGAAACCAACATCTGCATCCTTCATGTAATTAAGTTGTTTATATATTACAAGCGTGCCTGTAATCATAGAAACCGAAATCAGCAACTGGAATGTAACAAGTCCTTTGCGGAGCCATGAACCCTTGTTTCCTGTGTGAAGTTTTCCTTTCAGCACTTTAGCCGGTTGGAAAGATGAAAGAAAGAGTGCAGGATAAGCACCGCTTAGCAGTCCGGTAAATAATGCAATGCCGAGCATCCCTGCAAAAACATCCGGATTTTCATAGAAACTGAAGGAAAGTTGTTTCCCGGATATTTCATTGAAGAGCGGTAGCAGCAACTGCATAATGCCCAAAGAAATGATGAATGATGCAACGGCCAGTATCAGGCTTTCACTCATGAATTGCCACGCAAGCTGTGTTCTGTTTGCACCCACAACTTTACGAAGCCCCACTTCACGTGCACGGGCTGAGGCCCGCGCCGTTGCCAGGTTCATATAATTGATTGCTGCCAGCAATAAAATAAAAATTGCTACAATCCCGAAAACGTAAATATAAGCCTTGTTCCCTACCGGAAGATCGGCTGACAGCTTTGAAGTATGATGAACTTTGTCGATTCTGGTGGCCAGCATTGTGAATGAAGCATTGATCTGATCGCCGATCTCTTTCATGTATTTATCATAAAGTGCGGGAAACTTTTCCAGAACCTGATTGATGCCGGCATTTTCTGACAAAAGGATATAGGTGTAGCTGTTAACATTCCAGAAGGCACCTGGCTCCAGACTCCTGAACCGCTCTGCCCCGAACAGGGTAGCCAATGTTTCCATGGAGAGCAAAATGTCAAATTTCATATGCGTATTTGCAGGCAAATCCTCAAATACCCCGGTAACCTTATAACTCCGGCCATTTCCTGTAATAATTGTTTTGCCATAGGCTTCTTCATCCCCAAAATATTTTTTTGCCTGTGATTTACTCATGATTATCGTAAATGGCTCAGTAAGCGCATTTTCCGGAGTTCCTTCAACAAAGTCAAGCGTGAACATGACAGGAGCTGTTGAATCAGCAAAATAGGATTGTTTTTCTATAAATTCTTTTTCTTGGTAACGTATAATAAGATTGTCGTTGCCGTTAAATCTGCAGTACATTTCTATTTCAGGCATCTCAATTTTCAGTGCAGGACCGATGGCCATTGAACTCACGGCGAAACGGTCATGCTTGTTGTTGATCATGAAATCGCCCTCAACCCTGTAGAGCCTGTCATACAATCGGAAATGCTTGTCATATCCCAACTCATCATTAATATAAAGCAGGATAAATATGGTTGCTGTAATCCCCAGAGACAGGCCCAAAATGTTTATCAGCGAGTAACCTTTGTTCCGGTTAAAATTACGCAATGCGCTCCTGAAGTAATTGCTGATCATAAATGGTTATTTTGATGATGAAGACTTGGTTTTCCGGTAAGTTTGTTTTATTTGACAACTTAACCTGTCAAAAGGTTACTCATATTTAAGGGTTATTGCCGGATTTATTTCTGATGATCTCCAGGCCTTGATTCCGGTGATGGCAGCGGTAAGCAACAGTGACAGGACTCCGGCCAGGAAAAAGTATCCCCATTTCATGTCTGCACGGTAGGCAAAATGATCAAACCACCTGTCAATGACAAAATACGACAAAGGCCAGGCAATTATAATACTTATCCCTACAAGTTTGATGTAACCTGAAGTCAGCAGCATAACAAGGTCTGATGTTGAAGCTCCGAGCACTTTCCTGATTCCGATCTCATTTATTTTCTGGGTAGCCATGAACGACACCAGTCCGAAAAGCCCGATTGCAGCAATCAGGATGGTAAGAACCGCCAGAACAGCTGAAACCTGGCTCAGGTATTCCTCTTCGTTATACAACTTGTCAAGCTCATTACTCAGGAATGTATAGCTGAATGGGCGACCCGGTGCATACAATTCCCACATTTTTCTTATACTCTCAAGCGCTTCCCGGCTTTGCCCCTTCGCTGCACGCACCGCAATGAAGTTTGTAAATGCATTGACCTCCCAGGGTTCTTCCTTTACGTTGAGCACCAGGGGGCCGGCTTTGGAATGAAGTGAACTGGCGTTGAAGTTGCGGAAAACGCCGGTTACCTTTTCTTTGCCGACGCGGCTGTGAAAACGTTTGCCCAAAGCCTCTTCATTCGATTTCCACCCGAGGTGTTTTACCATAGCTTCATTGATCAGGATGGCTTCCATCGGGTCAGTTTTACTTCCCTTAATATAGTCCCTGCCGGCAACCAGTTCTATGTCAAAAACTTTACAGAAATCATCCCGGACAACCAAAGCAGGGTAAAACTGCCATTTATTCTGTGGATAGCCTTCCGGTCTGAACTCGTGGTTATTATGGTCAGTTCCGATTATGTAATCCACGGCTGTCACCCCTGCTATCCCTGGTCTGGAAGAGAGTTCATTGCGGAATGTCTCGTACTTGCCTGCCACGGGTGAACGCATCACCGGAACCATAATGATGTTATCCTTTCTGAACCCCAGCTCTGCTTCCCTTAGGTAGGAAATCTGATCGAAGGCCATCATGCTTGAAGTTATCAGCGTGATTGAAAGTGTAAATTGAGTTACCACAAGGGCTTTGCGCGCAAATCCACTGCTGTTCCGGGTTGAACGTCCTTTTAACACCTGAAGGGTTTTGAAACCGGATTGGAAAATGGCCGGATATAAACCTGAAAGCAAGCCGGTACAAAGCCATAATAAAAGTACCTTCGGGAGAAAGCCGGCGGTGTAAATCACTGATGAACTGATTTCTTTTCCGGCAAACCGGTTGAAAAATGGCAGGATTGCCTCAATTACAGCCAAAGACAGAACAAGCGCGATAAAAGTCAGTAAAAGGGATTCGCCCAGGTGCTGAACGATCAGTTGTTGTCTCGAAGCCCCGGCTACCTTGCGGATGGCTGTCTCGCGCGAACGCCGGATGGCAAAAGCGGTCGAAAGGTTAATATAATTGATTACCGCAATGATCAGGATAAATACTGCCACAATCACCAATATCCTAACATAACTGATTTTCCCGTTTGGCTCAATCTCATAGTCCAGATCTGAGCGTAAATGAATATCTGTAAGCGGTTGTAACGATAAAGTAATATGATCTTTTTCTGCGTCATAAAAATATTTTCTGGTAAAAGCAGGCAATTGCGCTGCGAGCAGGGGTGCCTTACTTTTGTCATGCAGCCTCAGGTAAGTCCAGAATGGATTGTAAACCCAGGTTTCGGGCATTTTCCCGCCCCAAAGCACCCTCAGGGTCGACATGGATGCCAGAAAGTCATAACTAAAATGAGAATGCGGCGGGGTATCCGCAATAACTCCTGTTATCGTAATATTAATGCGCCCCTCGAACTTTATCGTTTTACCAAGCGGATCTTCATTGCCGAAATATCTTTCAGCAGTTGTTTTTGTAATAAGCGCTGTAAATGGCTTGCTAAGGGCGTCGCCTGGATTACCCTCCAAAAAATGCAGATCAAATACATCGTTGAATGTGGAGTCGACAAAAAAGAACCGCTTTTCCCTGAAGCCGGAATTTTCATATTCGATATAGTATTCTGTTGACCAGTCATTGTATATCCGGGTCATACCGGCGATCAGGTGGGGATACTCCAGAAGAATTGCAGGACCCAGCGGCGCTGGGCAGCTTACCGACCGCTCAGCAACCCCTTCGAAATCGGAAGTACTCAGCACCCTGACGATTTCATCCGCATGGGTGTGGTATCTGTCATAGGCCATTTCATCGCTGACATAAAGCATTATTATGATAAATCCCGCGAACCCGATCGTCAGGCCGGTAATGTTAACAATGGCATGAACCCTGAGCCGGGCAATATTCCTCAATGCAGATTTAAGATAGTTTAACAGCAATGTCATGGTACAGGAATATAAATGATACTTATTGATTTTCATGAATCATGCCACAAAATGTAAATTACTTAAAATCAGAATTATATCGGTAATTTATTTTTTAAATTTTTGGTATATGTTCGCTTTCGCCAATACCGGTGTTCACTCGCGGACAGTAATAACTGCTAATGTGGCAGGATATTGATTGCTGCATGATTTTTGGTACATTCACACAGAATATGATCCGGCTGAAAATATAAATCGTTGATTTCGATTGAAATTTTATTAAACGGATCAAATATCCTGAAAGATGAATTACCGGGAAATAGAAGATTGGTACAATAACGTCTGCAAATTGCTCGGACAGCAAAGAGTGCTTGATGCCCTGGATAAAATTGCTGCGATTGCTGTGCAAAAGGGCAATACAGGCCATCTTGCAAGAATGGATGAACTGCGGTTCACCTATGGCAATATGCTGAGCTATACGGTGAAAGGGATAGCTGATCCGCAAAGAGAGCTGATATATAACCGCTTGCTGGTTTCGGTTTATGAACTGGCAGATAATCTGAGGATGGATCTGATCTCAAGAACATCATTGAGGACTATTGGCATGAAGCATGAACTGGAGCGTGAGATGCGCCGGTCGAGTGAAGATATGGCTGAGAGCCTGCTGGGGCTTTCGTTCGACCATGAATTGGAAGAGATGTTGCGGAGCACAGTGTTGTTTGATGATGAAACCGAAAGTGAAACAGCCGTTCAGCACCGGAATGCCATCATCAGGGCATTTCAGTTGCTCTGGCTTACCCATAAGCTGACAGAGGACGATGCTGTCAGGGTGTTAATGATTTTTGACAGTACATCCATCCCATGGTATGAGAAATCGATGCTGGTAAGCGCCCTGACCCTGGGCATGCTGCGGTGTTTTGATTACCGTAAGCTGGAACTGCTTATCCGGCTTTATGATGAGGAGGATTGCAGAATCTCGCAGCGGGCACTTGTCGGATTAATCATTACCATCAGTATATACAAGAACCGTATACTTCTTTATCCTGCCATAATGGAGCGGCTTTTCCTGCTCCGGGGAAATGAACGGTTTGCAACTGAGGCTGAATCGGTGATGATTCAGCTGATCCGCTCGAAGGATACTGAAAAAATTACCAGGAGGTTCCGGGAGGAAATAATTCCTGATGTAATAAAATTTAACGAGGATCTCAGCGAAAAACTCAACCTTGATAAACTGATGTCGCCCGAGGAGTTTCAGGATAAGAACCCTGATTGGGAAAAGTATTTCGACAATCAGCCCGGGCTTGTGCGGAAACTGGAAGAACTGACCAATATGCAGATGGAGGGTGCCGATGTTTTCCTTGGTGCTTTTGCCATGCTTAAATCATTCCCGTTCTTTTCGGAGCTTCCCAACTGGTTTATGCCTTTTTATAAGGAACATTATGCTATCGTGAATGCCCTGAAAGGTGAAGATGAGCCATTTAAAAATATCCTGGCCGGAGGCATAGAAAGATCTGTTTTCATGTGCAATTCGGATAAGTTCTCATTTATCCTGAATATAGCCAATATGCCTGATGCTCAGAAGGGTTTGATCGGGCAGATGTTTTCGGCGGAAGCCGAACAGTATGAGGAATTGCTGAGTGAAGAGGTAAATGATTCTTCACTTCGCAGTAAACGTGTTGTGATTCAGTATATTCAGGATCTTTACCGTTTTTTCAGGCTCCATCCGCTCAGGAACGAGATAGGCGATATCTTTTCCCTTCCGCTTGAATTTCATCTTACTTCGATTTTTGATCTCCTGATTGATGATACGGCCAGACTAAAGGCCGTTACATCGTTTTATTTTGACAATGATCATTATGATGAGGCGCTCAGGATTTACCAACTGCTTGAGAAGAAAGGTGAAAGCTATGCAGAATTATTTGAGAAATCTGGGTATTGCTGTCAGCAAAAGGGAAACTATCAGGATGCCATTGACTGTTACCGCAAGGCCGATCTTTTTGATACAAACCGTATCTGGTTGCTGGGAAAGATCGCGCAATGTCATCTGAAATTGTCTGACACACGGGCAGCGCTTGAAACTTATCTGGAACTCGACGGCCTCGAAACTGATAATCTGAAAACGGCTGCAGCCATCGGTACCTGTTATCTCAATCTGAACGAACCGGGAAAAGCACTTGATTACTTCTACCGGATTGAATTTGCCGACCAGGGTTCCGCGCGTGCCATGCGTCCGGTGGCCTGGTGCCTGCTGGTGCTGGGCAGGACTGATGAAGCCGCTCCCTATTATCAGCAGTTGCTGGCCCTTGAACCGAATGCCTATGATTACATAAATGCGGGACATCTGGCTTTTTGCAGGGGCGACAAGCAACAAGCCGCTGAATATTATATCAGCAGCATCAGGAAACGTGACGGCGATCTCCGTTCTTTTCTGAAAGGATTTTTTGCCGACAGTAATGTGCTTATCCGGAATGGGGTAGATAAGGATGAACTACCATTAATGGTGGATTACATACGTTTCAGTGCGGGATCAGAATAATCAGTTTCCTGTTGTTTCAATGAGCTTCCGGCAAATCAGGCGAAGTTTTTAATGGCTGTTTATTCTATGCTGAGTACTTCCTTTAATCTGATATCCTTTGAGGATGCTCCTATCATTATGTTGAAATCTCCGGGTTCGATCACAGGTTTCAAATTGATATCAAGCATCTGAAGCATTTCAGGAGTGATGGTAAATTCGACCTGCCGCGATTCTCCCTGAGCCAGGTGAAGGCGGCTGAACCCTTTCAGCTCCATTACAGGTCTGGCAACGGAGGCAAGCCTGTCACGGATATATAATTGTACCACTTCTTCGCCGGCGATAGTCCCCGTATTTGTAAGGGTAAATGTTGCGCGGAAATGCCTTTCTTCGGTTAAGGGAGAGATTACAAGGTTTTTATAGGAGAACTGCGAATAACTGAGTCCAAATCCGAAAGGAAAAAGCGGCTGACCGGTCAGGTTAAGGTAATCGTCGCCCCGGCCTGTCGGCTTGTGATTATATACCAGTGGCAACTGGCCCTCATGTAGGGGGAATGTGATGGGTAACCTTCCTGCAGGATTGTATTTCCCAAACAATACTTCCGCAACTGCGATTCCTCCTGCTTCTCCCGGATACCAGGCATAAAGAATAGCGCCGGCTTTATCAATCCAGTGCTGCATGGTGATCGCGCTGCCGCCCGTCAGCACAACGATGACGGGTTTTCCTGTTTCTGCCAGCCGGAGCAACAACTCCTCCTGATTTCCGGGAAGACCAAGTAATGCCCGGTCACGGAATTCTCCTTCTTCTATTCCGGCTGCAAAAACAACAATGTCACTTTGTTGGGCAAGATCGACAGCTTCCTGCATTTGCCGGGCATAATGGTCAGGAATGCCGTATGTCCATACCAGCCTGAACCAGGCATTGCCGGCAGGCTCAGCATACTCGATGCGGATATCGTATTCTTTTCCTTCAATAAAGTCAAAGTCTGCCAGCGTAGTGTTTTTTCCATTGTATATACTTTTGTCAATCAACAACTTTTTGTCAATAAAAATCCGGTAACCGTCATTTCCATCGATACCTAACTGAATTCTTCCGTTTGCCGGTCCCCTGATTTTTCCTTCCCAGATGACGGCATAAAATCCGTTGTCGGGCAAAGCGGGATCCGGCGGAAAAAGTGTCCACCTGAAGTTTATTTCTTTGTCAATCCTGCTGAAGAGAGGCTCCCCTGAGAAATCAATACCGGTAAAATAATGGCCGGTGAGCCCCTCGTTCATCTTCCCGTCATATTTTGTCGAAAGATTGCTGGCCGGAATGGTATTATATTGCTCCAGTTCCCTTTCGCTTCCCCGTGCATACTGAACCAAGGCACCTGCAGGGGCGATTTGCCTGATTCCTTCCAGTATGGAGATTTTGTTATTTCCCGGCCCGCTGTAGCCTCCGGTCCGGGCTTCAACGGCGTCAGGGCCGATTACAGCAATCTTTTTAACGCCTTCTCCGAGCGGGAGGAGTTGTTGCCGGTTTTTTAGCAAGACCATAGATTTTCTTGCTGCTTCTATCGATACCTCCCTGTGTTCGGGTGCGCCGTTTATTTTTCCGGCTTCAACGGGGTCAGCATAAGGGTGGTCAAAGAGCCCGAGCTCAAATTTGGCGCGAAGCACCCGGGCTACCGCGCTGTCGATTACTGCCGGGGCTATTTCTCCTGACCGGAAGGCTTCAATAAAAAGCGGATAATGTTCGAATGCAGTCTGAAAGATAACATCCAACCCGTTACTGATCGATTTTTCTGCCGATCCCCGGTAATCTGCGGCCGTAAAATGCAATACATTGGCTCCTCCGGTGGCCCCGGCGTCAGAAATTACAAATCCCCGGAAGCCCCATTCCTTTTTCAACAGGGTGTTGAGCAGCCAGTTGTTGGCAGTGCACGGGCTGCCATCGAGGGAATTGTAAGCAGTCATGACGGATCTTGCACCGGCCTTTTTAAATGCGGCTTCAAAGGGCGGCAGTTCAATTTCCCGCAGGTACCGTTCATTATAATGAACCGGATAACTGTCGCGGCCTCCTGCCCCGTAATTGGAAATGAAATGTTTGGGTGTGGCGATGATGTTTCGCTTTTCAAATTCAGAGATAAAGGCAATTCCCATCAATGAAGATAAAAAGGGATCTTCCCCGTAAGTTTCTTCAACCCTGCCCCAACGTACATCGCCGGCAATATTAATAACCGGTGACAGCACTTGCCTGATTCCCCTGCTCCTGCTCTCTTCCGCGATACAGGCTGCAACGCGGTGCATCAGGGAGGTGTCGAAACTTGCAGCCAGCCCTATTGACTGAGGAAAAACCGTTGCCCCTGGCCGGACAAGGCCATGAAGGGCTTCATCAAACGGGATGATCGGGATGCCCAGACGGGTGTTTTCAACAAAGTGCCTCTGCGCTTTATTGATCAGCCTGACCATTTCGGAAGCCCTTTCACCGCTTGCTGTCTCAATCATCTGACCGGCAGTGTTGGCAGCATCGTTGGCAACCCCTCCTTCGAATCCGAATGCCCCGTCCTTATACCTGCTTTTGTCAGGATTCCAATCTTCAACCAGCATGAAAAGCTGCCAGAATTTCTCTTCAGGGGTCATGCGGCTCAACAGATCGTTTACCCTTAAAGGAACCGGAGCATCCGGGTTTTTATAAATCTGGCCCGGAGCTTTCACACTAAACAATGAAAGCAAAATGGCAGCTGTGAGAATTCTTGTCATCCTTGTGAATTTTCAGGAAATCTTATTATTAATCAAACATACATGAATTATAGGTTAGTCACAAAAGTGCTGAAATATTTTTGAGCTTTTTTTGTCTGTGCTGATGTACAAAAGATACAATCCAAGCATTTTATTCTCACGGATTGATCAGGTGGAAGCCCGGCAGGCCTGAACCATTGATTTTGCAATGATAACCCCGATTTACGGCTTGTTCAGTTTTTGACCGGACGACCTGATATTGAAGTGCCTCTTTGATACCCCGGCAACAGTGGCCTTACATTTTGTTACTGTTAAAGTATTGACTTTCAATATTTATTTTTAATTTTGTTTTCATAAAATTTGATTTTCAGCGTCAGGACTCCGGAGGAGCTCCTGATATTTTCAGGAGGCATGTTTCGGTAACATGCACGTTTTCAATTCTTTATCTCCTGAATCGCAAAGCCTTAAAGGTTTTTTGGGCGCACCGGCAAAGTGTTTACAGCCGGAGGTGGCTTTCTAACCCTTATTGCGTATCCTAAAGGAATTGCCATGGCGACAATTGATTTACTGATTTTTATCGTGTATATGCTTGGGATGCTGGGTGTGGGATATTATTTCCATATCCGCAATACCGGAGTTGAGGATTATTATGTTGGTGGCCGTGGAATGGGGAAATGGCACATTGGCCTTTCGGTGGTTGCAACGGATGTAGGAGGTGGTTTTTCAATCGGGCTGGGCGGCCTGGGCTTTTTGATCGGTATTTCCGGATCCTGGATGCTGTTTACCGGCTTACTGGGCGCCTGGATCAGCGGGATATTCTTGATTCCGAAGATTAAAAGATTATCCGACAAACACCGGTTTTTTACTTTTCCAGAAGTTTTTCTGCATTTTTTCGGATCCAGGGCTGCGCTCCTGGCAGGCCTGATTTCCGGTATAGGCTATCTGGGATTTACCAGTTCCCAGCTTCTGGCAGGGGCAAAGCTTGCATCGGCAGCATTCATCAGCCTCGACCTGACCACTGCATTGGTGGTTATGGGATTTGTGGCAGTAGGTTATACGGTGATGGGAGGGATAAAGGCAGTGATCTACACCGACACCGTTCAATGGATTTTATTGATGTCCGGGCTTATTTTTCTGGCAATTCCGATGGCCTGGGTTGCGGTGGGAGGATGGGAGAATATTTCAGCTTCACTACCTCCCGAGTTCTTCTCTTTCACCAATCTCACCTGGCAACAGTTTCTGAACTGGATGGTAACCATACTCCCGATCTGGTTCGTAGGGATGACGCTCTATCAGCGGATTTATGCCAGCAAGTCAGCAACAGAAGCCAGAAAGGCATGGTACATTGCCGGTTTATTTGAATGGCCTGTCATGGCATTTATGGGTGTGGGGCTGGGGCTGCTTTCCAGGGTGGCGTTTCAGGATGGGATGTTTGCGCCGCTGGGGTTTTCACCTGAAGGCCAGATTGACGCTGAAATGGGCTTGCCACTGCTCTTACGTACCATTATGCCCGCCGGATTGCTGGGATTGATGTTGTCGGCTTATTTTTCCGCCATCCTTTCCACGGCCGACAGTTGCCTGATGGCATCTTCCTCAAATCTGCTTCACGATCTGATTCAGAGGCTTTTTCCTTATGCCATTAGCCAAAAGTCAGCGATGAAATGGTCGAAACTGCTGACACTGTTGCTGGGAATCATTGCAGTTTTCATTGCCCTGAATCTATCGGAAGTTTTGTCCCTGATGCTGTATTCCTATGCTTTTATGGTAAGCGGTTTGCTGGTTCCGCTGATCGCTGCCGTATTTGCGGGTCAGCGCAGCGAAACAGCAGCAATACTCTCGATGTTCGCCGGTGGCGGGACCACCCTTGGACTGATCATTTCAGGTGCTGAGCTCCCGTTCGGTCTTGATGCCAATGTATTTGGAATTACGGCATCATTATTTACTTTCCTGATCTGCATTTACATATCCGGATCTGCAAACAAACTGATAAAGAATGAGAACACCCACAGAAATTGAAATCAGCCTGAATGCATTGGAACACAATATCCGCTTTATAAAGCGGCTGGTTAAGAAAAATGTAAGAATTTCATCGGTAGTTAAAGGTAACGCATATGGTCATGGAATCGAACAATACGTCCCTGCTGCTGAGAGTTTTGGGATTGATCACTTTTCGGTTTTCAGTGTGGATGAAGCCTGCCGGGTGATGAAGGTAAAACAGCCCGGATCAGCCATTATGATTATGGGTTGGATTCCGAAGGATCAACTTTCATGGGTCATCAGAAATGAGATTGAATGCTGGATATTTGATCTGGAAAGGCTGCGGTTATGTATAAAAGAAGCCATGAAACAAAAGAAGAAGGCGCGCATACATATTGAGTTTGAAACCGGCATGAACCGGATGGGTTTAAATGCTGCCGATGCCGCAAAGGCAATCAGCCTGATCAGGTCAAAACCTGAGACACTTGATCTTGTCGGACTTTGTACCCATCTGGCCGGAGCCGAAAGCATCGCCAATCATGTCAGGATTCACCGCCAGATCAAACAGTTTAAACGCCTTGCCTCACTCTTTGAGCAGAACGGCCTCCGGCCATCTGTGCTACATGCAGCCAGTTCAGCAGCAACAATTACTTATCCTGCTTTCCGTTTCAATATGGTTCGCATAGGCATACTTCAGTATGGTTACTGGCCGAGCCTGGAAACACTGATTCAATATATAGGGCGCAGAAAAGATAAAAAAGATCCCCTGCACCGGATTATACGCTGGAAAAGCAGCATCATGGCCCTGAAGGATGTTAAGCAGGGCGAATTTATCAGTTACGGAACCACATTCCAGGCGTCAGCGCACAAAAAGATCGCGGTAATACCCGCCGGTTATGCGCATGGCTACAGCCGTTCGCTCAGTAATTCGGGATCGGTGCTTATCCGGGAACAACGCCTGCCCATCATTGGTATGATCAATATGAATATGCTGATTGCAGACGTTACAGCGATTCCGGATGTGAGTACCGGTGATGAAGTAATTTTAATCGGAGATCAGGGAGAGCTCAGCATCAGTGTGGCCTCCTTCAGTGAACTCAGCAATCAGTTGAATTATGAATTATTGTCAAGGCTTCCAGCCGGAATTTCCCGCCGTGTTGTTCAGTAAGGTAATGTGACGATATTCCCGCAAAGGGTTTTACATTCCTTAATATTATAGATAGAAGAACAAGGAAAAATACGGAACCTGAGCAGCATGCGTGCTTTAAGCAAAAAGCCCCGGCGACCTGGCCCCGGGGCTGATATTACAACATTTTTAAAAGATTATTCCTCAATGGCTGCTACACCGGGGAGGATTTTCCCTTCGATAAACTCAAGCATGGCACCTCCGCCGGTGCTGACGTAACTCACTTTATCAGCAAGCTTGAATTTATTGACAGCAGCAACAGAGTCTCCTCCGCCAACCAGCGAAAAGGCGCCCTTCTGGGTCGCATTGGCGATGGATTTGGCTACCTGAATGGTACCTTCGGCAAATGCCGGCATTTCGAAAACGCCCATGGGCCCGTTCCAGAGAATGGTTGACGAGTTCATCAGGATTTTATCGAACAGCGCAACGGATTCAGGTCCGATATCGAGGCCCATCCATCCGTCGGGAATTTCGCCTGATTTAACCAGTTTAGTATCGGCATCATTGGCAAATGCATTGGCTGCAACCGCATCTACAGGGAGAATAATGTTGACGCCGTGCATTTTTGCGCCTTCCAGGGTGTTGATTGCCAGTTCGAGCAGGTCTTCTTCAACCAGAGATTTGCCTACGTTACCGCCCTGCGCCTTGATAAAGGTAAACATCATGCCGCCTCCGATAATGAGGTTATCCACCTTATCCAGCAGATGGTTGATGATTTGTATTTTGCCGGAAACTTTGGCGCCACCTAGTACAGCAGTAAATGGTTTTTTGCCTTCTCTCAGCACTTTATTGAGGCTGCCGACTTCAGCATTCATCAGGTAACCGAATAGTTTATCTTCGGGGAAGTATTTTGCTACCAGCGCGGTAGAAGCATGGGCCCTGTGCGCAGTGCCGAATGCGTCATTGATGTAGCAATCGGCATAAGTTGAAAGCTGTTTGGTGAAATCTTTCTGTTTTTCCTTTGTGGCGGCTTTGGCAGCTTTTTTCTCCTCTTCGGTCGCTGTTTCGGGCAAACGGGGTTTTCCTTCTTCCTCTTCGTAGTAACGGAGGTTTTCGAGCAGCAGCACTTCGCCCGGCTTTAGCCCGGCACTCAGGGTTCTGGCCGATTCACCCATGCAATCATCGGCGAATTTAACCTCCTGACCCAGTACATGGCTCAGGTAAGGAACGATATGTTTGAGTGACAACTTATTTTCGAAATTCTTTTTAGGCCTGCCCAGGTGCGACATAAGGATCACTGAACCGCCTCCGGCAAGCACCTTCCTGATTGAAGGGAGCGCCGCGTCAATACGGGTGGTATCGGTGATTTTCAGCTCATCATCCAGGGGTACGTTAAAATCAACGCGGATAAGCGCGCGTTTGCCTGTAAATTCGTATGAATCAATGTGTTTCATATATTTCTGTTTGATTTTTAACTGTACAAAGATACTGAATTTCCTGATTGCCTGAAAGCCGGTAACCGGATGCCGTGAACAGCAATCTACTTTTTATCCCGCACAACCAGCATATAAAAATCGTTTTCCAGCGGCAGATATCCGTATTCATAAACAAAGCGGTAGGTGGATCCTTTCTGCGTTGTGTAAAGGTGGGTATGGTAATTAAAATTGAAGCCCAGGTTGGATAGCTTTTCCTTGCTTACCGTCGTTTTGTCGTTGGGATTGAGTTCTGCCAGGATGCGCCGGTTCTTCCGGAGGATGTTATTAACCTGACGCATAAATGCGGTGATATCACTGTTCAGCTTGTTATTGTAATTGTTGCGGCACTGATCGCTGCAAAATTTCTTATCTGCCCGCCCAACCAATGGTTCGCCACAGTCAAGACATGTTTTCTGCATAATCCTGAAAATTATTTTTCTATAAAATATTGATGAGTATTGGTTTATTTAGAGTATGTAATCGTCGGAATCGTAAGAGAATAGTAATAAACATGATGTAAACATGCAGCATGTTTACAGCATAGAAAAAAGATCAATAACGAAGAAACTGATTGCCTACTTATTCTTTTTTTCTTTTTTCTCGGCGCGCTTTTCTTTCAGGCTTTTGGTAGGCGCTTTCTTCGTTTCCTTTTTGGCATCCATGCTTTTTGCCATAGCTTTGGGTTTTTGGTTAGAAAATGATTAAATCAATGATTGATAAAAATATTTCTTTATACAAAAATAAAGCATAAAATCAGAAATGTGACAAGGGCATTTCATTTTTTCTTTTGCCCTGAATTTTCCTGTCAAATGGCTGATCGGTTCTGTTCAGCAATGGCAGCGCAAACCCGATATCCATATTAAGCGTTTACAAACGCTTACAAATGTTTTTATCCGTAAGTAAATGATTAATAACCGAATCAGGTGAACAGGCCGTTATACTTTTGCTTCATCGTTCAACCGGACTGAGTATAGGTTGGAAAAGGTTAAGTTAATAAATGTTGAACAAGCCCTCACGGGCGCAAAACAAAAAACAATGAAAGCATTAAAAAATCATGTTCAGCTGATCGGCCACCTGGGTGCGGATCCTGAAGTAAAAACGTTTGAAAACGGCCGTATGATGGCCCGTCTTTCGCTGGCAACCAATGAGCCTGCCAGGGGTAAAAACGGGGAGAAGTCTATCCGCACCCACTGGCATACACTGGTTGTTTGGGGTAAACTGGCTGAAATATGCGCAAAGTATCTCCAAAAAGGGAGGGAGATTGCAGTGGAAGGCCGTATTTCATACCGCACCTACACGGATAGTGAGGGAAACAGCCGCTTAAGCACTGAGATAACCGTAAATGACCTGTTGATGATCAGCGGGAAAAGGGCCGGATAGTTCCGGGTACTTCAGGAAACCAATCAATGCTAAACCTTAAAAAACGAAAGTCATGAATAACCTTAATAACACAGTACAATTAATCGGTCGTCTGGGCGCTGACCCCGAGGTAAGGACCCTTAAGGGGGATCGTCGCTACGCCCGTCTCCGGCTTGCTACCAGCGATACCTATTTCAATAAAGCCGGCGAGAAGGTGCAGGAAACCCAATGGCACAATCTGGTGGCCTGGGGCGGACTTGCGGATGTATGTGCAAACCATCTTTCCAAAGGGCAGGAGATTGCCGTTGAAGGAAAGCTTGGCTACCGGATCTATACAGATAAGGACAACAATAAGCAGTTTATAACGGAGGTTACCATCCATGACCTGCTGATGATCAGCGGTCGCAAGGCAGGATAAATACTTATTCTTATTCATACAAAAGCGATTTTCATTAACCCTTAAATTTGATCAACATGAATTCACTGAGAAACCGCGTACAACTGATTGGCCACCTGGGCGCCGATCCTGAAGTAAAAACCTTTGAAAATAACCGGAAGGTTGCCAGGTTATCATTGGCCACCAATGATGAGTATACTGACAAGGAAGGTCAGAAAGTAAAACAAACCCAGTGGCACCAGCTGGTAGTATGGGGAAGGCTGGCCGACACCTGTGAGAAATATCTTGCAAAAGGCAAGGAAGTCGCCATTGAAGGCAAACTGACTTACCGCACCTGGAACGACAAGGACGGGAAAAGCCACAACATTACCGAGATCATGGTAAATGAACTGCTTATGATGGGTGGTAAGGAGAAGAAATGATCCCGGTCCTTCATTGAATCTCATGGCTGTCAGCAAAACTGGCAGCTTTTTTTTGTGACCAATGGTTAAACATGCAGTCTATCGGTGAAATTTCCGGGTTTTGAGGGCAGGGAACTAATTTTTCAACAAGCTCCGGATCAGAAGCTCTTAACCGGAGCTGATAATTGTTGATAAATTTTGTAAAACATAGATATACAGTGATTTATATCCAGATTCTATTGTTACTTAATAATTGAAATTCCGTAGATCTTACGGGGTGTTTATGATTAAATTTACCTCAGAGATGAATATTTCTATGAAATTCAGCGCGATGATCACTTTGGCCGGAATCTTTCTGCTGGGTTGCAGGGCTCAGGACAGAACACCAACTGCAGTTGGAAGTGTTGACCTGGAAAAGTATGCCGGTTTGTGGTATGATATTGCATCATTTCCACAGCGTTTTCAAAAAGGATGCCACTGTACTGTTGCTGAGTATGGTTTAAATGCCGATGGAACTGTCAGTGTTACGAACCGTTGTCGCAAGGGAGGTTATCAGGAGAAGGAAAGCAGTGTGACAGGAAAGGCTTTCATAGTTAAGGGCAGCAACAATACCAAGCTCAGGGTTCAGTTTTTCTGGCCTTTTCGGGGAGATTACTGGATCGTGATGCTTGAACCCGGATACCGGTGGGCTGTGGTTTCTTCACCAAAGAAGGATTATTTATGGATTTTAAGCCGGACCCCTTCCATGGATGAGAATGAATACAACGCTATCGTTAACAAGCTCGCGACAGAGGGATACGATACCGGCAAACTGGTCCGAACGCTGCAGGAGTGCCAATAATTTTAACAGTAGAAAAACTCGTACTATGGCTAAAAAGAAACTTAAAGCAGATGAAGGAAACGGGAATCCGGAATCAAAAAAGAAAACCACTTCAAAAACCAGGCAGGCTAGAGTAATCAAACCATTTGAAACGATCCGCCCGGGAAAGAAGGGGATCAGCCATAAACCATCCGATGTACTTCCCATCTCTTTGAGTGATGTAAAACCTTTTCATGACGCGGGTGCTGCTGAAAAAAACGGGCAGGAGACGCCTCACAGGTCTGAATTTATTCAAATGGAAGAATTTCCGGCAAAACACGGCTCAACGGATTATTCCCCGGCACATAAGCCTGCCGTGAAGAAAGCCCCGGTGAAGACAACAAAGGTGAAACGTGACAGCAAAAAGAAAAAAATTTTCGTACTCGACACTTCAGTAATTCTGTATAATCACGACTCAATCAACAACTTTGAGGACAACGATGTTGCGATTCCCATTACGGTGCTTGAGGAACTTGATAATTTCAAAAAAGGGAACGATACCAAGAATTTTGAAGCAAGGGAGTTTATCCGGATCATCGACAGCCTTTCGGATAATGCCACCCTCACCGACTGGATTCCACTGGTAAAGTCAAAAGGGGGCATGTTCAAGGTGGTAATGAACGAGCGCAGCGACCTTGATGCCCGTCAGATTTTTGATGATAATAAGCCTGATCACCGTATCCTGAATGCAGCCCTGAGCCTGGTGCAGGAGTATCCCGACCGCAAAGTGATCCTGGTCAGCAAGGACATTAATCTCAGGCTGAAAGCCAAGTCGCTCAATCTTACGGCCGAGGATTTTCTTACCGGTAAAATTAAGGATGTTGAAGGACTATACACCGGCATTTCCACAATTAACAATCTCAGCAGCCGGATCATTGACAAACTCTATCAGAGCGGGTATTGCCTCCCGCGCGACATCGGGGTGAAAAATCCGGTTCCTAACCATTATTACATTCTACGTAATACGAACACTTCCGCCCTTGCATGCTATAATGCACTGACCAGGCGGATTGAACGGCTCGAGAAACGTTCTGCCTTCCGCATTACCCCGCGTAATGCCGAGCAGGTATTTGCCATGCACGCCATTCTTAACCCGGATGTGAAGCTGGTTACTTTGCAGGGCGTTGCAGGAACCGGTAAAACGCTCCTCGCCCTGGCTGCCGCGCTCGAACAAAAGAGGAATTTCAAGCAGGTATTCCTTGCCAGGCCTATTGTTCCGCTGAGCAACAAGGATATCGGATATCTGCCGGGCGATATCAAGTCAAAGATTAATCCCTACATGGAGCCGCTGTACGATAACCTGAAGTTTATCCAGAGCCAGTACAGTGAAAAGGACAAGGAGTATAAAAACATTACCGATTCTCTTGAGAATGAAAAGCTTGTTATTCAGCCGCTTGCCTATATCAGGGGAAGAAGTATTTCAAATGTCTGCTTTATCATTGATGAAGCCCAGAACCTGACGCCGCACGAGGTGAAGACCATCATTACCAGGGCGGGGCAGGGTACCAAGATTATCTTCACAGGGGATATCTACCAGATTGATACTCCTTACCTGGATGCGCAGAGTAATGGTCTTTCCTACCTGATAGACAAGGTAAAGCACCACTCCATTTATGCACATGTAAGGCTGGAAAAGGGAGAGCGTTCGGAACTGGCAAATCTGGCCAATGATCTGCTTTAGCAGGTTCAATAAATGACGTTGTATTCCGTCTGAACAAGTCCGGAAGAGAAGCCTTTAACCTGAAGGAGCTCCAGTTTCAATGGATATAATCCTTCCCTGAAAAGGGGGATTCCATTACCCAGGAGCACAGGAATTGTTGAAATACAGATGCTGTCGAGCAGACGACTGTTTAACAGTTCACCGATCATTTGCGGTCCTCCCTCAATCTGTATGTCCTTTCCGGCCAATGATTTCAGCTCTCTGATAAGTTGTGTCAGGTTTCCGCTGTAAAATACAACCGGTCCGGACTCCGGATTTCCGGAGGAAGATATCACATAAACCTGTTTTTCCTTAAACGGAGAAGTGACACCATCCGAACTGACTTTTTCCCAGGTGCTGCGGCCGATAACGACAGTATCGGTTTCGCCGGCGTAGGCTGCATAACCATAATCTTCCCCAGCCCGTTCCACCGTCTGCAGAAAGCTCAGGTCATGATCCGGTCCGGCAATGTATCCATCGAGGCTGGTGGCAACGAACAGCCTTACTTTACGGGGTTGCATATTTACTTTGTTTCGTAAACAACAGTAATTACGGTGTGTCCGACCACCCTCAGCGTTTCCCTGCTGATGTGGTTCATATCATCATTTACGGTATGCCACTGGTCAAAAAAGCCCTTTTCACGGTCGGGATCGTAATCGATGATATCGATGGTCGGAATCCGGATGATCTCATTGATGTAGAGGTGGTCGTCTGTGATGCCGCCGGTTTTACGGGTCAGGAAATAATTCTGGTATCCCAGGCGGTGGGCAGTATTCCATACCTTACGCATGATGTCGGGCGCGTAATACATCGAGGTTCCTTCCATGGTAAAAGCGGGACTGGCGGCGCCCACCATATCGAGCAATATGCCGAAACGGGCGGAATAGCCCGGCACATGTGGATTTCTGGCCCAATACTGTGATCCCAGCGCCCATGAGTCAGTATTATTCCCGGGCCCTTCTTCGTGGTCGCCGTAATCTTCGGCATCGAACAGCACAATATCAACACCGATCCCGGGATTATAAAGGCTCATTTGCCGGGCAATTTCAAGCAGCACACCTACGCCGCTTGCGCCGTCATTGGCTCCGGGGATGGGTTCACGGCGCCTTGATGGATCGGGATCATGATCGGCCCAGGGCCTGGAGTCCCAATGGGCGCATAGCAGCACCCTTGAACGGTTCTCCGGATTAAAGGAAGCTATGATGTTTCTGGCATCAAGCATGGTACCGTCAGAAGCCCTGAGCCTAGTTTGCTGCACAATCACTTCGGGTGTAAATCGTTTCAGCGTATTTTCAAGCCAGGCGGCACAGGCTTTATGGGCAGCGGTATTGGGCACCCTCGGTCCGAATGAGACCTGCTTTTCAACATAATGGTAGGCCGAATCGGCATTGAATTGAGGGACAAATACAGCAACAGGCTCTTTCCCTTTCACATCGGGTTCCGCCTTTTTATTTTTCCGGTCTCCGCATGAAATCAAAAGCAAAAGTATAATTCCAAAAATTATATGGTGGTGGATGTTAATTTTCATTTAAGTCTGGTTTAATCATCAGAAAATAGAAGAAGGTGTATTGAATTTGCTGCTGAAGACTGAATCTTTGGCCTTCCGTCTTTCTCTGGGAGAAGTTTCTGATGCCACTAGATTTTTATGCAGGGATTCAGGTTTACCGATGTATCCCACTGCAACCACAGTCATCGCTTCGTGTGTGTCAGGGATTCCGAATATGGTTTTGGCCAGCAACGGGTCAAATCCACCCATCTGATGCACATACAATCCTTCTTCCATAGCCTGAAAGGTAAGATGCGCCACAGCCTGACCGAGATCGTATTGGGCAGTCGGATTGATTTCACCCTTTTTACCGATTTTATTGGCAACAGCCACAAAAAGCAAAGGCGCGCTGGTGGCCCAGAGCAGGTTAAATTCAACCAGTGTTCCGGTAATTTGTTCATAGGTGTCGTCGCCCTTCAGCCCTACGATAAAATACCATGGCTGAATATTGGAAGCCGACGGTGCCCAGCGGGCGGCTTCGAAAAGGCTGCGGATCTTGTCCGGTTCAATAAACCGGTTGTTAAAAGCCCTTGGCGACCATCTCTCTTTTAATAAAGGATGAATCGGGAAGTCGTTTGAAGCAGTTTTTATATTCATTTTGTTTCGTTTGTCCTGATCGTTAATATTTGACAGATTAAAAATTTATCTCAGAAGGTAACCGTAAACACTGTTCCCTCTCCGGGGGATGATTTCACAGTGACCGTGCCTTTGTGCAGATGCATGATCTGGCGCGAAAGACTCAATCCGATCCCCGATCCGTCCTTTTTCGATGTGAAGAATGGCATAAAAATCTTATCGAGGATATCAGGTTTGATTCCATGTCCGTTGTCCGAAAAGTCAATACTTACCCTGCCGTTGCTGTTTGGTGAGGCTGTCACTGATATCCGGGGTTCCGTTTTTTCTTTTACGGCATCGATGGCGTTAAGCAACAGGTTGATAAATACCTGGTCGATAAGGTCCGGATCAGCGGTGATCATAAGGTCTTCGGGAAATACCCGGGGAACGCAGACAATGCCGAGTTTTTCCATTTTTGGTTTCAGCAGGGTATGGGCCCGGTCAAATAGCTCTTTTACAGCGAAATACCTGAAATTTGGCCGGGGTATACGAGTCAGGTTGCGGTAAGTTTCAACAAAATTAAGCAATCCTTCGCTCCGGCTCTGAATGGTAATCAGTGCCTGGTGGATGCTATCCAGATCGTCTTCGTCAAGCGTATGGATCTGCACGCTGTTTTCACTTTCATCCAGCAGCATTTCGCGCACTGTTGATGCCAGCGATGATATCGGTGTGATTGAATTCATGATTTCATGCGTGAGCACCCTGATCAGTTTCTGCCAGGATTCAATTTCTTTTTCTTCCAGTTCCGAACTGATGTTTTGTAAGGAAACCAGCAGAAATTCCTCCCCGCGCATCCTGAATTCAGTTGCATAAACCGATATCTGAAGAAGCTCATTGTCAACTACCAGTTTGATCAGTTGCCTGTCACCGGCATTCATGCTGAGCAGCATCTCAGGCAGGGATGATTTGATCACGCCCAGGTCTCTGATGTGTTTAAGGTTCGAGATTTTCAACAGACGCTTGATGGCATTGTTGAAGATATCCACCTTACCGTCTTTTCTGAAAGCAATGATACCGATGCTGACATGCTGAACCACCGTGAGCAGGTAATTGTAGTGCTCTTCTTTTTCGGCCCTGTTTTTCCGGAATTCACTGATAACTTCATTGAAAGCGCGGTTGAGACCTTCGAAACTTCTTCCCAGGTCTCTGTCGAAGAAGGAAGTGCTGAAATCGGAATGCCTGATGCTTTCAAGGAATTGGGTAAGTTTCCGGTTGGTACGTTCAATATACCGGATAAGCACAGCGACCTGAATTACAGCCAGTAATCCGGTAATCAGTGCCGTTACTTCCTGTTGTTCATTGCGTGAAAGGATTACCAGCAACAAGAGGTTGGCTGTAATCAGCAATACCCTGACAATGACATTAATCCGGAATTTTTTAAAGCCCATGTTTCTCTATTCTGCGATAAAGTGAGGCCCTGGTAAGCCCGAGTTCTTTTGCAGCTTTGCTGATGTTTCCCCCGTGCTTGTCAATCACCCGGCGGATCAGCAGTTTTTCCCTTTCTTCGAGGTTGGTGATATCATCCGATTCATCGGACTGACCACCATCTTCTATCTGCGAGAGGAAGAAGTCCTGCGGCTGAAGGATATTGCTCTCACTGAGGATTACCGCTCTTTCCACAGCATGCTGAAGTTCCCTGATATTGCCCGGCCAGCTGTGTTTTTCCAGCCTTCTGATGGTTGTCGGGTTGATTCTTTTGAGCGGCATTTTATATTTTTTACAGTAGATCACCAGAAAGTGCTCCACCAGTTGCTGGATGTCCTCCAGTCTTTCGCGCAGGGGAGGCAGTAGAATTTCCACGGTATTGATGCGGTACAGCAGGTCCTGACGGAATTTGTTTTCATTCACCATCTGATATAACGGCATATTTGTGGCGCATATCAGCCTTACATCAATCGGTATCTCGCGGTTGGTCCCCAGCCTTACCACTTTCCTGTTCTGAAGCACGCTCAGCAACTTCGACTGCAGGTTAAAGGAAAGGTTTCCGATTTCATCAAGAAAAACAGTCCCTTTATTGGCAGCTTCAAAACGGCCGGCCCGGTCTTCCTTGGCGTCGGTGAAGGCGCCTTTCTTGAATCCGAACAGCTCGCTTTCGAACAGCGTTTCACTGATTGCACCCAGATCAACACTGATAAAAACCTCATCGCGGCGCGATGATGCTTTGTGAATGGCCCGGGCAATCAGTTCCTTGCCTGTTCCGTTTTCTCCGAGAATCAGTACATTGGCTTCTGTTTTGGCCACTTTCTCAACCGTGGCCATCACCTTCTGCATGGCAGGCGATTGGCCGATCAGGTTACCATAAGCCTGATCCTGGTTGGCAATCAGCACTTTTTGTTTGCTCTTCAGGTCTTCAATTTCTTCCTTGTTGTGCCTAACTTTCAGGTTGGCCGTAATGGTGGCCAGCAGTTTTTTATTGTCCCAGGGTTTCAGGATAAAGTTGGTAGCTCCTTCTTTTATGCCCTGCACGGCCAGCTCAATATCACCGTATCCGGTAATAAAAATAACCACCGCCAGGGGGTCAATTTCAATAATTTTATTCAGCCAGTGAAATCCCTCCTTACCACTGGTGGCATCCCTGGAGAAATTCATATCCAGCAGGATAAGATCATAGCTCTCATTCTTCATGATGGCTGGTATGTTCTCCGGATTTTTCTCCGTATGTATAATATTGAAGTGTTGCTTAAGAAAAAGCCTTGCTGCCAGCAGTACATCCTGATCATCATCAACAATCAGGATTTTAGCGTCAATCTTACTCATCAATTGTTTTTTTTTAGTTCTTTGCTTTGGTTATTCCGGCTTTTGAAGAGGAAAGTCCGGTGAAAAACTTCCATTAGAAATTTTGAGCAGGATCGCTTCCCAAACCGGCATGTTACAACAACTGATCCTGATATATTCTGGCGAAACGCAACCGGCAGTTGTCTCGGTTCCTGAATGGCCTGAAACTGACCCGGCAGGTTGCTAAGGTATAAAATGTTCGGAAACGTACATTCAAAAGAACGGCTTTGAACAACAATAAATTGTTAAAATTTTCATAAAATTTTTATTTTACTGATAAATAGTGTGTTATAATTAGTGGCATGGAATTAGTAACACCGGTTTCAGCATAAATGTAATTTATGGACAGGATCATAGAAAAGAAGCGATGGACTCCCGGAAGGATTGCCGCAATAGCGGGAATAGTCATGTTGGTGATACTGGTTTTGTGGGTATTTGTTTTCAGGGACAACCGCAGCAGGCTTTATGTGGAATATAACCAACTCAGTATAGCTGCAGTTGAAAAGAGCAGATTTCAGGAGTTTATCCCTGTTGACGGCATTGTTTTCCCGCGGAATACGGTTTATATTGATGCCGTTCAGGGTGGGATTGTTGAAGAGATTTATGTTGAAGACGGCGCCATTCTTAAGAGAGGGGATCCCATATTAAAGCTCTCTAATGCAAATATGGAGCTGAGTTATATGGATCAGGAAACGCGGATGTATGATGCCATCAACAACCTGGCCAATACCAGGATCAGCCTGGAGCAGTTGAAATACGTCAGACAGAAAGAAATTACTCAGCTTAACTATGATATTGACAGGCTCAAGACGGATTTCAGCCGTAAAGAGCAATTCTATAAGGATAAACTGATTTCCGATAAGGAATTTGAGGATGCCCGCCGCGACTACCAGTATTCACTAAAGCAGCTGGAGATCGCGCTGAACCTGAAAAGGCTTGACTCGATTTCAGGTGTTTCGCAGGGCAGGCAGATTTCTTTGTCGATGGAAAGGATGAATAATAATCTGGCCCTGCTGAAAAAGAATATGGATAATATGACCATTAAATCACCTGTTGATGGTAAGCTTTCATCATTCCTTGTAGAAATAGGGCAAACCAAAGTTTCCGGAGAGCACCTTGGCCAGATTGATATGATGGACGGCATCAAGCTTCGTGCAAACATTGATGAAAGGTATATCTCCCGTGTTTTTACCGGTCAGGAGGCATCCTGTGATATCGGGAACAAAACATACGAGCTTGAAATATCGAAGATCTATACAAATGTTACCGGTGGTACTTTTCAGGTGGATCTTTTGTTTACAGATGAAGAGCCTGTTAAAGTCAAGCGGGGGCAGACCATTCAACTGAAGGTGAAATTTTCAGGAGCCTCCGATGCCCTTATCCTGCGCAGGGGTGGATTTTTTCAGGAAACAGGCGGTAACTGGATTTATGTGCTGGATCCCTCAGAAGAATACGCGGTGAAGCGCAGCATCCGGATAGGCAGGCAGAATGCATCCCATTATGAGGTGCTTGAAGGACTTGAAGCCGGTGAAAAAGTTATTGTTTCGTCATACGATAACTTTAACGCGAAGGAGAAACTAATTTTCAGAAAATAAAATCAGTCAGCAAACGCTCTAAAATTCAAATACTATGCTCAAAACGGTAAATCTCTCCAAAATTTTCAGGACAGACGAAGTAGAAACCACTGCATTGAATAAAGTTTCTTTTGAAATCAAAAAAGGTGAGTTTGTCGCCATCATGGGGCCTTCGGGTTGCGGGAAGTCAACATTGCTTAATATTCTGGGGTTGCTGGATAATCCGACAGAAGGTGAGTATTATTTTCTGGGGAATGAGGTTTCAGGTTTTACCGAGAAGCAGCGTGCCAATACCCGCAAACAGAACATCGGTTTTGTATTTCAGAATTTTAATCTGATCGACGAACTGAATGTATATGAAAATGTTGAATTGCCGTTGATATATCTTGGTCTGAGTTCCTCAGAGCGCAAGCGCAGGGTTGAATCGGCCCTTGAACAGATGCAGATTATGCACCGCCGCAAACATTTCCCGCTTCAATTATCGGGTGGTCAGCAGCAGCGCGTGGCTGTCGCCAGGGCCGTGGTGGCCAATCCGCACCTTATCCTGGCCGATGAGCCTACCGGTAACCTTGATTCGGCGCACGGCGAAGAGGTGATGAACCTGCTGGCCTCGCTCAACCAGAACGGAACTACCATCATAATGGTTACACACTCTCAGCGTGATGCCGAGTATGCGCAGCGCATCATCAGGCTGTTTGACGGACAGGTGATCAATGAGAATATCAAAGCCGGTAGGGTTGAATCCGGAAATTTTTAAAGGCTTTTACTTTAAATTTTGATTTCCCGGCAATCCCTAAATACCTGAACCATGTTTGCCAATTACCTGAAGACTGCTTTGCGCAGCCTGATGCGCCAGAAGAATTACGCCCTGATTAATCTTGCCGGGCTCTCGTTCGGGATTGCAGCTTTTATCCTTATCATGCTGTATGTGCAGCATGAATTGAAATTCGACCATCACCTGAGTAAGCGTGACCGGATTTTCAGGGTGGTTGAAATTCAGAATGAGCCGGGTGTTGGTGAGCAGCATGTAGCCATTACCATGGGCCCGCTTGCCCAGGCAATGCTCAACGATTTTCCCCAGGTAAAGAACGCAGTCAGGCTGATGAGTGCTTTTAATGTGACTGCTGTCAGTCATGGTGAAAAGTCATTCAGGGAAGACCACCTGTATTATGCCGATCCCTCAGTAATCGACATGTTCGATATTTCTTTCATATACGGAGATCCGGCCACCGCGCTGAAGGAGCCACGAAGCGTGATTTTATCAAAAAAAGCTGCGGAAAAGTACTTCGGTGATGCCGCGAAAGCCACAGGAAGTAATCTTTTATTTGACAAGACAGGTTTTACGGTTACCGGGGTTATGGAAGATCAGCCTGAGACTACCCACTTCTTTTTCGATATGCTGATGCCCATCGCCACTGCCGAGGCATTGCCCGGATTTGAATGGATGAAGGGCTGGGGTTCCAATTCGCTGGTTACCTATGTGGAGCTGGACAGGACTTCATCGGCCGAGGAGGTTAACAAGGGATTTGATGATTTTCTGAAGCGGCATGTCTTTAGCCAGGAAGACGGCTGGCAGTACCTCGAAATGTATCTTCAGCCGCTGAACGAAGTGTATTTGAAATCAGGCCATATTAAGTTTCAGAATGTTTCAGCCATGGGCGATGCTTCCATGGTAAATGTTTTTATCGTGATTTCGGTGCTTATCCTGCTGATAGCCTGTGTGAATTTTATCAATATTGCCATTGCGCGTTCCGTTAAGCGCTCACGGGAAGTAGGTATGCGTAAAGTGCTGGGTGCGGGCAGAGGCAGTCTTATCGTTCAGTTTATCAGCGAGTCAGCCATTATTACCCTCACCTCGGTATTGATTGCCATTGGAATCGTTGAACTGGCCCTTCCTGAATTAAATAAAATGCTTGGCACTTCCTTCAGCATAGATTTCATTTCGAATCCCCTGTTTAACGTTGGTTTGCTGTTTCTTCTCGTGCTGATCAGCCTGGTCTCGGGTTCATATCCGGCATTCTACCTTTCGCGCCTGCATCCGATCGCTGTGCTGAGGGGCATTTCGGGGAAGTCAGGTCCGGGCAGCGGTTTACTGAGTAAGATTCTGGTAGTTTTTCAGTTTATTATTTCTGTCGGGCTGTTGCTTGCCGTATTTGTTATTCACGATCAGGTAAATTTTATCAGAAACAAGGATCTGGGCATTCAGTATGTTAACAGATTGTATGTGGACTTTGGCGAAACAGGGTATGAAAAAATCCGGGTTATCAAGCAGGAACTCATGCAGCATCCGGCCATACAACAGGTTTCAGGATGTTCTTATGTGAATGGTGTGGCCGGGAGCCAGGGGCCGGTATTCGTTGATGATTCAGCCAATACCAAGCTTTATGTAAGATATGGCTTTGTGGACGATGATTTTTTCGGCACTATGGACGTTCAGTTTGCCGATGGCCGCAATTTCAATGGTTTACAGTCAGGAGATATCAACAGGGCGGTAATCGTGAACCAGGCTACCATAAACGCGTTGGGGTGGGATAACGCCCTGGGGCGGAAGTTTGTGTTCCCCCAGTCTGCCGATTCTTCAGGGAAGGCTGAAATTATCGGCGTGGTGAAAGATTATCATTATTATTCATTGCGCAGCCCCATAGAACCTGCCGTATGGATATGGCAGCCGGAGCGCTTCAAGGGTGTTGTTATTAAATATGCAGGCAGTGGCAACAAGGATGAAATCAGAAGTTTTATTGAATCGAAGTGGGCTTCCGTTTATCCCGGGTTGCCGGTGCAGATTATGGAGGCCCCCAATTATCTGACACAGAATTACAAAGGCGACCAAACCACCTTTACCCTTTTCATTTATTTTACCCTGGTTTCCTTGCTGCTTTCCTGCCTTGGTCTGTTTGGCCTCACTTCATTGCTGATTGAACAGAGAACCAGGGTGATCGGCATCAGAAAGGTGATGGGCGGAACTGTTACCCAGATTACCGTTCATCTGGTTAAAGATTATCTGTTACTTGTATTAACTGCAGGGATTATCGCTTTGCCTGCCGGTTATTTACTACTTCAGAAACAATTGGATGAGTTCGCCTACCATATCTCCATCAATGTGATCCATTTGATAGTGCCTGTTATACTGGCATTGCTGATCGCTTTCCTGACCATTGTTTTCAAAGCGTATAAGGCAGCAAATGCCAATCCGGTTATAGCCCTGAAGTACGAATAGTGCACACAGGAAGCTCCTGTATTATTTCACCGGTTGGATGACCGGATGATTTCTGTCTGTCATCATTCATATACATCATTCTGAGCAGGTTAATCTATTTCGGATAGAGTGGTCCTTCTTTTTTATTCAGATCCCGGATCACTAGATTATTGCCGGTTCCAGATAAATTATTTATACAATCTGCTTAAGCATAACACTTATCAATCGATTTGCCAGTGTTGATTCTGAACCCTTCTCCTTTCCCGGGTTATAAACTGATCAGCATTTTGGGTGTTGTGTTTGCGATAATGATCAGCATTAATACGTCAGGTATTCTCGTTAGCTATCTGCTTTAATGAATAATATTTTTCCTGAATATCATAATTATAATTAATCCGGATAATGCAGAATGTAATAATTCTGATGATCCGGAATGCCCGGATGGTGAAAAGAATTTGCATCGATTGCTTATTTGGATTATTAAATAACATGAAATCAGGATGATAGAAAATTTTCATCGCCGAATGAATACAAATTCCGGCTTGGCCGGATTTATTTTAATCAGTCAATGTAATATAGATGCATTTCATTAGAAAATCTTATCCGGTAGCTTGAAAAATAGTTTATTTTTGCATTCCTTATTCATTTAATTATTCTCTCAGGCGATGAAAAACAAATACATTGATCTCATTGAGCAAACATTCGACTTTCCCCAGGAAGAATTCCGGGTTGAAGACAATGAGCTGTATTTTCACAATATTCCTTTGATGGATATCATCAAACAATATGGTACACCACTAAAGATATCCTATCTGCCGAAGATCAGCCAGCAGATTCAGAAGGCCAAGAAATTGTTCAATGTTGCCATTGCGCGGAGCGATTACCAGGGGGATTATCATTATTGTTATTGTACGAAGAGTTCCCATTTTTCATTTGTACTGGAGGAAGTGCTTAAGAATGATGTACACCTTGAAACCTCTTCCGCATTTGATATTTTTTTGCTGGAGACCCTGCATGAACAGGGGCTGATTGACAAGGAGACCTACATTATCTGTAACGGGTTTAAACGGCCGCAGTACATTGAGAACATTGCCAAGCTGATCAATGAAGAGTTTGTGAATACCATCCCCATCCTCGACAACAAGTTTGAACTGGATCAGCTTGACCGGAACATCACCCGCAAGTGCAAGATCGGTATGCGGATTGCCGCTGAGGAGGAGCCGAAATTTGAGTTTTACACTTCAAGGCTGGGAATCCGTTACAACGACATCATTCCCTATTATGAAGAGAAGATCAAGAACAATCCGAAATTTGAACTGAAGATGCTGCACTTCTTTATCAACACAGGGATCAGGGATTCAGCCTATTATTGGAATGAGCTTTCGAAATGCGTCAATCTGTATTGTCAGTTGAAACATATTTGTCCTGAACTTGATTCATTGAATATTGGCGGTGGTTTCCCCATCAAGAATTCGCTTTCGTTTGACTACGATTACGAATATATGGCCGAGGAGATCATTGCACAGATCAAGATGATCTGTGACAGGAACAACACTCCGGAACCACATATTTTCACTGAGTTCGGCTCATATACCGTTGGAGAAAGCGGCGCCGTGCTCTATTCAATCATTGACCAGAAACAGCAGAATGACCGGGAGTTGTGGGATATGATCGATTCATCATTTATGACCACGCTGCCTGATACCTGGGCCTTGAACCAGCGTTTTATTTTACTGGGCATTAACAAATGGGATTCGGAATACGAAAGGGTGTTTCTGGGCGGGCTTACCTGCGACAGTGAAGATTATTACAATGCAGAGGCACACGCCAACGCGATATTTCTTCCCAAGCTTGACAACGAAGAGCCGCTGTACATCGGTTTGTTCCATACCGGTGCTTATCAGGAATCCATCGGGGGTTACGGAGGGATTCAGCATTGCCTGATTCCTGCGCCCAAGCATATTATTATTGATCTGGACGAAGAAGGCGAATATACCACCAAGCTTTTTGCCAAAGAACAATCGCACAAATCAATGCTTCGCATTCTTGGTTACTGAGGCCTTTTGCAGCAGTCAAATTTTATAATTTATAGTCAGATTCCTGTACAGGTGTGTCCATGCCAGATGTATTTTTATGTGCAGGTCGAACCGGTGATTCAGTTGCCTTGTTCTGCCATGATGCGTGTTGGCAGGTTATACCCGTTGTTCCACTGCATACCCCTTACCTGATCTCTTTTTCCGGCCATGAAAATAACGGAATATTATCTTTCCGGTGATGGTTTTTCTTAAAGCTTGTTTAACTTTGTAGTCAGGGTTACTGATTCCCGAAGGGATTATTTTTTTATTTATCCGGTTTTCAAACACGCAGTAAAAAATTAACCTGACCATGAAACAGAAACAATTCGGATCACTTCCTGTCCAGCTTACGAACTTTGAGAATGCAAAATTTGTAATCCTTCCGGTTCCGTTCGAAGGTCCCGGCCATGTTTTCAAAGGCTCGGACAAGGGTCCCGAAGCCCTGATTGATGCTTCTGCTTCCATCGACCTGTATGATATTCATTCCGATTCAGAAGCCTATAAGGCCGGCATACACACAGCAGAGGCTGTCAGGGAGCGGTCACCCGAAAAAATGGTGAAAGAGGTGCAAGCCAGGACCCTGCAACTGCTTAAGAAAAAGAAATTTCCGGTTATTGTTGGCGGGGAACATACCGTTGCCATCGGGGCATTCAGGGCTTTTGCCGACTATTACAAGGATAAGGATCTTACCATTCTGCAGTTTGATGCCCATGCGGCGGGAAGTGCTGAAGCAGGGGGTACTGCTTACCATCACCATTGTGTAATGAAGCATGCAGCTGTTCATGCACCAGTACTTCAGGCAGGAATCAGGAGCATGAGTCTTGCTGAGCGCGAGGATGTGGAGCCGGGCAGAATGTTTTACGCCGGAAGCATGCTCGACGGATCCAATAAGACCTGGATGTATGATTTTCTGAATAAATTAACAAGGAATGTTTTTATCACCATTGACCTGGATGTACTCGATCCATCACTGATGCCGGCGGTAGCAACGCCGGAGCCGGGAGGACTTCAATGGTCCGGATTTATTGAAATACTCACCAAGGTCAGCGAAAAATCGAACATTGCCGGAGTGTGTATTGCCGGACTTGTCCCGATCAAATATAACAAAGCGCCCAATTTTATCGCCGCCAGGCTTTTGAACACCATTCTAACCCTCAGATATACTTCTGCATTGAAATAGTTTACCTGATTTTCCGAACTGATAGCGGATTTTTCGCGTAAGGGCATGGCTGCGGGTGGAAGGTCTGTAAGGGCAGTACCTTTCTTTACGTTTGTTTACGGGGGGCTCTGAACCGGATTGAGCATCTGATAATGCTTAAACGATTAAGTGTTTATGGTCTGCCCGATATTACCTGCGCAAAACCAACACCAGACCGGAGTCTCCTCAGAAAATCAAAAGTTCAGCCCGTTCAGGCTTTCTGTTGATTAAGCCGGGTTTATTTTTTCTGACAACCTGTAAATGCAATTGTTTTTTTCTTGTTTATTAGAAAAAGTTCACTTAGTTTTACTGCCACTTAGTGTATTAAATACACAAACATAGTGTATTAAGTACACATAAGAAAAGGTTTAATGTAATCTCCGGAAATAATTAGTCTATAGAGTTCATAAACATTGAGTTACCGATGTGAGTGACTGAAACGGAAAAAGCCGGAGGAGAAATGATTTTTAAATTGTTGTATAAAGGATATACTTTGAATGCAGGCAATTTTGGGCAGGGCTGAATTTTAAAGGTGTTTAATGAACAGATTACAGGCAAAACCAAATACAAACCAAACCAAACCAATCAAAAATGAAACAATTTTTCAGAATCCAATGGGCCATGCTGCTGTTGCTGGCAATCAGCCAGCTTACGGCATGCAAAAAGGACAAAGAGGATGATGTGATTGCCAGTTTTACCTATAAGGTTGACGAGGCTGACTTCCGTAAAGTTGCGTTCAAAAGTTATGCGAACGCGATCAATGAAGCACCGGAAATCACCTGGGATTTTGGCGATAATACCACTTTGCCGGGCGAAACTGAACCTGTTCATACGTATCAGGCTGAGGGCGTGTATACTGTAACGCTGACAGCTACCGCTTCGAACGGGGCAAAAGATGTGTACACAGTGCAGGTTGTAATTGCCGATCCGGATGTTGAACTCGCCAAGCTGGTGGGAGCCACGGAGAAAACATGGAAACTGCTGCGTGATGTAAGTACGGGAAGGTATCCGCTTGAGGTGGGGCCTGCAAATTTCTCCTCCATCTGGTGGGCAATGGGTCGTCAGAACGATGAGCTGGCCAACCGTCCCTGTATGCTGAACGATGAATGGATATTCAGGCGCGGCGGTGAGATGGAGTTTGACTCCAAGGGCGATTACTGGGCAGAAGGCGGTATATTTTTCCCTTCGAATATCTGTGCCTCCACCGACCAGATGGTCGGCCTGAGTGGTGAGGATCTTTCGGCCTGGGGCAGTGGTGTCCACAGTTTTGAGCTCACATCGGGAGATCAGCCTACCCTGAAAGTGATCGGCCTTGGCGCCTTTATCGGTCTGTCGAAGGTAGCAACGGATGCTGAAGTACGTGTACCTCAGCAGTCGGTTACCTATAGTATCATCAAACTCACTGACGGACCTGTGGATACCCTGATCCTTCAGACCTCCTATATGACTGGCGGAACAGCGCCCCAGCCAGCCTACTGGCGTTTTGTACTGGTGCATTATGACAATCCGCTTGATGAGCCGCCCATACCCGGCCCTGCACCCACGGCTGAGTTCTCGTTTACAGCTAGCGGGCGCACCATCACTGTTACCAACACTTCTACCCTCGCCGATTCCTATTTGTGGGAGTTCGGCGACGGACAGACCTCAACCGAGAACAATCCGGTGCATAACTATGCTACTGACGGTGCCTTCAACATCAAACTTACGGCCACCAATGCCAATGGTTTCAGTACGGCAATGAAATTCCATTTTATTTCAAAGGAAGGTATTGTGGCAACAGATATTCAGGGTGGCGCGTGGAAGGTCAGGCTGGATGAGAAATCCATTTTTGTCGGGCCTGACATGGCCAGCGACGGATGGTGGAGTTTGCCGCTCTCGTATCTCGACGGATCATCGACCGGTACAGATGACTGGTCGTGTATTGCCAATGATGAGTTTATTTTCAGCGCCGGCAGTGTTTACGAGTACAAGACCAACGGCGATGCCCGCAACGACGGATATTTCGGCGGAACAAACGGATGTATTTCGGATGATGAGATTGCTGCCAGCGGCAACGGGGCAGCTTTCGGCAGTGGCGTTCATACCTGG
Source organism: Lentimicrobium saccharophilum (assembly GCF_001192835.1). Lineage (NCBI taxonomy): Bacteria > Pseudomonadati > Bacteroidota > Bacteroidia > Bacteroidales > Lentimicrobiaceae > Lentimicrobium > Lentimicrobium saccharophilum. Next base: position 622,552 of record NZ_DF968182.1, read on the forward strand.
GCGTTCACCCCTGCCTCGGGCAGCGACAGGGCAAAGATTACCCTGACCAACGGGGCCAACAGAGCCGCCTTTATAGGATTTTATAAAGGTTATTTTGGCGGTGAAAACCTGAATGCTTCCGACCCGCCTAACGGAGGCAATTCCACAAACACTTACGAGGTGGTGGGATATGCCAGCACAGGTTCAAAGGAATATCTCTTTGTGACTGTGGATGTTTCGGCCGCGCATGATGGAAGTTCCTCGTGGTCGGCTGTGCTTGAGCGTTAGGGTCAGGATAACCTCTTAAAAATCTGAAAAAAACAAATTCATGAAGTTAAAAGAAAAGGTTATGAATAAGCTACTGCTGATTATATCATTTACCCTTGCCTCGTTGTTTGCATTTTCGCAAGGCAGGCCTTTGACAGGGAAAGTTACCGATGCCGGCGGGCAGGGACTGCCGGGTGTTACCGTTCTGATTAAAGGGACGGCTACAGGCACAACTACTGATATCAATGGTAATTACAGCCTGAATGTGGAGAACGGCAAGACCCTTGTATTCAGTTTTATGGGTTTTGTCAGTCAGGAAATTATCTATTCCGGACAGGGAGTCATCAACATCACGCTTGCCGAGGACAGCAAATTGCTAGACGAGGTGGTGGTAGTAGGATACGGTGTTCAGCGAAAGAAAGACATTACCACGGCTGTGGCGGTGGTGGATGACAAGGCGCTGAAAGACCGTCCCATTGTCACGGTGGCCCAGGCATTGCAGGGAAAAGCTGCCGGTGTGCAGGTCACCCAGCCTTCGGGGAAGCCGGGCAGCGGACTGGCCGTGCGTGTACGCGGCGCCACTTCGGTACTGGCAGGCAATGAGCCGGCCTATATTGTTGACGGTATCCGTACAACGGATATCAACGGGCTGAATCCCAACGACATTGAGTCGATGACCATTCTGAAAGATGCCTCCGCGGCAGCCATCTACGGTGCCGCCGCCGCCAACGGCGTGGTGCTGATCACCACCAAAAGGGGAAGTGCCGACAAGCCGGTGATTTCGTTTAATACTTACTTCGGATTCTCAACACTCCGGAAAAACATAGATGTACTCAATACCCGGCAATACAGGGATCTGATGAATGACATCGGTATTGCCTATGATCCGACATGGACCCGGTTCGGCGACTGGACCGATGAGACCTTCGGAACCGGATATCAGCAGTCGTACCAGGCTTCTTTTTCGGGCGGAAATGAAAAGAGCCGCTATTTTGTATCAGGAGGTTATCTGACCGAGCAGGGGATGGTAAAACCGGCCCGTTTCGACCGTTATACCTTCAGGATGAACCTCGACAACGAAATCAGGTCATGGTTCAAGTTGAAGACCAGCCTTTCGGCCTGGACGATTGACTCCAAAGACACGCCCGACAATGCCAGCTCGGGAAGGGGCGGGGTGATAATGAGTGCCCTGAATACGCCTCCTTTTCTGAATGTTTACAAGCAGGACGGCAGTGGCTGGTTCGACCCGAATCCTTTCCAGCCCTCATGGGAAAACCCTGTTGCCTACATGCAGGGGCCTGATCAGCTGACCCGCGACAATAAGGTGCTGGGTACGGTGGAGGCCGAAATAAATCTGGCCAAGGGCCTTAAGTTCCGTTCAAGCGCAGGTGCCGATATCACCAGCCACCGCTGGGATTATTACCTGGATCCGCTGCGCACGAATTACGGTAGGCAGAACAATGGAATAGGGCAGTCGGACAACTCTAACCATATGGTGATTCAGATCGAGAACCTTTTTGACTATACCGTGAAAACCGGTGAGCATACTATCTCAGCCCTTGTCGGAAATACGCTTATAAAATACGAAGGCCGGGGAACCTACATAGAAGGGAAAGATTTCCCGGAAGACACCAATGTGAAAGACCTCTGGGCTGCCAATCAAATCAGTACCGGCGGTACCTGGCATAATGCAAATTCAAGTGTTTCGTTCTTTGGAAGGCTGAATTACGATTTCGGCGGCAGGTATTATGCTACCTTCTCGTTTCGGCGCGACGGAAGTTCCAAGCTGGTGAACAAATGGAGGACTATGCCGGGTGTTTCAGCAGGTTACCGGCTCTCTTCTGCTCCCTTTATGCAGAAATTCACCTTTATAGATGACCTTAAAATCCGCGGGGGATACGGGGTTACCGGAAATTTCCAGGGTTTGAGCGATCAGGCGGCTTTTGCCCTTTGGTCATATTACCGCCGCGATCCAACGGATCCTCTGTCAGGCCCCGGTATCTACCAGTTGAGCTACGGAAACCCCGACCTGAAATGGGAAACCACGCGACAGACAAATCTCGGACTTGACCTGACCATGTTTGATGGAAAGGTATTGTTCACATTTGATGCATATCATAAACAGACGGTGGATGTTTTGCTGAATGTACAACTCACCAGCTCACTTCCGGTTTCTTCCATCCTGACCAATGCCGGAGAGATTATCAATAAAGGTCTTGAATTCAGTCTGAATACAGTCAACATCGACAACCGCGAACTCAACTGGACCACCGAGTTTAACCTTTCCTTCAACAAAAATGAAGTTGCGAATCTCAAATATACGCCAGTCTATTATTTTGGAAGTATATACAGCAACAATGAGTTTGCTTCAAGGGTGAAAGTGGGTGATCCGCTGGGAACATTTTACGGTTATGTTTCAGAGGGGGTGAATCCTGAAACAGGAGATATTATGTACAAGGATGTGAACAACAACGGGATCTTTGATCCCGGCGACCGTACCGTAATTGGTTATGGAATGCCTAAGGTAACGTTTGGATTCACAAATAATCTGGTTTATAAGGATTTCAGTCTGAATCTCTTCTTCCAGGGTTCGTACGGGAATGACATTTTCAATGCTACCCGTATCGATCTTGAGGGGATGTTCGACAGCAAAAACCAGTCGGTGGCCGTGCTCGACCGCTGGACACCGGAGAACCCAAATACCGATATCCCCAGGGCAGTTGGCGGAGGAAACGTAGATAACGTCAGGAACTCCACCCGTTTTATTGAGGATGGTTCCTATCTCAGGCTGAAATCGGCTACCCTGTCATACAATGTGCTGAAAAATAATGCCAAAGTCAGTTTTGTGAAAAACCTGGCAATCTATGTTACTGCACAGAACCTTTTCACCATCACCAATTATTCAGGATTTGACCCTGAGGTGAATGCATACGGAAACAGCGCCGTGGAAGTAGGAATTGACTATGGCACCTATCCGCAGTCGCGCACCTTTGTTTTTGGCGTAAATGTTGAATTTTAAAACGTTGAATTATGAAAAACATATTTAAATACAGCCTGTTTCTGTCGTTTGCCCTGGCTCTGGCATCCTGCGAAAAGTTTCTGGATATTGAACCCACAGGCAATTCCATTTTTATTGAAGAGCGGGGCGACACCATCTTCAGGACCGCCAATGAGGCGGAAGCTGCGCTTAGTGCTGTTTACGGCGATTTTCAGAATGAATACTGGCAGCTCGACTGGCTGGTCAACGGCGATGCGCAATCGGACGACGCTTATGCCGGAGCTGATAACCCTTCCAATTTCCAGATTGATGATTACCGGATTGTGGCCACCAATTCCAATGTAAGCCGCGACTGGGCTTATTTGTATCAAACCATCGGGAAGGCCAATCTGCTCATCAACAATGTTGAAGTAACGCCCGATGCCTCTTTCAGCGAACAGCGCAAAAAGGAAATAAAGGGTGAAGCATCTTTTGTCAGGGCGGTGATGTACTTTGAAGCCGTTCAGCTCTGGGGCGATGTTCCGCTGCAATTGAAAGAGGTTACCAGTGTGAGTGCCGCGGAGCTGGATGAAATTTATCCCCAGCTTTATCCCGAGCGCAAACCCATGGCCGAAGTATATGAGCAGATTATTGCTGACCTGGAATATGCCCTGGCCAATGTTAAAACAACCCAGCCCCACAAGGGCTTTGCGACCAAAGGTGCGGCCAATGCCTACCTGGCGAAAGTCTACGCCACCATTGAACCGAAAGATTACAACAAAGTAGTGGAATATTGCGATGCGGTGATTGCCGGGGGCTATTCGCTGCTGCCCGAATTCGACATGCTCTGGAATAATGAGAATGAGAACTCCCCGGAATCCATCTTTGAGGTGAATTATGCAGGTACCGCCAGCGATGCCAACTGGGGTTCCAGCATGTTCAGGGGCACCGACTGGAAGAAGTTCAATATTCCATCCAATGATCTGGTGAAGGCTTTTGACGATGAGAATGATATGATCCGCAAAAATGCTTCAATATCATTTGAAGATGTAACCGGTAAGTGGTCGGATGCCAACTGGCCGGCCAATAGTTATCCGTTTATGAACAAATACCGGATCATCACCTGGCCGAGTCCTCAGAATTATATCCTGGTAAGACTGGCGGATATTATACTGCTAAAGGCTGAAGCGCTGAATGAACTGGGCGATGTGAACGGCGCTGCCCAACTGGTAAATCAGATCCGTGGCCGTGCAGACCTGCCGGATACCCAGGCTTCGACTCAAGAGGCGATGCGGTTGGCTATAGAGAAGGAACGCCGCCTGGAGCTGGCTTTTGAAGGCAAGCGCTGGTTTGACCTGAAACGCACCGGAAGGGCCATAGAGGTGATCAACAACGCCATCGGACCCGACGGGAATAAGTTCGGATACAACCTGACGCAAAACGGCCTGTTGTGGCCCATCCCGCAATCGGAACTGGATAAGAATGAACTGCTGACCCAGAACCCGGGTTACTGATCTGAGATCCGGATTTTTGCCGGATCATCCAGGCTCAAATAACAACCACGCCGGGGCGCGTCTTTTACCGGATGCGCCCCTGTTTACGGTTGCCCGGTGGTTGCCGGGAACGCATGATTTCCTGTGAATTGTCGTTTAACTGTTGTTTAAAGATTACTGAGATGAAATCTGAAAGAAGCAAACTGCCGGTAATACTGATTTTAGTTATCCTGCTTTCGACGGGAGTGACCGCCTGCACCAAGAAGGATAAACCCAAACCTGAAGAACCCGGGCCGGGAAACAGCGTAAAATCATGGGTAACCACCGGCGACCGTGCGCAATTGCTGGCAGCAGGCAGGGAGATTTCCTTTATCAGCAGCGTCCCTGCCGGGCAGGCTGTGCTCAGGATCGACACCGCCATTACCTATCAGGAAGTGGAAGGCTACGGCGCCGCACTCACGGGTTCTTCGGCCTGGCTGATCAACCGCAAGTTAACGCCACAGACAAGACAGGCACTGTTGAATGAACTGTTTGACCCTGAAGCCGGGATTGGTATTTCTTACCTCCGGCTGACTATGGGCGCTTCCGATTTTTCGCTTTCCGACTTTACCTACAATGATTTGCCGGCCGGTCAGACGGATTTCGGATTGAATAATTTTTCGCTTTCCCAGGACAGGGATGATGTGATTCCGGTGATGAAAGAGATCCTTCAAATATCTCCGGATCTCAGCATACTGGGATCTCCCTGGAGTCCGCCGGCATGGATGAAAACCAACGGCAAGCTGGCGGGCGGAAAGCTGAAGACAGATTGTTACCCTGTATATGCCGAATATTTTGTCAGGTATATCCGGGCGATGGCGGAAGAAGGCATTACAATTGACGCGGTGACGATACAGAATGAGCCCCTGCATTTTACGGCCAATTATCCGTGTATGCAGATGCAGGCGGGAGAGCAGCTTCAGTTTATTAAAAACAACCTGGGACCGGTGTTTGCCGCTGAGGGTATATCCACAAGAATCATCACTTACGACCATAACTGGGACCGGCCCGATTATCCCATTACCATTCTGGATGATCCTGACGCCAGGCAATATGTGGCAGGTTCGGCCTTTCACGCTTATGCCGGGGATGTGTCGGCCATGGGAACGGTACATCAGGCCCATCCCGACAAGGCGCTGTATTTTACAGAAATTTCCGGTGGTGCCTGGGCTACCGATTTTGCCGGCAACCTGATGTGGAATATGCGAAACATCTTTATCGGAACCGCCCGTAACTGGTCGAAGAACGCGCTGCTCTGGAACCTGGCCCTGGATGAAAATTACGGGCCGCAGAACAACGGGTGCAACAACTGCCGGGGTGTGATTACCATCAATTCGGTAACGGGAGAAATCACCCGGAATGAGGAGTATTATGCCATCGCCCATTTTTCGAAATTCGTTCGTCCCGGAGCGCGCAGAATCAGCGGGAATCTGCCGCAATCGGCGGGTGATGCCGGGGTGGTAGCGTTTCAGAACGCCGATGGCTCGAAGGTGCTGATTGCCGCAAATTACAGCGGCGATGCCGTGGGGTTTGCCGTAGAACAGGGGCCGCAGATCTTCACCGTGAACCTGCCGGCAACTTCGGTTACCAGTTTTGTGTGGAAATAATTAACCCCGGAAGTTCATCCCGGGGTTAATCCATTAATTATCAGTTAAATTGGCTGAAACGTCGAAAATTACCAACGCAGCAGCCATGCGAAGATCAGGGGAGCGACGATGGTTGCATCGCTCTCGATGATGAATTTCGGAGTGTCGATATCGAGTTTGCCCCAGGTGATTTTTTCGTTGGGAACTGCGCCTGAATAGGATCCGTAAGAGGTGGTTGAGTCGCTGATCTGGCAGAAGTATGACCAGAAAGGAACGTCGTGCCACTCAAGGTCCTGATACATCATGGGTACCACGCAGATGGGGAAATCGCCGGCGATGCCTCCGCCTATCTGGAAGAATCCTACTCCTTTTCCCGAGGAATTCTTACGGTACCATTCCGAGAGGTACATCATGTATTCGATGCCCGACTTCATGGTGGAGGGATTCAGTTCGCCTTTGATACAATATGAAGCGAAGATATTTCCCATGGTGCTGTCTTCCCAGCCCGGAACGATGATCGGCAGGTTTTTTTCGGCGGCGGCCAGCATCCAGGAATGTTTGGGATCTATTTCATAGTCCTTTTCCATCACTTTGCTGAGCAGCAGTTTGTACATATATTCATGCGGGAACCAGCGCTCGCCGTTTGCCTGGGCATCCTTCCAGATTTTCTCGATGTGATGCTGAATTCTGCGGAAAGCCTCTTCCTCGGGGATGCAGGTATCGGTAACCCGGTTCATGCCCTGTTCCAGCAGTTCAAATTCCTGCTGCGGGGTGAGGTCGCGGTAGTGCGGCACCCGTTTGTAATGGCTGTGGGCAACCAGGTTCATAATGTCTTCTTCAAGATTGGCACCGGTACAACTGATGATTTGTACCTTGTCCTGACGGATCATTTCGGCAAGGGAGATGCCCAGCTCGGCGGTGCTCATGGCTCCGGCCAGGGTAATCATCATTTTTCCGCCTTCGGCAAGGTGATTTTCGTAAGATTTTGCGGCATCCACCACGGTAGCGGCGTTAAAATGCCTGTAGTGATGCTCGATAAATTGTGAAACAGGTCCTCTGTTCATGACAATGATTTTTTTTGCAAAGATAGGAAATGAAGTGAGAAGTGAGTCAAATCGGAGACAGGGGAGAAAAGGGCACGGAAGGGACGACCGTGCCAGCCTGGTAGAGAGTGAAGGGGAGAGGGAGGGAAGTAAGAAGTAAGAAGTATGAAGTAAGAAGTAGGTAGCAGGTAGTAAAAAGTAGGTGGAAAGTTGCAGGATTCACATGCAGGATGAAAAAATGAGAGGTTAAATGGAGGTTAGTAATTTATCACGGTTGCCGTTCAGCCGATGAGGGCTGGGTAAGTTGCTTCTAACGGACATGAGCACTTGAACATCTTAACACCTTAATACCTGAACACGCTGGACGGGACGTTCCTGCCAGCCCGGTATTTGAAATTATGAAACGTAAAGTGTGATACTGCTAAACAGCTCCCCTCCTGAAGGTATCGCCCTGAGCCAGGTCGCCGGTTTCCCAGCCTTTACGGAACCATGACATCCTTTGTTCGGAGGTGCCGTGTGTAAAATCGTCGGGGACAATACGGCCCTGGGATTTCAGCTGGATATTGTCGTCGCCGACGGCAGCCGCGGCGCGTAACGCTTCTTCGATGTCACCGGTCTCGAGGATATCCATCATGCGGTCGGCATGGTGGGCCCACAATCCGGCCAGGAAGTCGGCCTGCAGTTCGAGTTTAACGGTTAGTGCATTGGCTTCCGTCTGGCTGAGCCGGGCTCGTTGTGCCTGCACTTCTTCGAGAATTCCCAGCAGTTTCTGAACATGATGGCCTACTTCATGCGCAATCACATAGGCAACAGCAAAATCGCCCTGAGCGCCGAAACGGGTCTTCAATACATCACAGAAACTCAGGTCGATGTATATTTTTTCGTCGCCCGAACAATAGAAGGGTCCGCTGGCAGCACTGGCATACCCACATGCCGATTGCACCTGATCCCTGAAAAGTACCAGTTTCGGCTCCCGGTAAGTTTGTCCAGATTGTTCAAAAATCATTTTCCAGACTTCCTCGGTATCGGCAAGTACCACCGATACAAATTGCGCCATCTGGTCTTCTTCGGCGGACGTCTCCACTGTTTGTTCAGTTTGCCCTGATTCCAGGCCTCCCAGCATCTGGCCGGGGTCACCGCCCATGAGCCAGACAATCAGCACAATAACAATGGTGCCTAATCCTCCGCCAAGGGCCATCTTGCCGCCCGACATGCCACGGCGGTCTTCAACATTTGAACTTCCACGTCTTCCGGTCCAGCGCATATTTCAGATTTGTTTTTGATGAATAAAAACCTTTCGCACCAATATCAGCAGGTATGATGCAGTATGGTTATGGTACAATAAAGTAAATTAAATCAGGACTTCAGGCTAACGGATGCCGGTATGTTCCTCAATGCTAAGTTAATCATTTTTCAGTTTTCATCTCGGGCAGGTACAATAAAATGACGAATTTCAGAAGACCGGACAGGTGGTTGTCCGTAAACATGCTGCGCGGACCGGGCCGGGTGTTAAGAAATATTCCAAAACAATTTCAGGGGGTTTGTATCTTTGATCGTTGAAAAGAATACCACTTTGACGGATCAGGAAACCATCACTTTATTTGCGGAAGTTCTGCTTCCGCTTCCTGTAAAGGGCTATTTCACTTACAGGATACCCCGGGAGCTGAACGGGATGATTGCTCCGGGCATGCGTGTGGTGGTGCAGTTCGGTCAGAAGAAGTTTTATACAGCGCTGGTCAGGCGGATACATCAACAGGTGCCTGCTGTGATGTCGGTAAAGTATGTGCTTGCAGTTGTGGATCCCTGGCCGGTAGTGAACGGGAAGCAGTTCCAGCTGTGGGAATGGATGGCTGAGTACTATTTATGTACGGTGGGCGAAGTGATGAATGCTGCCCTGCCTTCGGCGTATAAACTGGCGAGCGAAACCCGGGTGGTAATGGATCCTGAATATGTAAAGGACGGAGAGCTGCTCAGCGACCGGGAGTTTATGGTGACAGAAGCCCTTGAGTTGCAGAAGATCCTTACGCTCACCGATATCAGCCGCATTGTCGGGATGGCCAAAGTGATTCCTTTGGTGAAGACAATGATAGAGAAGGGTATAGTCAGGGTTGAAGAAGAGATCACCGAAAAGTATAAGCCCCGGACCGAAACCTGTATACGCCTTACAGAAGCCTGCCGCGATGAATCGCTGTTGCATGCCGAGATGGACAGGCTTAGCAAAAAGGCGTTCAAACAACTGCAGGCTTTGATGGCTTATATCAGCATCAGCCGCTGTTTTTCGGAAAATCCGGTTGAAGTCAGCCGGCCTGAACTGCTCAAAACCCCGGATATCAGCGCTGCCCAGCTTGACGGGCTTATTAAAAAGGGGATACTGGAAACATATTCGCGCAATGTCAGCCGTCTGATCCATGATGATGCAAGCGACAGTTCGCGGAACATCATTTTCTCTGACGCTCAGAAACAGGTACTTGATGAGCTGAAAAGCCTGCTGAACGGAACCGGAATCGCCTTGTTAAAAGGGGTTACCTCGAGCGGGAAAACGGAGGTTTATATTCATTTGATTGAAGAAACCCTTGGAAGGGGGAAACAGGTGTTATATCTTCTTCCCGAAATCGCTTTAACTACGCAGATCATCAGGCGGCTTCAGAAGTATTTCGGCAATAAGGTCGGGGTTTACCATTCAAAGTATAACGAGTTTGAACGGATTGAGATCTGGAATAAGGCCAACATACCACTCTCGGACAATCAGCAAAACCAACCCTACCAGGTATTGCTCGGCGCCCGGTCGGCCCTGTTTCTGCCCTTTACCGACCTGGGGCTGATTATAGTGGATGAAGAGCATGACAGCTCATATAAGCAAAACGATCCCGCCCCCCGGTATAATGCCAGGGATGCTGCCACAATGCTTGGATATATACATCAATGTCCTGTTTTGTTAGGCTCTGCTACTCCTTCCGTTGAAAGTTATTTTAACGCCGTGAGCGGCAAATATGGGCTCGTTAACCTGAATGAGCGTTTTGGCAGTATGCAGATGCCGGAAATCCGGATTGTCAATATCAGGGAAGAGGCCCGGATGAAACGGATGAAGTCGCATTTCTCGCCGCAGTTGCTAGACGCCATCAGGCAAGCCCTGGGGGCAGGGGAACAGGTTATCCTTTTCCAGAACCGCCGGGGTTTTTCGCTCAGGCTGGAATGCGACACCTGTCATCATATTCCGCAATGTATCAACTGTGATGTAACGCTCACCTACCACAAGCAGGTAAATGTAATGAAGTGCCATTACTGCGGGTACACCACCCGGGTTCCGGATGTATGCCCCGAGTGCCACAGTCCGGCTATTAAGATGCAGGGGTTTGGCACGGAGAAGGTGGAGGAGGAGCTTTCCATTCTGTTTCCTGATGCGGTGATCGGGAGGATGGACCTTGACACCACGCGGACCAAGAATGCCTATCAACGCATCATTGGGGATTTTGAATCGCGGAGGATTAATGTTTTGGTGGGAACCCAGATGGTTACCAAAGGACTGGATTTCGACAATGTAAGTCTGGTGGGTGTGCTTTACGCGGATGGGATGATGAGTTACCCCGACTTCCGGGCGCTGGAGCGAAGCTATCAGCTGATGGCCCAGGTGAGCGGCAGGGCAGGGCGCAAGCATAAGCGCGGGCTGGTGATGATTCAGACGAACAATCCCAAACATCCCCTGCTTCAGTGGGTGGTGGATGACAATTACGATGCCATGTTTGAACAGCAACTTTCGGACAGGCATAAATACCGGTTTCCTCCGTATTTCAGGCTGATTGAAATATCCCTGATGCACCGTGATTCCGAATTGCTGAACAAAGCGGCTGCTGTCCTGGCAGGTATGCTGAAGCCAACCTTTGGCGCACTGTTGCTGGGCCCCGAGTATCCGTTGGTTTCAAGGGTCAGAAATCTTTATATCAAGAATTTACTGCTGAAAACCGGCAAAGGCTTGCAGGGGAAACAAAGTAAAGCTGAGCTTACCCGTCAGCTGGAAATATTCAGGGCCCTGCGGGATTATAAAAGTGTCAGAATTGCCATTGATGTAGATCCGGTTTAAGAATCCGGTGAAAGGTGTATAACATCAGCCGGGTTCAGGCAAAAGCCTCCCTGACTGAATTTTCAGTTGCAGGCAAACCAGGAACCCTTGCGGGGTTATTCGTTAAATGATGCGCTGGTTTTATGATATCTCGATTGTTATCAGGACATAAAAATCAAATATTTGTAAGGGGATAAATCATCAGTAAGTGTTAAAGGTTTATCCCTCAAAATCAGACTCGCTGGGTCTTTTAAAATAAGCAGTCACATAGAACTCAACGAGGTATCACTGTGACGAATATTGAACTCTGTGACCCTCTGTGACTACTCTGTGAATCTCTGTGAAAAAAAAGTTACACAGAGCACACCGAGGCTTCACGGAGCAACACGGAGAAGAATACAACCCTCTTTGAGCCTCAGTGACTTCTCTTTGATTCACTATGCATCTCTGTGAAATTATTTCCTGGATTACACTGCTAATTATTAAGTACATCTTTAACTGCCGCACATCAAATGACGAATTAACCCCCATACGGGAGAAAATGAACATCCTGATTCCTTTAACCCTTAATTTTCTTTTCAAGCTTTTATTGTACATTTGCCTTTTACATGTTCAACCGATGACCGGTTGAAAATCAATATATTTCATCCCGTTTCAGGGGGCATCCCTGAGGGATTCAATTTCACAACACTCAAAAAATGGAAGAAACTGAAAAAATATCTCCCGAAAAAAATCATTTTGTTACCCGGGGCTGCTGCCATCAACCCAGCCTGATTCATAAGAATGACAAGATTTTTAAGCACGGTTGCGCCAAACTTGACGCTTTTGACTGGCTGGGTTATGTACCGATGCCTGAGGGCCATAAACCATTTGATTGTATTGAGGTAAGGTTTAAGAATAACCGCAAGGAATTTTTCCGTTCCTCCTGCGATCCTGATCTGCACGCCGGCGATATTGTGGCGGTGGAGGCCAATCCGGGCCACGACATCGGGATTGTTTCCCTGACCGGTGAGATTGTCAGGCTTCAGATGCGTAAACGGAACACTGATCCCGGAAGGGATGATATCCGCAAGGTATACCGCAAGGCCAGGTTAAGTGATATTGAAAAGTGGATAACCGCGGTGGAAAAGGAGGACAACACCATGTTCAGGGCCAGGGAAATTGCCGCCCGGCTTAACCTGAAAATGAAAATCAATGATGTTGAATACCAGGGGGATGATACGAAGGCGATTTTTTACTATACGGCTGATGAGCGGGTTGACTTCCGTGAACTGATCAAAATTCTCGCTGAAGAGTTCAAGGTGAGGATTGAGATGCGTCAGATCGGGGCAAGGCAGGAGGCCGCCCGTTTGGGGGGTATAGGTACCTGTGGCCGTGAACTTTGCTGCTCAACCTGGCTCAACGGATTCAACACGGTAAGTACCAATGCGGCGCGCATTCAGCAACTTTCACTTAATCCGCAGAAGCTCGCCGGACAGTGTGGCAAGCTCAAATGCTGTCTGAATTACGAGTATTCCGCTTATGCCGAAGCGTTAAAACACTTTCCTCCGGACGATACCGTGCTCAATACGAAAAAGGGAGATGCCATACCCCAAAAAACGGATGTTTTTGGCGGCGTGATCTGGTATGCCTACAAATCGGACCCGAACAATATGATGGCCATCCCCGTGGATAAGGTAAAAGAGATCATTGATCTGAACAGGAAGGGGAAGGCCATTGATAAACTCGAGGACTTTGCCCGCAAACTGGAGAAAAAAGTTGATTTTGAAAATGTTGTTGGTCAGGAGGATTTGCACAGATTTGATCAGTAATCCGGCTGACGGGAAGAGGATTTTGATGAGTGATGAAGTTTAAATTTCACGAACGGAAATCCGGGGTGAGATAATTTATCTGCCATTCGGGCGTTGAATACAACGTAATGAAAATGACATTTCTGAATAACCTGGTTAAATATCCGTTATCCTTTCTGCTGGTGATTGCCTTTGCAGGTTGTGATCCGGATAAGTTTTATGATGAGAGCCTGAGCCTTCCCGGTGACCGCTGGCCCAAGGAGGATGCGCTGAGTTTTACCGTGAATATTGAAGATACCGTCAGTCCTTACAGTTTTTATCTGAATGTGCGAAACAGTACTTCGTACAAGTACAATAACATCTATTTCTTTCTTACCACCTCCTATCCCGGGGGTGGCATGTCGCGCGATACCATTGAGTGTATGCTGGCATCCAAAAACGGTGAATGGCTGGGCAAGGGCAACGGTCGCTACCGTGACAACCGCATCTGGGTAAGGGACAACATCCGTTTTCCGCGGAAGGGAGAATATACGTTGCGGCTGAACCAGGCCATGCGGGAGGATGTGTTGGAAGGAATTTCGGAGGCGGGTGTAAGGCTGGAGAAAAAGTAAAGGATGCCGGTAGCAGGATTGGAAGGCCGGGTGAAGTTTGAGTGATCAGAACGAATGTGACAACAGAATGAGCAAAAAACCTAAAGGCAGCACAGCTGATGTTAATTCCTGGAAGAAGCGCTTCTGGAAAGCATACCTCGTTGTATTTGTTTTCATAGTCCTTTTATTTACAGCCATTTCTTCAGGACTGCTCGGATTTATGCCTTCATTTGAAGAACTGGAGAATCCCAAGAGCAACCTGGCTTCCGAAATCATCTCGGCCGACCAGGAGTTGCTGGGCAAATATTATATTGAAAACCGGTCAAATATAAATTACAAAGACCTGTCTCCCAACCTGGTAAATGCCATTATTGCCACGGAGGATGCCCGTTTTGAGAAGCATTCGGGGGTAGATGTAAAGGCGCTTTTCAGGGTAACCTTCGGGCTGCTGACCGGGAGCAATAAAGGCGGAGGAAGTACGCTCAGCCAGCAGCTGGCCAAAAATCTCTTCCCGCGGAAAGCCAACCGTAATTTCTTTGAAACGGTGTTTATCAAGTTAAAGGAGTGGGTAACAGCCATAAAGCTGGAGCGTAATTACACTAAAGAAGAGATTCTGGCCATGTACTTCAATACAGTGGATTTCGGAAGCAATTCGTTTGGCATCAAATCGGCTGCGAAGACTTTTTTTAACAAGCTGCCTTCCGAATTGACTATTGAAGAGTCGGCCATGCTTGTGGGTATGCTGAAAGCGCCAACCTTCTTTTCGCCGGTGCGTAATCCCGAAAGGGCCATCAAGCGCAGGGAGGTGGTGCTCCATCAGATGGAAAGATACGGTTACATCAGTGAACATGCATACGATTCCATCAGGGTGATTCCCCTGGATATGTCAAAATACCGGCAGCAGGATCATACTTCAGGTACAGCTACTTACTTCCGTGAGTACCTGCGCATGGCCATGTCGGCAAAGAAGCCGCACCGGAAAAACTATATAGACAAGCAGGCATATACCGAGGATTCATTGCAGTGGGTCTCCAATCCGATCTACGGATGGATAGAGAAGAATCCGAAACCCGACGGATCGAAATACAATCTTTACAAAGACGGATTAAGGATCTATACCACCATTAATTCACGGATGCAGCGTTATGCTGAGGAGGCCGTGGCGGAGCACATGGGTGGCGATATCCAGCCTGCATTTTTCAGGCACTGGAAGGGCAGGGAAGAGGCTCCTTTTGATTTTCCGAAGTCACAGGTGAAGGCGGAAGCGCACAAGCTGCTCAATGCTTCGATGAAACGATCAGAGCGTTACCGGAAAATGAAGGCTGCCGGGTTGCCCGAAGACTCCATCCGCCTGGCGTTTCACACCAAAACACCTATGAAGGTATTTACCTGGCAGGGAGAGCGCGATACCATTATGACGCCCTGGGATTCCATCCGTTACTGTAAGTTCTTTCTGCAAGCCGGCCTGTTGTCGGTGGAGCCGCAGACCGGATTTGTCAGGGCTTATGTAGGTGGCATCAATTACAGCCACTTCCAGTTCGACCATGTTAAAATGGCCAGGCGGCAGGTTGGTTCTACATTCAAGCCTTTTGTTTACACGCTGGCCATGCAGGAGGGCGATTTCTCACCCTGCACCAAAGTGGCGAACATTCAGTACAGCATCGATCTCCCTGAGGGCGGAAGGTGGGAACCCCGCAACTCCAACGATTATAAGAAAGGCGAGATGGTGACCCTGAAAGAGGCACTTGCCAATTCCATCAACTGGATTTCGGCCTTTCTGATCAAAAGGTATTCGCCCATGGCGGTGATCAAGATCGCCCGGAAAATGGGGGTTGTCAGCCCCATCGACCCCGTGCCTTCCATTTCGCTGGGGACCCCTGACCTTACTCTTTATGAGATGACAGGGGCCATGAATACTTTTGCGGCCAAAGGGGTATACATCGAACCGCTTTTCGTGACCCGCATCGAAGATAAAAACGGAAACGTGCTGGCCCGCTTTATGCCCCGGCAGGAAGAGGCCATGAGTGAAGAAACCGCCTTTTTGATGCTGGAACTGATGAAAGGGGTGGTGGAAAGCGGAACAGGCGTTCGTTTGCGGTATAAGTACGGCATTGCAAATCCCGTGGCCGGTAAAACCGGAACCACGCAAAACAACTCAGACGGATGGTTTATGGGCCTGACCCCCGACCTGGTAACCGGCGTGTGGGTGGGCGGTGAAGACCGCAGCATCCGTTTCAGGACCATCACCCTGGGGCAAGGGGCGAATATGGCACTCCCGATCTGGGCCCTTTATATGAAGCGCATTTATGCTGATCCGAAACTGAAACTGTCGCAGGGCGATTTTGAAGGGCCTTCAGGTCCACTGTCGGTGGAAATTGACTGTAAAAAATACGAAGAATTACAGAAACAGCAGAAAAGCAAATACAGTCCCGGAGACTTCTGAGATGAAGAAATTGGTTGACGGCATTGACCGGATTTCTGAATATTTCTTCGGTAAAGCAGGAAAAAACCTGCTGTCTCTTGTTACACTCTGGCTGGTTTTTATCAGTATAACGGGTATTAATCTGAAAACGCGTGAATGGGAGAACCCCATCCGCATCATTCAGGACGACGTACACCTTTACTATATTTATCTCCCTGCTGTTTTTGTACATCACGATCTGACGTTCGGTTTCTTTCAGGAAGAACCTGATTATCAGCGAAAATTCTGGCTTTCCGCTCATCCTGAAACCGGAGTCAGGATACCCAAGATGTCGATGGGGATGGCGATGGTTTATGCCCCTTTCTTTCTTTTTACCCATTACATTGTTATGCCGCTGACAGGTGCGGCGGGCGGAGTCTATACTATTCCCTACAAAGTGGCCCTGGTGATCGCGTCCCTGTTGTACCTGCTGCTGGGCTTGTGGCTGCTCAGGAAACTGCTGCTCAGCTATTTTGATGAAGCTGCGGTGGCTCTTACCCTTGTTGTGGTGGCATTTGGCACAAATATGCTTTGGTATGTAACCCATGAGCCGGCCATGTCGCATATCTTCAGCTTTGCGCTGATCCTGCTGATGGCCGTTCAGACGCAGCGGTGGCTGGCAAAACCAGGACTGAAACAATCCCTGCTGCTGGGTCTCTTGTTCGGCCTGATTGTGCTGATAAGGCCGACCAATATAATTTTTGGCATGATCATACTCTTTATGCCCGGGAAAGCTGTTTATCGCTTCCGCGAGAGGGCTCAGTTTATTCTGAGCAATTACAGGGGGCTGATCATCATGATAGCCGGATTTTTAATAGTATGGGCGCCGCAGCTGGTATTCTGGAAATTTGCCAGCGGCAGCTGGTTTTATTACACTTACGGCGAAGAGGGGTTCTTTTTTGGTAATCCGCAGGTTTTCAGCAGCCTGTTCAGCTGGCGGAAGGGATGGCTTGTTTATACGCCGCTGATGCTGCTGGCTTTTACCGGACTTCCTTTACTATACCGCAAACAGCGGGGATTATTTAACCTCACGGCAATTATGCTGGTGTTGCTTGTCTGGGTGAATGCATCATGGTGGTGCTGGTGGTTTGGCGGGAGTTTCGGTAACCGTGCCTACATTGACGGATACGGGATATTTGCCTTTGGGGTGGCTGCCGTGGCACAGGCTATGCTTACGCAGCGTTTCAGGTTACTCAGGGCTGCATTTCTGCTTATAACCGGTTTCTTTGTTTTTTTAAGTGTCTTCCAGCAATGGCAATACCGGCAGGGCATTATTCATTATGATGCCATGACCCGGGCAGCCTATTCAGATGCTTTTTTCGAAACAACCCTAAGGCCTGACCTGCAGGGATCCCTGGTAGATCCTGACTATGCTCCGGGGGTAAAAGGCGTTTATTATCCCCTGCATGAAATTTCGAAGGCCGAAAGACAAAAAAGAAATTACAGGATTCTGATCAACCGGCCGTATCTTGAAGAATATCTGAAGAACAGCGCAGGAAACGACCCGGCCCTGATGCGGCGTATCCTGGCTGCTTCGCCGCAGACGGATACTGCAGCAGCCATAGAAAAATGGGTCGATGATAAGATCACCCGAATGTGGAAGTAAGTGTACCTGAACGGCCGGCCGGCTCCGGCAACTCCCGTAAGCTTTTGTATTCTCCAAAACCTGCCGGTTGTTTGCTGTTATCTTCTTCAACTTCCTTACATTTGCTGGCTAATAAATTTCCGATAGGCACCATTTAATTCCTGAGCAATGGTTTTCAGCAGCAGCCTGTTTCTTCTTTACTTTTTGCCGGTTTTCCTGTTGTTCTATTATTTTGCCGATGTAAGATACAAGAACTATGTCGCCCTGGCAGCCAGTTTATTTTTCTATGCCTGGGGAGCGCCCACTTTTATTTTCATTGTTGTCGGATCAATCATCGCCGATTTTTACGCTGTAAAGGTGATGCACCGGTCGAAGGGCAGGAAGAAGCGTTTACTGGTGGCATTTTCCATTGTGCTGAACATCGGCATGCTGCTCTATTTCAAATATGCCAATTTCTTTGTCGAGAACTTCAACCTGATGGTGGAAGGTTTTGGCGGCAAACCGGTGGAATGGGCAAAGGTGGCACTGCCCATTGGCATTTCGTTTTTCAGTTTTCAGAAAATGACTTATGCGGTGGATGTCTATCGCAAGGTGCATGTCCCGCTGAAAAAGATCAGCGATTTTGCCCTCTACATCCTTATGTTTCCCCAGCTGATTGCCGGCCCCATTGTGCGTTTCAATGAAATTGCCGATCAGCTTGAAGACCGGCGCGCCAACGAAAATGCGGACAACCGCCTGACCGGTTTTTTCAGGTTTGCCCTGGGTTTGGGTAAGAAGGTGCTGATCGCCAATGTACTGGGCGAGTATGCCGATACCGTTTTTGCCATGGATCCTGCAGGCATGACCACCGCTACCGCCTGGATGGGGGTGCTGGCCTATGCCTTCCAGATCTATTACGATTTTGCCGGTTATTCCGATATGGCCATCGGTCTTGGCAGGATGATCGGTTTTGACTTTCTGGAGAATTTCAATAATCCTTATATTTCTCAGAATATCAGTGAGTTCTGGCGACGCTGGCATATTTCGCTGGGGCGCTGGATGCGCGATTACCTGTACATTCCCCTGGGCGGTAACAGGGTTTCGATACGGCGGTTGTATTTTAACCTCTGGCTGGTATTCCTGATTTCGGGTTTCTGGCACGGCGCGGCCTGGAACTTCGTGGTGTGGGGTGCGTTCCATGGTTTCTTCCTGATCGCCGACAGGATTTTTCTGCTGAAGTTTTTCGCGGCCATCGGGAAAGCCCCTTCCATCCTGATCACCTTTATCATTACCCTGGTGGGTTGGGTACTTTTCAGGGCCGAAACCCTGCCTTACGCCATCCATTTCCTTGGGCGTATGTTCTCTTTTGAAGGCGGCCCCGCGGTGTATATCAGCCAGAAAGTATGGATAATGCTGATTATCGGCGCTTTCTTCGGCCTTTGGGCGGCTTTCGGTAACATTGAGAAATGGCAGATGAAACTCTTTGCCAAAAAGCAGAGGATTTCCACCATGGTGTGGATGACCGCGGCCTCTGTCCTGCTGTTTATCATTAGTCTGGCAGCCATCACTTCCTCAGGTTTTAATCCCTTCATCTACTTCAGGTTCTGAAATGACAAAACTGAAACAACTTCTTTTTGGTCTGCTGATGCTGATGCTGGGGTTGCCGCTGTTGCAGCGGACGGTGCCGGTATTTGATGTAAGCCCCCTTAAAGGTTCTTTCCAGGAGCCGGTTAAGCCCGGTGCCACCCTGAAATCGGTTTTCAGTGGCAGCTATCAGGAAGATTACAACGATTATTACGAACACTCCATAGGTTTCAGACCCCTGCTTGTGCGCCTGAACAATCAGCTCGATTTCTGGCTGTTTGATACAGCCCGGGCTGCCGGGGTGGTGGTCGGCAGGGACAATTACCTGTTCGAAATCAACTATATCAGGGCCTGGAAGGGATGGGATTTTTCGGGATATACAGCCATTGAAGCGCAGGCCCGAAAAGCGGCGCTGGTTCACGAAAACCTGCAGGCAGCCGGCAAAACCCTGGTGTTTGTGCTGGCACCCGGCAAAGCGTCATTCTTTCCTGAGAAAATACCCGCCAAATATCTTGACCGTCCATCGGGGGAAGCCACCAATTATGCGGTGATCAGGGAATCTTTTGCAAAACATGCTCTTCCGGTGATTGATTTCAATAAATGGTTTGTTAAGATGAAAGATACAGCCGCTTATCCGTTGTACCCGCAGTGCGGCATCCACTGGAGTGCATACGGGGTGGCGCTGGCGGTAGATTCGCTGATCAGTTATACTGAAAGCAGGCGCGGCATTGATATGGTGGACTTCAGGTGGGATGGATTCGACCTTCCCGATACCCTGCGCAGCCCGGATTACGATGTGGCCGAAGGGATGAACCTGCTGTTTACCATTCCCCATTATCCCATGGCATACCCCAGGTTGCGGTTCGGAAACGAGGAAGGAAAGGTGAAGCCCAATGCCATTGTGGTTTCCGACAGCTATTACTGGAATATATACGGCAGCGGGATTTCCAGCCGCCTTTTTGCGGATGACAATTTCTGGTACTATAATGAGCAGGTGCACAACCCGCAATGGTCTGAGCCGCGTAAAACCAAGGATCTCGACCTGATGGATGAACTGGGCCGCGCCGATGTGATCATCATCATGGCTACGGAAGCCAATCTGTACCGTTTTCCGTACGGTTTTATCGACCAGGTTTATGATGCCCTGAACGAAGGGCGGGTACCTGCGCCCAGCCAGCCTCCTGCTGCGGGATTACCGGGAAAGGAGGAGGCCATTGCCGGAATTATGCAAACCATTGATTCCGATCCCGGCTACCGGGCTTCCATACGTGAAAAAGCTGCTGCCAGAGGCGTTTCCTATGAAGAGATGCTGCGCCTGGATGCCGGCTGGATCTGGGAACAGAAGCAAAAGTCCTCCGGAAATAAATAGGCGTCGTTGCTGAAGTTTTTATCCCCGCTGATTTCCGGCCGGGTTTTATAATTATAAAAAAGCTGAATCCATGGATATATGCAAGCCCACCCTGTGCATTGATGAGCGCATTGCCCGCGAAAACATCCGGATAATGGCGGCAAAGGCCGCCCGGCTTCGCGTGCAGTTCAGGCCGCATTTTAAAACCCATCAGTCGGTGGAAGTGGGAATGTGGTTCCGGCAGGCGGGAGTTACCGCCATTACGGTTTCGTCAGTTAGTATGGCAAGACAGTTTGCCGATGCGGGCTGGAACGACATCACCATTGCTTTTCCGTTGAATATCAGGGAAACAGAGGAGGTCAGCGCACTGGCTGCAAGGATAAAGCTGAATGTGCTTTTTGACAGTCCGGAGCAGGCGGCAGCCCTGGCAAAAGTGCTGAAGCAGGCTGCCGGTTTTTTTATAAAGGTGGATACCGGCTACCACCGTGCCGGTGTGTTGCCCGGTGACCGTGAAACCATGGAGGCCATTCTGTCGGTGGCGGCGGCCGGCCCATTGGATTTCAGGGGATTTCTGACTCATGCCGGACAAACCTATATGGCCGAAAGTCCTGAGGCGGTGCTGCAGGTCTCCCGTGAAAGCCGCGCCCGGCTGGAAGGACTGAAAGAGGTCTACAGCGGGCGTTTTCCCGGACTGATTACCTCGACAGGCGACACCCCCTCCTGCAGTATCGACGATGACTTCAGCGGTGCGGATGAGATCCGGCCGGGTAATTTTGTGTATTACGATCTGATGCAGCTCAGGCTGGGCAGTTGCCGGTTCGGTCAGATTGCTGCTGCGGTGATATGTCCGGTAGTGTCGGTTTACCCATCACGAAATCAGGCGCTTATCTATGGTGGCGCGGTGCATTTATCGAAAGAATATCAGATGCATCCTGATGGCAGTAAAATTTATGGCCTGGCTGTACCCTTTACCGGGGGTAGATGGAGGCTTCCGGAAGGAGAAGATTATATGGTTTCTCTCTCTCAGGAACATGGCATGATGCGCGCGGGCAGCCGGTGGGCAGCCTCGCTCAGTCCGGGCGACCTGGTAGCGGTTATACCGGTGCATTCCTGCCTGGCGGCAGACCTGCTGAAAGAAACTGTTACTTTCCTTGCTCAGTAAGCCCTTTCGTTGCGCCCTTCTATGTAGTTGATAAACGAGCGGTTCACCACCTTATTGCCGCCCGGGGTGGGGTAGTTGCCGGTGAAATACCAGTCGCCGGTGTGGTTGGGAATGGCTTCGTGCAGGTCTTCAATGGTCTGGTAAACCACCTGTACCTCGGCCCTGCAGTCAGCAGGGGTAACCAGTTGGGATATCTTGGCTGATATCTGCTCAGCGGTGAAAGGTTTGTAGATTTCTTTAACATGGTTCACCACCTCTTCCTTAGGCAGTTTTTCCTGTGCCTTGCATTTCAGGTAAACCTCATTGATGATGCCGGCCATTTTGTGTTCTTTCAGCAATTCAATGGTGGCAATAAAGGCAATGAAATCTCCCAACTTTGTCATATCAATGCCATAGCAGTCAGGGTAACGGATCTGAGGGGCAGAAGATGCAATCACGATTTTCTTCGGGCCGAGGCGGTCAAGTATGCGGATAATGCTCTTTTTTAGGGTTGTACCTCTTACAATGGAGTCGTCAAGAACCACCAGGTTATCGGTTCCGGCATTAACGATGCCATAGGTGACGTCATATACATGGGCAACAAGATCGTCGCGGGCATTATCCTGGGTGATAAAAGTACGGAGCTTAATGTCTTTCACGGCCACTTTTTCTACCCTGGGTCTCAGGCTGAATATCTCGTCCATCTTTGCAGGGGTAAGTCCGGGTCCCTCTTTGAGGATAAGGTCTTTTTTTATGGTGTCGCAAAAGATGCCCAACTCCTCAACCATTCCATAATATGCTACGGCGGCCGTATTCGGGATATATGAAAAGACGGTATTTTTCAGGTCATGGTTTACAGCCCTCAGGATGGCAGGGGTGAGCACTTTACCAAGTCTCTTGCGTTCCTGGTAAATATCCACATCCGTACCCCGGCTGAAATAAATTCTTTCAAAGGAGCAGGCCAGCTTTTTTTCAGGTTCAAGTATGGAGGTCAGCGAAACCTTCCCGTCTTTTTCCACAATCAGCGCCTGTCCGGGGAGCAGCTCCTTCACCTGGCTGTGGTGCACATTCAGGGCGGTTTGTATCACCGGCCTTTCCGATGCCGCCACCACCACATCCTCATCCTGATAATAAAATGCAGGCCGGATTCCCGATGGATCGCGCAGCACAAAAGCGTCGCCGTGTCCGAAAAGCCCGGCAATGGCATAGCCTCCGTCCCAGTTACAGGCCGACCTCTTCAATATTTCAGCAACGTCGAGGGCCCTGGCGATCTTGGAGGTAATTTCCTTTTTGCTGTAACCTTCAGCTTTGTATCTGGCATAAAGCCTTTCATTTTCTTCATCCAGAAAATGACCGATTTTCTCGAGAATGGTAATGGTGTCGGAGGTTTCCACCGGGTATTGTCCCAGATCAAGCAGGCGGTTGAAAAGCTCGTCGACGTTGGTCATGTTAAAGTTCCCGGCCAGTACCAGGTTGCGTGTCATCCAGTTGTTGGCCCTTATTACCGGGTGAAGGTTTTGTATATTGTTTTTCCCGAAGGTGCCGTAACGCAGGTGACCCAGGAAAAGCTCTCCCGAAAAGCCGGTGTTGTATTTAAGCCATTGCAGGTCGCGCAGCCTTTCGGGATGATCGTTCACCGAATCGCGGATCTCTTCATAAGCCCATTTAAATACGTCGGCAATCGGGGTGTTTGAGTTTGAACGGTGACGATTGATATACTTGGAGCCCGGTTTGGGATCGAACTTGATACAGGCGATACCGGCTCCGTCCTGCCCCCGGTTGTGCTGCTTTTCCATCAGCAGATGCAGCTTATTGAGGCCCCAGGTGGAGGTTCCGTAACGGTTAAGGTAATACTCCAGGGGTTTCAGCAGCCTTACCATGGCAATGCCGCATTCGTGCTTGATTTGCTCGCTCATTGAATGAGGGTTTAATCTGTCATTGTTCAGGAAAGAACTCCCGGTTCATTTCTGAAAAGAAAGTGCAAAAATAGATAAAAATGATGCCTGAAGAGAACAAATCGCATTGCGGGATTAATTTCTGCTGACATTCAAGGAAGTGAATCAGGGATGAAGGGGAGAGAGAGAATGTGGGAATGTGGAAATGTGGAAATGTGGAAATGTGGAAATGAGAGGATTAGAGGATGAGAGAATTGAGGAAGTTAGGGAGGGTGTGGCAGGGACAGGACGTCCGCGCCATCAGGGGAGAAAGCTGGAAAGAATCGGGACATCCGCGCCAACCTGTACAAGGATCCTCCTAACAGGTTTTCTTCTAACCTGTTAGGTGTAATAGAGACGCTTAGACCTCGATATGTCAAACTCTTTGCACGGATGGGACGTTTGCGCAAGCCGGGGTCCCGATCGTTATAGGGATTGAATTTACCTTCGGTGAACTCCGCTTCGCTCCGGTTCGGATTTGTTTCGACGTAGTCACAGACTACGCCGAACAAGGGAGAGAATGTGATAATGTGGGAATGTGGAAATGAGTGGATGAGAGCATGAGAGAATTGAGGAAGTTAGGGAGGGTGTGGCAGGGACAGGACGTCCGCGCCATCAGGGGAGAAAGCTGGAAAGAATCGGGACATCCGCGCCAACCGGTACCAGGATCCTCCTAACAGGTTTTCTTCTAACCTGTTAGGTGTAATAGAGACGCTTAGACCTCGATATGTCAAACTCTTTGCACGGACGGGACGTTTGCGCCAGCCGGGGTCCCGATCGTTATAGGGATTGAATTTACCTTCGGTGAACTCCGCTTCGCTCCGGTTCGGATTTGTTTCGACGTAGTCACAGACTACGCCGAACAAGGGAGAGAATGTGAGAATGTGAGAATGTGGAAATGAGTGGATGAGAGCATGAGAGAATTGAGGAAGTTAGGGAGGGTGTGGCAGGGACAGGACGTCCGCGCCATCAGGGGAGAAAGCTGGAAAGAATCGGGACATCCGCGCCAACCTGTACCAGGATCCTCCTAACAGGTTTTCTTCTAACCTGTTAGGTGTAATAGAGACGCTTAGACCTCGATATGTCAAACTCTTTGCACGGACGGGACGTTTGCGCAAGCCGGGGTCCCGATCGTTATAGGGATTGAATTTACCTTCGGTGAACTCCGCTTCGCTCCGGTTCGGATTTGTTTCGACGTAGTCACAGACTACGCCGAACAAGGTAAGTGAGGTCATGTTTTTTTCATAGATTCTTATGGAGCAGAAAAAAATCTGTTATTTTTCATCGCTATCCATTTACTTTGCATAATATATCCCTGCTGTAATGACAACCTTGCCATCCGTCAACATCCGCCCCGCCACCGAGGCTGATATTCAGTTTATCATTGACAGTCAGCTCAGTATGGCGTTCGAAACCGAACAGCTCAGGCTGGAACCGCATATTGTTGAAAAGGGCGTAGAGGCGGTTTTTAACGATTCCGGCCGCGGTTTTTATCTTCTGGCTGAAACCGGAGGCATTCGTGCCGGCTGCCTGATGGTAACCCCGGAGTGGAGCGACTGGCGCAATGCATGGGTATGGTGGCTGCAATCGGTATATGTTTTGCCCGGAAACCGCAAATCCGGCATTTTCGGCATGATGTATGATTATGTGAAAAAAATGGTGATGCAACGCAAAGAGGTCTCCGGTATCAGGCTTTATGTGGACCGGACCAACCTGAGGGCACAACAGGTATATACCCGTGTGGGCATGAATGGAGAGCATTACAGCACGTTTGAGTGGATGAAGGAGAAGTAATTGAAGCGGGACTAAATGGGACGGGGAGCGCATTTTTTTTAAGTTTGGTTGAATCCGAAGGAGAACACACATAATCAGATAAATATATGAAAGCAAGCATCTTTACCCTTATTCTTATTATCCCGGCCATGCTGGTGCTGGGCCAGCGCCCGCAGCCACATCGTTGCGATGTACCGCTTCCCGATCATATCTTCAGGCAGAAACAGCGTTCCGTTTCGCTACAGCCAACCGAAGAACTGAAACTGAAAGTGGCTGTGGCAGTCGCAACCGGGAATTGTCTGTCTGTGGAGCAGGTACGCTCGATCGCCGAACTGTTTATCGATGACTTCAGCCGCCTCAATTTTGCACAGGCCGCCTGGCACAACACGGTTGACCGGGAAAACTTCTATTATGTATATGATGCTTTTGCTTATTTCTCCACGGTTTTCATGCTGCACGACTATGTAAAGTCGGTCGAAAGCCGTCCTGTCGATTACCTGCCTCCTTATGAACCGCCTCTGAGCCTGAATTTTCCGGCATTGGAATACCCGGTGTATGAGAATTACCGCGGGCCTTCCAATTGCAACTACCCTATACGTGAGGATGATTTTCTCAGGCTGGCCGCACAGGTGCAGTCCAACACCTCGGAGAGTAACCGGGCGCTGCTGCTGTCGCAGATTGCTCAGAACAACTGCCTGAGCGTATCCCAGGCCATGAAACTTTCTTCTCTCCTTCAATCGGAGGGCAACCGTCTGGTATTTTTCCGCAATGCAATCAGTACCATTTTCGATCCGGGAAACCTGCAGTATGGCGCCCAGCTCTTTGCCCATATTCCCAACAAAGCTGCTTACAATGAGCTGATCAATCAACCGTTACCCGCTGATATTCCGGTAGAACAGCCTCCCTGCTTTGTGCCGGACGAGGAGTTTAACCAGATCATGGCATCCATCCGGAAGGAGAGCTTCAACAGCACCAAAGTCACCCTGGCCAAGCAGATACTGCGCAGCAAACAGTGCTTCACTACGGTGCAGATCAAAGAGATGCTGAAACTCTTCAGTTTTGACGATTCAAGGCTTGAGATGGCCAAATTTGCCTGGGAATTTACCACCGACCGTGATAATTATTATCAGGTTGCCGATGTGTTTACCTTCAGCAGCAGTAAGGAGGAGCTGATGAAGTTCCTGGATGGCCGGGAGTAAGCTGGTTCGGATTTACCTTCGGTGAACTCCGCTTCGCTCCGGTTCGGATTTGTTTCGATGTAGTCACAGACTACGCTGAAATGGAGTATCTGGTGTATGGGACTTAAAATCCCTCACGGATACTTTTAATTCATGTTTCCAAGCCTTATCTTTGATAAATTGTACCATTAAAGATCCGGGACATGGACTCTACCCTTAAAGTGCTTTTCGTCAATGCAACCGATGCATTTTACCGCATCAGGAAATACAAGGTTGGTGATTTCTTCGGGCCTGTCGATCTCGGTCTACACCTGGCCGGGCGTTACAAAAGTCTGAACATTGGTGTCGGATTGCTCTCCGGTTCTATTTTTCCGGGATCCAACCGGCTGATATTCACCGGATTTTCTCCCTGCTGGGGCGGTTTTTACATTTCCTCCATGGGCGGGGCCGGGTTGGTTTTCGACAATCTTGGCATCAATATGCTTTCCATTGTCGGCAAAGCGCCGGTGCCTTCCGTACTTTACCTCAACCGTGTGCACGGGGAAGAGATTCAGGTTGAAATTGCTCCGCTCGATCTGAACAGGATATGGTACGAAGGCCGGGGAGGCATCTATTCCCTGATGGATTATGTTTTTGAGCAATACCGGCCCCGTTATGAAAACGAACCACGTATTCTTGCCACGGGGCCTGCGGCGATGGTTACCGATTTCGGCGGTGTTGCCTCTGTGCCGGTTAAACGCGGGGCGCTTTCTAATGTGGATACCTGGGCAGGCAGGGGCGGCTTTGGCTCGGCATTACTTCAGGAACACGGCATTGCAGCGGTAATTTACGGGGGTACCCATATCGATGAAGACTTCCGCGACCGTAAGGTAGCCGATGAATGGTTCGAAAACCGCTATGCCAGGAAACTGGCAGCCAAAGACCTTGAAATCACCACCAAATACCGGTTTGATCCAAACTTTGATACCGGGGGCACGTTCGGCGTAAACTATGCCACCATGGGCAGCAAACTGCTGGCGTTTAATTATCAGTCGATGAACTGGAGCAAAGAACTCCGCCAGAAGTTGCAAAAGGAGTTTATCCTCGATCACTACCTGAAACAGTTCAATGAGGAGACCATCAAGACCAGGCAACAGGCTACCTGCGGAGAACCCTGCGCTGCCGTCTGCAAGAAGCTGCGCGACGAATACAAGAAGGATTATGAGCCTTACCAGACCATGGGTCCGTTGAGCGGCATCTTTGACCAGCGGGCTGCCGAAAAACTGAACCATCATGCCGATATGCTCGGCTTCGATGCCATCTCGGTGGGCGGGGTAATCTCCTGGCTGATGGAATGCCTCGATGCCGGGGAGCTGCAGCCTGCCGATCTGGGAGTAAGTGCAAAACCGGTATTTAACCCGCAGAACTTTGATATCGTAAAAGATTCCATGCACAACGCCCTGCTGGGATGTGAAATCCTCGACAGCATCATTGCAGGCACCATCAATCTGAAAGAAGGTGCCCGCAAATACGGGCGCAGGCTTTCACGCGCGAAAGGGGTCAACCTGCTGAACCGCTTCGTTTATACCGCTTATGCGCGAAAGGGATGGATGGTCCCCAACCAGTACTGGACCCCGGGCGCACTGTCGCCCATGGCCATCATGGGGAAATATTACATGTACTACGGGGATGAGTTCGTATCGCCCCGTGAGCTGGGCAGGGTAAATGCACAGCGCATGCTGGCCGAGCTGATCATCGACAACATGGGTATCTGCCGGTTCCACCGGCTGTGGGCCGAAGAGATGGTGCCCGAGATCGTGGAATCGCTTTACGGACTGGGAGAAAAATTTATGGAATCCATCCGCTTCACTGCCAGCCGGATCAACGGCCGAAACAGCTCGGTATTCTGGGAATCGGAGCGGAATTTCGAATATATTGCCAGCTTTCTGCGCCGCAAAAAAGAAGAGGGGCTGGACAGTGAGGAGTTCAATAAATGGCTGGATGCCTTTGAAGCCATTCCCAAAGAAGCCGCGCTCGACTTCTGGTACGAGATCCACAAGGGGGTGCAGGAGTCGCTGCGGGAGTTTAATTAAAATGTACTTTTCACCCGGTCAGATTACCATCAGGGGCGGTAATCCGGAATGATGCAGTTAACTGGTGCAATGGTTTTATCAAGGTGCACCTGCATTTGTATTTTCATGGCAATCCACCCGGTGCAGCCGGGGTCCCGATCGTTATCGGGATCGGATCTACCTTCGGTGAACTCCGCTTCGCTCCGGTCCGGATTTGTTTCGACGTAGTCACAGACTACGCCGAACAAGGGGGTGCAGGAGTCGCTGCGGGAGTTTAATTAAAATGTACTTTTCACCCGGATAGATTACCGTCAGGGGCGGTAATCCGGAATGATGCAGTTAACTGGTGCAATGGTTTTATCAAGGTGCACCTGCATTTGTATTTTCATGGCAATCCACCCGGTGCAGCCGGGGTCCCGATTGTTATCGGGATCGGATTTTGGATTTACCTTCGGTGAACTCCGCTTCGCTCCGGTCCGGATTTGTTTCGATGTAGTCACAGACTACGCCGAACAAGGGATTAGGACGTCCCCGCCAACCGTTACCAGGATTCACCTAACAGGTTTTCTTATAACCTGTTAGGTGTAATAAAGCCGTTTATACTTGAACAAATCAAATTCAGGCAAAATTCCTAATCGGTATAGACCTGATTTTCCTGTTCCGCCACGCGTATGAATGTAGTTCTCTTGCTCAGCTCTTTCAGTTGGGAAGCCCCGACATAGGTACAGGTGCTGCGCAGGCCGCCAAGTATATCCTGAACGGTATTTTCAACTTTGCCACGATAAGGGACTTCGACTGTTTTGCCTTCGCTGGCGCGGTAATCGGCTACGCCGCCCACATGTTTTTCCATGGCGGTGGCCGAGCTCATCCCATAGAACATTCTGAACTTTTTACCGTCTTTTTCAATAAGTTCCCCGCCACTCTCATCGTGTCCGGCAAGCATCCCTCCGAGCATCACAAAATCGGCCCCGGCACCAAAGGCTTTGGCTACATCGCCGGGCGTGGAGCAGCCTCCGTCGCTGATAATCAGTCCGCCAAGACCGTGTGCTGCATCAGCGCATTCGATGATGGCCGACAATTGCGGGTATCCAACCCCGGTTTTTACCCTGGTGGTACACACCGATCCCGGCCCGATGCCGACTTTAATAATGTCGGCGCCGGATAACAGCAATTCTTCAACCATCTCACCGGTCACCACATTCCCGGCAATGATTACCTTGTCGTGAAACCTTTTGCGCGCCTGTTTGACAAAAGCCACAAAATGTTCCGAATAGCCATTGGCCACATCAATACACAGAAACCTGAGGCGGGGATAGGCAGTGAAAATTGCTGTCAGTTTCTCAAAATCATCCTGCCCTGTTCCTGTGCTTACCGCGATATAGTCTTCGATTCCCGTGGGTGCGGTATCCATAAACCGCTTCCATTCATCCGGCGTGTAATGCTTATGAATGGCGGTAAACAGCTTCATACCTGACAGTGAAAGCGCCATGTCAAAAGTGCCTGTTGTGTCCATATTTGCAGCCATTACCGGAATGCCTGTCCATTCCGATTGCGTGTGCAGCATCCGGAAAGTACGTTCGAGCCTTACCAGGCTCCTGCTTTTGAGGGTTGAACGTTTCGGTCTGAACATCACGTCCTTAAAGCCCAGTTTGATCTCATAATCTATTCTCATACCTGTTTTTTTACAAAGATAATGCATTCATGTTTTTCATTCTATCCTGAACAGCTTCCTGAGGGAATCGTTCAGATTTCCAAAGTCATACTGAAAAGAGCATAACAGGCCGTACCGCAGACTGTATGCCATGCGGAAAATTGGGCCACCGGCCGTTTCGTTCAGTCCCGCAAAGCCTGTACCCGGTACTGCTTAAAACTTAATACATTTACAGTTGTTTATATTGCCCTTAATTAATGATTGTCAAATAATGAAATCCTATCAGTTTCTGGTCTTCTTCAGCATTGTGCTGCTGATATACGCTTCGGTCAACTATTATATTTATGCAAGGTCAATGCAGGCGATTCCTGCCGACAGCAGCTTCAGGGGCTGGTTCCGCTGGGGTTTTCTGATCCTGGCCTCGGCTTATGTGGCCGGCCGTTTTCTCGAGCGGGCCTATCTCTCGGTAATGAGCGATTTGCTCACCTGGGTGGGAGCCTTCTGGCTTGCCGTGATGCTGTATGGGTTCCTTATGGTTGTGCTGATCGACCTTATTCGCCTCGCCGACCATTTCACCGGCTTTTTACCGCAGATACTGCATACTTCCCGCGGGAAGCTTAACGTCCTTTACCTGGGTATGGCAGCAACAGCCATCATTGTGCTGGCCGGTTATATCAATGCCATTACCCCGAAGACCACTAAGCTGGTACTCGACATCCCGAAAGAAGCCAACGGGCTGAAGGAGCTGAAGATTGCCATGGCTTCGGATATCCATATGGGTACGCTGATCGGGCCAAGGCGCACTGGTAAGCTGGTGGATTCGATCAATGCCCTGAATCCGGATATTATATTGCTGGCCGGCGATATTGTGGATGAAGACCTGGCTCCCGTAATCCGTCAGAACCTGGGCGAAGCGCTCACCCGCCTCAAAGCTCCGCTGGGCGTTTACGGCATCACCGGAAACCATGAGTATATCGGCGGTGCCGAAGCGGCGGTAAAATACCTTGAAGCGCATGGCATTACCATGTTGCGCGACAGCGTGGTGAAGGTTGCGGATGCTTTTTATGTGGCCGGACGCGAAGACCGCGATAAAAACCGCTTCAGCGGAAAACCCCGGAAAGAGGTGAAGGAGCTGCTGCTGGGCGCAGACCTCAGCCGGCCGGTAATCCTGCTCGACCATCAGCCCTTTGCACTGGATAAAGCCATGGAAGCCGGAGTGGACCTGCAGCTGTCGGGACACACCCACCACGGACAATTGTGGCCGCTCAATTTTATCACCCGCGCCGTGTATGAGGTGAGTATGGGCTATAAAAAGAAAGGAAACACTCATATATACGTATCCCCGGGATTTGGTGGCTGGGGCCCGCCGGTGCGAACCGGCCACCGGCCTGAAGTGGTGAGTATTTTGCTGAGATTCAGGTAGGGTTTTCTGAAGGGGGGAGAGGGGGAGAAAGGGAGACAAGTGGACCAGGATTCACCTGACAGGTTTTCTTCTAACCTGTCAGGTGTAAAAGAGGCGAATAAGCCTTGCTAGGTTTGATTTTTTTGCCCGGATGAGACGTCCGCACCAGCAGCAGCTTGCACCATGAATAATGAACCACATCAGGCGCAACTTGTCCCGCAACAGGTGTGATTCTTATATTGCGCAGCATTTTACGTGCCCGGGGACAAGAACACCCGAACCCCGCAGTTGCGGGACTTCCCCGTCGAAGTAACGGGGCAAGCTGCTTCGCTAAGCACCCGAACACCGGAACACCCGGATACAACAACAGCATGTCTGAATTCAAGGATAGCTTTCCTCATTTAACCGCTCAGGCTGCGGGGTATAAATCATGCTGCTCTACCGGCATATATCCTGTCTTTTCTCTCTGTATTACCTGGTGATTGCCGGGAATTTCTATTTTTGTAATTCAATGTACAAGCTATGGCCAAAACAAGGAAATTTCCCCATACTTACGTTATTATCTTCTATCTGATCCTTTTCTCGGCGTTTCTTACCTGGGTAATTCCCGGAGGGCGCTATGAGCGCACAGTAGTGGAAATCAACGGGACAGAACGCGAAGTGATCGCCGATGACTCCTTTAGTTACACCGAAAGCCAGCCACAGACCTGGCAGGTGTTCTCGGCTTTTTTCGACGGATTTGTCGACAAGGCGGATATCATTGTCTTTATCCTGATGATCGGCGGTGCCTTCTGGATCATGAACCACAGCAAAGCAATAGACGTTGGAATACTTTCCTTTCTCAAAAGGGCACGCCGTCTTGAAAACAGGCGCACCATCCGCCGGCTGGGGGTCGATAATATCATCGTTACGCTTATCGTATTGCTTTTCAGTATTTTCGGGGCAACTTTCGGCATGAGCGAAGAAACCATCGCCTTCGTAATTATATTCGTACCATTGTCCATCAGCATGGGTTATGACTCCATCACGGGACTGTATATGTGTTATGTGGCCGCCGCCCTGGGGTTTGCAGGCGCCCTGCTCAACCCCTTCACCATCGGTATTGCCCAGGGACTGTCGCACCTCCCGCTCTTTTCAGGCATTGAATACCGTTTCTTCTGCTGGGTGGTGATCAATATCGTCGGCATCGCATGGATACTGCGCTATATGCACCGCATCCGGAAGCATCCGCAGAAATCGCCTGTATATGAAGAAGATGCATACTGGAGAAACCGTCAGGAGGAGTCCACAGAAGCCATAAAGTTCGAAACCCCGAAGGCGGCCTGGGTCAGCTGGATCATACTTACCGCGGTGTTTGCCTATTGTGCTTTTGCCTTGTCCACCACCCGTCTCACTGTAGGCAATGCTTCAGTAGTCTGGCCTGTTTTTCCTGTGCTGGCCGTGGCATTTGCCATTGGCGGCTACTTCTCCCTGCGTAAATCGGTGCACTTCTTTATCCTCAATATGCTCTCGTTTACCATCCTGATGCTGATCGTGGGGGTAATG
Organism: Lentimicrobium saccharophilum; assembly: GCF_001192835.1. Classification (NCBI taxonomy): domain Bacteria; kingdom Pseudomonadati; phylum Bacteroidota; class Bacteroidia; order Bacteroidales; family Lentimicrobiaceae; genus Lentimicrobium; species Lentimicrobium saccharophilum. Next base: position 656,005 of record NZ_DF968182.1, read on the forward strand.
GGCTACGGCTGGTACGTTATGGAAATTGCCACCCTGTTTATGGCGCTGGGTATTTTTTCAGGCATTTCAATGGATTATTCCCCCAACACCATCACCCGGCTGTTTCTCGAAGGGGTGAAGGACATCACCGGCGCCGCGCTGGTGGTCGGGCTGGCGGGAGGCATCATCATCATCCTCAACAACGGACAAATTATCGACACCTTGCTTCACAATGTCTCCGGCGCCATGGCAGATATGGGCAAGGTGGCCACCGTAGGAAGCATGTATCTGATGCAGACGGCCATCAATATCTTTATCCCCTCCGGCTCGGCCAAGGCCGCCCTTACCATGCCCATCATGTCGCAGTTTTCCGATCTGATCGGGCTTTCGCGACAAGCAACCGTGATGGCTTTTCAGTTTGGCGATGGTTTTACCAATATGATCACCCCTACCTCCGGCGTGCTGATCGGCGCCCTTGGCGTGGCAAAGATCCCTTTCAACAAATGGGTGAAATGGGTTACCCCCCTGATGATCATCCTGGTTATCCTGGGTTTCCTCCTGCTGATCCCGACGGTGACGATGCAGCTGAACGGATTCTGAAGGAGGGACGAGGGACGGCCTCCACACTGAGAAGGAAAACTCTCCAGTGCGTGACAAGGGGACAAGGAGACAAGGCGACATGGGGACCAGGAATCACCTAACAGGTTTTCTTCTAACCTGTCAGGTGTAATAAAGCCGATTAAACTTTGCTAAGTCTGATTTTATGCACGGACGGGACGTCAGCGCCAACGGTTGAAAATGAAAAGAAGATGTATAAAATCATCTTTGCGTCATTGCAGCCTGCTCCGCCATGGCGGAAGCTTTATGCGTGGCTCTTTCCGTTGATATAGGGTTAGGTTTATGGGTATTTTCAATCCCGCTTGAACACATTCCTTTCAAAACCGTTCTTTTGTTGACCTTTAGCAAAACGGATTTCAGCTGAACAGGCTGTACGTTTACGGACAAGGGGTGTTCGTTCCTGATATCCTTTGCCGCAGGTCATTATTGTTTAGTTCAGAATATCAATCTATTACAGATCATGGCACATTATTGGAATGAAATATTCCGTAACAGATGTGCATCAATCCGTTTCACATGAAAAGAAAAATCGGCGTGTCAATCATCATCTTCGTGCTGACGATCCCCACCCTGCTTGTGCTGGCCCTGGCCTGGTCGGGCTTTTTCAGCAATTCCGAAATCCATGAGAAAACCATGGGCCCTTTTATACTGGTTTATGAAGAACATACCGGTCCGTATAAAGGTACCGCCAAAGTGATGGACCGTATTTACGAGCGGCTCAAGGAGGAAGATAACATCGAAACCTTCAGGGGTTTCGGGATTTATTATGATGATCCCAAAACAACCCCTGAGGCGGAGTTGCGCAGCATCGCCGGATGCATCCTCGAACCGGCGGATACCGCCCGAATCAAAACCCTGCAAGGGAAATACACCCTGATGGAAATCCCTGAAAAGCTTTATGTCACCTCCGAAATCCCATTTCGCAGCCAGCTTTCGGTATTTGCCGGCATTGTTAAAGTGTACCCGGCCCTGAAAAAATACATGAAGGACAAGGGTTATGCACAGGTGCCGGCAATGGAAATCTACGACAGCAACAAAACGATTATCTATCTTTTCGAAGTGGTAAAGTAAGGCAGGACGCGGCACTTCGGGCATCAGGACAGAACCCGGCAATGACTGAAACCCAATGACTCAAACACTATAAATCCAGCTGATATGAGAGAAGTGGTAATCCTGATTCCCGACACTGAGCCGGAACAGAACGTGGAGATTGAAGTCCGGATCAACGGCCGGAAGAAAACCCTGCAATACCGCGTGGAACTTGTTAACTGGGAGGGGACGGCCCCTTCGGCGCAGGAACGCTTCACCGTGCTCAAGCACCGCATCGATGCGTATGATAAGGACTGGGAACTGGTGGAAATCGGTGCGCCCGACCGCGAAAATATCCCCCTCGTCTTCCGGAAAAAAAAGGCGGTGCAGGATTAGCACAAATACCGGTTCTGCCGGGTATATTGGCAAAATAAGATCAACAACGCCTTGTCATATTAGTCCGCGTTGATGATCCTGGTTTTTTCCGTATGGGAAAGGAGGTAGCTGAGGTCTTTCAGGTCGGCACTGAAGGCCAGCCAGTCGATAATCTCCAGCGACAGTTCATCGCTCAGGCTTTCTGCCTTGAAACTATGAAGCACATGGATGCCCCCGCGGTAATGCTCATGCAAGCCGTTGTCGCGCCGCTTGCGGCTGCGCTTCTCCTTGAACTCAATGCCGATCATGCCCGGTTTATCGGAAACACTGATAAAAACAGCCCTTACCAGCCTCATTTGCACAGGAAACAAAGGCGGCAGCAACCCAAACAACTTCCGGGGCTCAAGCTTGCGGCTGCTTGAGAAGATGTTCAGTTGGTTGTCGAGTTTCGAAGACCTTGGTCGTGCGTCGATCATGCCGAAGAGCCGGCGGCGTTCCCCCGGCAGGTTATTGGCCCGGTTGATCAGGGTGTAAAGCCCGGAAATAAATTCATCATACTTCGTCTTCACCCCGGTGTAGTTTTCCTGCACCCTCAGCATCTTCTGCCTTATCCGTTCATCTTTATCAGATATTTTCCTGCCCGCAGCGTTGCGCTCGGCCTCTTCCAGCCAGTGTGACATATTTCCTGTATTTGAGATGCTCAAATATAGTTTTATTCCTTTAGTTGTGCAAACGTGTTTTGGAGGAGGGACGAGGGACGCTTGGAGGAGGGACGAGGGACGGCTTCCTCACGGAAAAGGAAAACTCTCCAGAGAGTGACAAGGGGACAAGGAGACGGGGGGACAAGGAGGGAAGAATTTACCTTCGGTGAACTCCGCTTCGCTCTGGTTCGGATTTCGGATTTTGCTTGTCTCGTGAGACGGCGAGAGTCGGATAACGAGAGATTTTGGATTTGTTTCGGATCAGGTCTTTCACTAAAATCATTGAATAATTGTGGATACAGGACCGGCCTTCCAAAAATGGCGTTAAGAAAACAGGCAGCGCGAAATAAAGAAGAAACGCTTGTGATGATGGTTGGTGATGCACGGGTGATTTTTGTACATCGGTATTCAGCAGAGGGATGAAGTAACAACCTTCGTTTCTTCCAGCCAAAACGCTCGCCTGTTTTCAGCCATTTTTGGGAAGCCTTGACTTTTTGCTACTTTTTGGTCAAGCAAAAAGTAGAAGAAGAAAAGAAGTGTAATCCGTCAATATTAAGCTCTTAACTGATTGATCGTGAAAGCCTGGCATTTGCCTGATATTTTAATAGTTCTCCCAGCTGAAACAGCTTAATTTTTGCCATTAAATCGTTCAGGCCACGGGGCCTCGGAGAACTGGGGACAAGGGGACGTGGGACGCTTGAAGGAGGGGCGAGGGACGGACTCCTCACGGAAAAGGAAAACTCTCCAGAGAGTGACAAGGAGACAAGGAGATGGGGAGACAAGGAGACCAGGATTCTCCTAACAGGTTTTCTTCTAACCTGTCAGGTATAATAAAGACGTTTAAACCTTGCTAAGTCTGATTTTATGCACGGACGGGACGTCCGCGCCAGCGTGGCTGTAAAACCGTTGCTTATTCGGGGAGGTTTCAGTTTTAAGACCGGCCGGCGGAGGCCTGCAGCCGTTAAATGTTTCTTTTTTACTGATGATGTATAATATTGATAATGTCTAAAGAGCTGTAAAATAAAGAGATATAAATATTTTTGTCCGGGGATAGAGATTTTTTTCAGGCTGAAGTACCGCGATTTGTGCTATATTTGCCCGCTGTCTTTTCGTAGGATTATCACCGGAAGCAGGAAACGGCCGGTTGATTTATTTTAAAAAATGCAGCATTTCAACCGGTTACTTTTAACGGAAATGATAATTAATGAGTAATTTTGTTACTCGAAAATTGTCCGTTAACCCCTTTACAGATCCTGTGCCAATGGGACTGACGGGGCGGAGCTGTAAATGGAAGTAAGATTTGCGGGTCTTTTAAGGACGATTATTTAAAGTATATAAGCCTTACAATTAATTGAACGACAAGGAGACAAGGGGAGCGGGGGACAAGGTGAGTGTCGCCACCAAAACACTGAAACACAAAAAACCACAGAATATTTTTGGAATCCTATACCCGCTTTAGCGGAATTGAATTTTTGAATCTTTGAATCTTTGAATTTTTGAATATCGGCTGGTCTCGGCTGATCTCGGCTGGTCTCGGCTTCGCTCGACCACCCCCGCTCGACCACCCCCGCTTGACCACCGCCGCTCAACCACCGAAATTAATCTTTGAATTTTTGAATCCTTTGAATCTTTTCGCCACGAATGCACGAATGTTTTGTCGCCACCAAAACACAGAAACACAAAAAGCCACAGAATATTTTTGGAATCCTTCTCCCGCGCAAGCGGAATTGAACTTTTGAATCCAATTTGTCGGATGGTCTCGTTCCGATAGCTATCGGAATCGCTCGACCACCGATATTAATCTTTGAATCTTTTGAATCTTTGAATCTTTGAATCTTTTGAATCTTTAAACCGACCTAAGAGCCTGTCCCGAACTCTTTTTCGGGAGAGCTCAGCGAAGCTAATCCTTGAATCCTTTGAATCATTCCGCTGCTGAAATCGTAATATATCAGGAATCAGAAAGCCCGGGTCAGGTGTCAAGGAAAACCTGATATCTCAGTTTGAAGGAAAATATAAAGTAAAAAGTATAGACTTTCACTCCAGCCCGGAAATTAAGAAAAGATGGAGAAAGCGGAAATTATAATTTATAAGGAATCAGATTCAGACTTCCAGATTGAAGTGAGACTCGAAGATGAAACAGTCTGGCTAAACAGGCAACAATTGTCTGATTTATTTAACAGGGATATCAAAACTATTGGCAAGCACATCAACAATGCGCTTCGCGAAGAGCTTAAATCCATTCCTGTTGTCGCAAAATTTGCGACAACTGCTTCAGATGGCAAAACTTATCAGGTTGAGCATTATAACCTGGATATGATTCTGTCTGTCGGATACAGGGTTAAATCTCAGCGGGGTATACTGTTCAGGCGGTGGGCTAATACAGTATTAAAAGAATACCTTCTGAAAGGTCATGTTTACGATCATCGGTTTGAAAAAATTGAAAAAAAACTCTTTGAACATGATCAAAAATTTGACCTGATCATCAATACCGGTTTAAAACCAAACGAAGGCATCTTCTTCGACGGTCAGATCTTTGATGCCTGGCACTTTGTTTCCGGGTTGATCAAAGAGGCAAAGCAAAGTATCGTTTTAATCGACAACTATGTTGACGAATCAGTATTGCTGCTGATGGCAAAACGGAAGGCCGGTGTTTCAGCCAGTATCTTTACAGGCACGATTACAAAACAACTTGAAGCAGATATACAAAAGCATAAAGCACAATACCCGCCGATTCAGGTGAAATCATTCACCCGCTCGCACGACCGCTTTCTGATTATCGACCAAAAAGACGTTTACCATATAGGTGCCTCCCTGAAAGACCTGGGAAAACGTTGGTTCGCGTTCTCAAAAATTGACCTTGATCCAAAAGAAATGCTTGGGCGATTAGAAGATAAAAAATGAATCAGATTTTTGAATCTTTTAGCCACTAATGCACGAAGATTTTGTCGCCACCAAAACACGGAAGCACAAAAAACCACAAAAAATTTTTGGAATCCTATACCCGCTTAAGCGGAATTGAATTCTTGAATTTTTGAATCTTTTGAATCTTTGAATCTTTTGGCCACGAATGCACGAATGTTTTGTCGCCACCAAAACACGGAAGCACAAAAAACCACAGAATATTTTTTGAATCCTTTACCCGTCTTGGCGGAATTGAATTTTTGAATTTTTGAATCTTTAAATCTTTTGGCCACGAATGCACGAATATTTTGTCGCCACCAAAACACGGAAGCACAAAAAACCACAGAATATTTTTTGAATCCTTTACCCGTCTTGGCGGAATTGAATTTTTGAATTTTTGAATTTTTGAATCTTTGAATCTTTGAATCTTTGAGTTTTCCGAAATCTTCGTAACGAAACTTTCGTAAAGATAATCCGTATAATCCGGGTATGAACCCCTTTGTAATATCAGCCTATAAAGCACCTGAATTCTTTTGCGACCGGGAAAAAGAAACCCGGGCAATCATCAATGCTGTTACCAATGGAGTGAATATCGTGCTTTATTCCCTGCGGAGGATAGGTAAAACGGGGCTGATCAGGCAGGGTTTTCGCGATGCAGGTAAGCCTGATCCGCTTTTCGAAGAATTGGGAGGGGGTTTAATGATTACCTTAACGAAAGGAGTAAGTAGCAATGCATCCGGAAAGGTCGTAGAAAAGGTCGTAGAAAAGGTCGTAGAAAAGGTCGTAGAAAAACTCTCTTCAAATCAACGGTCAATTTTAAACCTGATTGGTGCAGATCAGCATATTACAGCCGCAGAGATGGCAAAAGCCATTGGAATTTCACAGAGAAAAACACAGGAAAACATCGCCAGATTAAAAGAAATGGGTCTCCTCAAACGCATCGGACCCGCAAAAGGAGGGCACTGGGAAGTATTAAATCCCTGAAACGATCCTGATCCCGATAGCTATCGGGACTATCGGGAGAGCTCAGCGAAGCTAATCTTTGAATTTCTTCTGGTTGTACCCCGTAAAAGTGTAAAATATTCGTTTTATTTGTGGTTAAGACCCTAAAAAATGATTAGAAGAGAAAACTACTTCAACCTGCTTGCTGATTATATCGATAAGCCGTTTGTCAAGATCATTACAGGTCTGAGGCGAAGCGGGAAATCGGTGTTGCTGGGTCTGTTGAAGGAAGAGCTTATCCGGAGGGGGGCAGATGAAAGCAACATCATTCTGATCAATTTTGAAAGTTTTGAATTCTCTGATGTTGATAATGCGCAAAAGCTGTATCAGTTTGTAAAAGCTAAAATCAGCAATAAGGGACGAACTTATATCCTGCTCGATGAGATTCAGGAAGTTGAATCCTGGGAAAAAGCCATCAATGCATTCCGGGTAGATTTTGACGCCGATATTTATATTACCGGCTCCAATTCCCGCCTGCTTTCCTCCGAGCTCGCCACCTATCTTGCCGGCAGGTATATCGAAATTCCCGTTTATACGCTTTCGTTCAGCGAATACCTGCAGTTCAGACACGTATATGCCGGTATCCGGGAACCGGATATTTATAAGGAGTTTATTTCTTTCTTACGGAAGGGTGGGTTCCCTGCCTTGCATGCAGGTGAATATACCGATGAAATGGCTTACAAGGCCGTTTATGATATTTATTCATCGGCCATACTGCGCGATACCGTGCTGCGGCATGGAATCCGCGAGGTGGAGTTGCTTGAGCGGGTGGTGAAATTTGTATTTGATAATATCGGGAATAGTTTTTCGGCAAAAAGCGTGGCCGACTACTTTAAAAGCCAGAACCGGCGCATTGACCTGAATACGGTTTATAACTACCTGAACGCGCTTGAAGGGGCATTTATTATTTACAGGATTCCGCGTTACGACCTGAGAGGGAAAGAGATACTGAAAACCAACGAGAAATACTTTGTGGGCGACCAGTCCTTGCTCTATGCGGTAATGGGATATAAAGACAGGCTGATTTCGGGTGTACTCGAAAACATCGTAATGCTCGAACTTAAACGCAGGGGTTATCGCGTTTTTATAGGGAAACTGGATAAAAAGGAGATTGATTTCGTTGCTGAAAAGGCGGAAAAGAAAATATATATTCAGGTAGCCTGGAGAATGATCGACCAGCGTACCATCGACCGGGAATTTTCACCCCTGCGCGCGATAAAGGATAACCATCCGAAATTCGTATTAAGTATGGAAGAAAACTGGCACGATAACATCGAAGGCATACAACATAAACACCTGGCTGAATTTCTGCTGATGAAGGATATTTGAATCCTTCTCCCGCGTAAGCGGCCTGGAATCTTTGATTTTTTTTCGCCACGAATGCACGAATTTAAAAGCCACGAATGCACGAATTTAATTGCCACCAAAGCACTGAAACACTGAAACCCACAGATTTTTTTGAATCTTTGAATTTTTGAATCTTTGAATCTTTGAATTCTTTAAGCCACGAATGCACGAATACTTTTTTTTGAATCCTTGAATCTTTGAACCGACCGAAGAGCCTGTCCCGAACTCTTTTTCGGGAGAGCTCAGCGAAGCTAATTTTTGAATCTTTTGCTATCCCGATAGCTATCGGGACACCAAAACACAGAAAACCACAGGATATTTTTTGAATCCTATACCCGTCTTGACGGAATTGAATTTTTGAATCTTTGAATTTTTGAATCTTTTGAATCTTTGAATTCTTTAAGCCACGAATGCACGAATGTTCTTTTTTTTGAATCCTATACCCGCTTCAGAGAAATTGAATCCTTGAATTTTTGAATCTTTGAATCTTTGAATCTTTGAATAAAACCTTATGAAAGGCATCATCCTCGCCGGCGGCGCCGGAACACGGCTGCACCCGATTACCCGGGTGGTTTCGAAGCAGTTGCTGCCCATCTACGATAAGCCGATGATCTTTTATCCGCTTTCGGTGCTGATGCTGGCAGGTATACGCGAAATCCTGATTATCTCCACCCCCCACGACCTGCCGCAGTTTGAAAAACTGTTTGGCGACGGCAGGCAGCTGGGATTAACGTTCAGCTACAAGGTGCAGCCCTCGCCCGACGGACTGGCGCAGGCCTTTATCCTGGGAGAGGAATTTATCGGCAACGACGATGTTTGCCTGGTACTGGGCGACAATATCTTTTATGGCGCCGGTTTGCAGAAGTTGCTGGTAAACAGCGTGGAAACCGTTCAGAACGACAACAAGGCCGTTGTCTTCGGTTATTATGTGGATGACCCTGAGCGTTACGGCGTGGCCGAAATTGACCGGGAAGGCAATGTGCTGAGCATTGAGGAGAAACCCAAACAGCCCAAAAGCAATTATGCCGTGGTGGGACTTTATTTCTACCCCAATGCCGTGGTGGAGATTGCCAAAAATGTAAAACCCTCGCAGCGGGGCGAACTGGAGATTACCTCGGTAAACGAAGCCTTTCTGCAGCAGCAGCAACTGAAACTGCAGGTGCTCAGCCGCGGCTTTGCCTGGCTGGATACCGGCACCCACGAGGCCCTGAGCGAAGCCACCGAATTTGTAAAGGCCCTGGAAAAACGCACCAGCCTGAAGATTGCCTGTGTAGAAGAGATCGCTTATAAAATGGGCTTTATTGACCTGGCCGGGTTGCAGGAAAGTATTGTGTCGCAGGGGAAAAGCTCCTATGCGGAATACCTCAGAAAGCTTTAGGATGATGAAAGCGGAAATTAACCAACTGCCCAGATTTGAAGAACTCTCTGGCGATTGCTTTATTTTTGAAAATCAGGTTCTGGGGATTTTCAACTTTTGATTTAAGTTCATGAGATTATTTGCCCTTAATTTGCCTAAAGTGCTTATAATAAGCATTATAGATATAGTATTTCCTTAATTTTTCTATTTTTGACCGATGACGAAATGATATTTAAGAAACTGTTAAGTGATTAACAACAAAAATATTAGAACATGAAAGTAATTATCCTTTGTGGCGGTATGGGAACCCGCCTGCGTGAAGAGACCGAATACAAGCCAAAACCAATGGTTGAAATAGGTGGCAGACCTATACTCTGGCATATTATGAAGCATTATGCCCATTATGGGTTCAATGAATTTATTCTTGCCCTTGGTTACAAAGGCGATGTAATCCGTGATTATTTCCTGAATTATTACAAGTATAACCGAGATTTTACCGTTGATCTTTCAAATGGTAGTGTTGCTATTGAGAATGAAGGATCAAAGAATAACTGGAAAGTCACACTGGTGGAAACCGGTGATGAATCCATGACGGGATACCGTACAAAACTGGCAGGAAAGTATGTGCATGAGGACCGTTTTATGCTTACTTATGGTGATGCGGTTGCCACCGTTGATATTAAGGCGCTGGTTGATTTCCATATACGCAAGAATACCATTGGAACGGTAACCGGCGTTTATCCGCCCAGCAGGTTTGGCGATCTTGTCATTGAGGGTGATCAGGTTACACATTTCAAACAACAGCTAAAAGACGTTGAAAATCAGAGTCCTATAAATGGCGGCTATTTTGTATTTAAACGGGAATTCCTTGATCTTATACCAGATGATCCGGGGATTGATCTTGAAAAATTGCCGATTGATAGCATCGTAAATAAGAATCAATTGTCCGTTTTTCAACATAAAGGCTTCTGGCACTCAATGGATACTTTCCGCGACAATCAGCAACTGAATAAAATGTGGAAAGAAAACCCGGTTTGGAAAATATGGAAATAGATCATTGGCCCAATATCTATAAGGGGAAAAAGGTACTGATTACCGGTCATACCGGTTTCAAGGGCGCCTGGTTAAGCATCTGGCTTCATTTGTTGGGTGCGGATGTTGTTGGAATTGCATTGGAACCACGAAGCGAAAAGGACGTGTTCGTACTTTCAGGCATTGGTAAACGGATCCGAGACTACAGAGTTGATATCCGTGATCTTGAAAAAGTATATGAGGTGGTTGAAAATGAGAAACCAGAAATGCTCTTTCATCTGGCTGCACAGCCCATTGTACTGGAAAGCTACACCAGACCGGTATATACTTTTGAAACTAACGTATTAGGTACTGTTAACCTGCTGGAGGTAATGCGCAGGTCAAAAAGTCTAAGAACCGGAGTTTTTATTACTACAGATAAATGCTATGAGAATCGTGAACAGGATTATGCTTACAAGGAAACCGATCCCATGGGTGGACATGATCCATACAGCGCCAGCAAAGGAGCCGCTGAACTTGTGATAAGTTCATACCGTAATTCCTTTTTTACAACACCTGAAAAAAAGGTGGCTTCGGCCAGGGCTGGAAATGTGATCGGGGGTGGAGACTGGACCCCTTACCGCCTTATGGTTGATATTGTAAAAGCAATTGAGCAGGAGAAGGCGATAGAAGTGAGAAATCCTGACGCAACAAGGCCATGGCAGCATGTACTGGAGCCCCTCGGTGGTTATTTGCTTCTGGGAGCGATGCTTGAAGAAGGTAAAGAATTTGATGAAGCCTGGAATTTCGGACCACATGCTCAAAATACAATAACTGTAAAAGAACTCCTTGAACTAACGATTAGGGAATTCGGAAAAGGCCAATGGATTGACCGTTCATCAGGAGAAAAATTACACGAAGCAAAATTACTGGCACTTGATATCACAAAGGCAAAACTCAGGCTTGGTTGGAATCCTGTATTAAACATCAGGGATACCATCCGGTTAGCGGCAGCATGGTATATGAATTACCAGACGGCTGATGTTTTTGAGATGTGTAAACAGCAGATAACAGATTATACTGAAAGATGGAAATCAGTAAAAGAAAGTTAGAAGGAGTTTTTGAGATCAACCTGAATCCTTTGCGTGATCAAAGGGGGTTTTTTATGCGTGCTTATGACCTTGATTTTTTCGAGTCTAATGGGTTACACCGTCAATGGGTTCAGGAAAATCATTCAAGAACAGACATCAAGGGAACTATAAGGGGGTTGCATTTTCAACTACCACCTTTCAGTGAAACAAAGCTTGTCAGGTGTATACAAGGTGCGATACTTGATGTTTTTGTAGACCTTAGAAAAAATTCAACGACATTCGGCCAATGGGATGCACTGGAACTCAGTGAAGACAATGCCAGAATGGTTTTTATTCCCAGGGGATTTGCCCATGGTTTTTGCACCCTTACGCAGCACAGTCAGGTATTGTATAAGGTGGACAATTTTTATTCCAGGGAAAACGAAAGGGGATTGCTTTGGAGTGACCCTGAAATTGGAATTGAATGGCCGGTGAAAGATCCGTTTTTATCGGAAAAGGATAGACGCAATATGACTTTTGGAGAGTTTTTAAATGAGATTGGGGGATTGAGAATTGATTGATTGGGGGGGTGGATGATTGGATGAATGATTGGATAAATGATTGATTGGATGGATGATTGAATGAATGATTGAATGAATGAATGATTGGATGGATGGAAGAGGATATATTAAATAGAAACAAAAATATAAACAGGGGCTTCAGGAAGCTTGAGGTATGGAATGAAGCCATTGATTTATATGCTTTTGTAAAATTGAATATTCTTATTTCTTCGAAAATTTCATTTAGAGTGAAAGATCAGATAGAAGGTTCTGTTTTTTCAGTTCATTCTAATATTGCGGAAGGATACGGCCGAAGATATCTGAAAGAAAATATCCAATTTAACAGTATTGCGCTTGCCTCGCTTGCTGAAAACTATTCTCAGATATACGCCCTGCGCAAAGTGCAACTGATAAACGAAGAACTCTTTGATGAGTATGATAAGAAACATTATTCACTTGAAAACAAGCTTATTAACTATAACAAATCTCAGGTCAAACAACTTAAAGAAAAATCAGACTGGCATAATGATTATATTGTCAGGGAGATTATTGAAACTTACGGAATTGAGGATTGAATGGATGAATGAATGGATGATAGAATGAATGGATGAATGATTGAATGGATGATCCTAGTCAGTTTAGCAGTCAGTCATACAATCAATCAACCAATCAGCCAGATAGCCAACTACTTAAATAGCTTGTCAACCAAGCAACCAATCAGTTTAGCATTCAATCAACCAATCAACCAATCAACCAATCAGTAAATCAACGAGCTAAAAATAATTGAGAATGAATATAAGACTTTTTAAACCATCGCTCGGTACAGAGGAACTTGAAGCTGTAAAAGATGCTTTTGAACGTTCATGGGTAGGTCTTGGACCTAAAGTCAATGAATTTGAAGAAAAATGGGCCGAATTTGTTGGCGCTAAACTAGCCATCGGGGTTAATTCTGCAACTGCAGCTTTACATTTGGCATTGGCTGCTTTCAGGTTTCCCGAGGGTAAAAAAGTGCTGGTACCTTCTCTTACATTTTCTGCAACAGCCTCCGCCATTTTGTACAACAGGTTGATCCCTGTCTTTGTAGATTCTGATCCGGTTACGCTGGGAATGGATCTGGAAGATATGAAACGTAAGTACACAGAAGATGTTGTGGCTGTAATACCGGTGCATTATGCGGGGCATCCTGTTCCTATGGAAAAGCTGATGCCCTGGGCCGGGGAGTACGGACTAAAAGTAGTGGAAGATTGCGCCCATACTTCCGGGGCATTGTATAAGGGAAAAGCATTGGGTACCTGGGGCGACATCGGTTGCTATTCTTTTGAAGAAAAGAAGCTGATGACAACCGGCGATGGAGGGATGATGGTGACCAACGATCCGGAGTTATTCAAGGATGTAAAGGCCATGCGCTGGGTGGGAATAGACAAGGACAACTGGAAAACCGCCCAGGCTTATGTGGATGCAAACCACGATGCCTTGCACTGGTTTTATGAACTGAATGTGCTGGGTTACAAATACAACATGAATGACCTGGCAGCTTCCATCGGACTTCAGCAGCTTAAAAAGCTCCCGGCTATGAATGCCAGACGATCTCAGATTATTCAACAATATCTGGATGGTTTAAAAGATGTTGAAAGCGTTAAGCCTTTATTGCCTTATGAACCAGATAACTACGTTTATCAGATGTTTGGCATAAGGGCTGAAAAGCGAGATGAGCTGATGATTTACCTTAAATCCAAAGGGATTGCTACAGGATGCCACTATACACCGCTTTCGATACAACCTCTTTTCAGGCAATGGGGTTTTAACTGTCCGTTTATCGAAGAAGAGGCGAACAAGTTTATTACATTGCCGCTTCATGCTGAGTTAACTGATGACGAGATATCGTATATAATTGGCATTATCAGGTCTTATAAGTATTAATAGCATTTATCCGGAAAAGGTTGATCATGATAAGGTTGAAGGACTATTCATTGATTAAAATTAATCCTGATCAACGGGATCAGATAGAAAGTCTAATTAACCTAAATAATGGATCGGTATTTCATGAACCAATATTGAACGAAATTGCTTCAAAGTATCACAAAACTGATTTTTATTATCTTGTTAATGATCCTGATATTATAAAAATAGCATGTCCTGTACATGTGACAAAATACGATTTTGGGCGGAAACTCTACCAGCTTAAGCCACCGGGTGACATTCCATATGCCGGATTTGTGGGCGAGTTAACAGAACTTGATCAATACCTAAAAATAGGGCTAAATGATGCATTGATATATGCTGGCTTTCCAACTCAAAATCTTACAGAACTTTCAGAGGAAGAATCAGGTTTAACTTCAATGGTAGATTTATCACTAAGTGAAAATGATATTTTCATGAAAGTAATCAATGCGAAAAGAAGGAATATGATCAGGAAAGCAGTTAAGTCTGGCATAGAAGTAAAGGCTTTTTTAGATAAGGATGGCTTAGAAATATTCTGGCCAATTCTATTAAGTTTACATATAAAGCTTGGCTATCAGAAATTGCAAAAAGATTATTATGAGAGCCTTTTCAATCAGTATTCAAAAAAAGGAAAATCAGTCATTTTAATTGCTTACAAAGGAGAAAAAGCCGTTTCCGGCCTGTTATTGTTAGGTAATAATAATTACATGCATTATTACAAAGGGGCCTCGGTTACAGGTACGTTAAATGAAGGTCAGGGTGAACTATTACAATGGGAGGCTATCAAGTGGGCTAAGGGGAAATCAAAGTTTTATGACCTTTGTAATTTGAATAGAGAATCATTGCCTGAGATTTATCGTTTTAAAACTGGTATATCTGATCAACTATTTTTCTATAGGAAGTTTAAGATGAAATCATTGGGTTTTAAAATTTTAAACAGGCTTTCCTGAAAAGTATGAAAAAGCTAATCAAAAATGCAATCCTGAGACTAAAACACAGGAATTGTAAAATTCACTACACGGCAAAAGTTTCTTTAAAAGCGGTAATTGAAAGTGATTGTAGTATTGGTGCTGATGCAGTGATTGCATCAAATGTTAAACTCGGGAAAGGTGTAAAAATTGGAAGCAGGGTTCAACTCAAGAACATATCGATAGGTAATAATTCCATGATTGAAAGCGGTGTCATGGTTGTTGGTCCAGGTGCAGGAAAAATTGTTATTGGAAAGGAGTGCTATATTGGTATCAATAATATATTTGATACCAGTGATTCGATTTCCATCGGCGATTATGTCCATATTGCCGGGCCCTCGACTGCTCTTTGGTGTCATACTAGTGTGAAAATGTGTTTAGAAAGTATTCCCCTTAATGATGAACACAGAAAAAATTACAGACCTACAGCTCCAATAGTAATCGGTGATAATGTATATATCGGATGTAACTGTACTCTTTATCCTGGTATTGTAATAAATACAAAGTCAGTAGTTGCGCCCAATTCAGCTGTTACTAGAAATATTGAAGCGAACACAATGGTTGGTGGAGTTCCTGCAAGGATAATCAGAGCTTTAAATGAGTAATCTAAGTTAAGCATAATTAATCTATCGGATTCTACGCCTGCTATCATTGAAGAAGAAACCAATCTATTCATGATTTCAACAGTGTTGAACGGGATAATAATTAGTAAATGTTCTTTTGTTGCTGTATACGCTGTAAATAAAAATGTGCCTGAATGGGATGTTATAAGTGGAATTCCTCAATATTTTTAAAAAGCAAAAATCAGAATAACTAGTAAAGACATTTACCCGGTATGAACGATAATAAGAAAATAGCAGCTAACACTATTATATTGTATGTTAGATTATTAATTGTAACAGCAATTGGGTTGTATACAACCCGCATTGTTCTAGACGCTCTGGGAGTTGAAGATTACGGTCTTTATTCCGTTGTTGGCGGCGTTGTTACTATGATGAATTTTATTGGTGTAACAATGGTTGCAACATCTTACCGGTTTATTGCCGTCGAGATGGGTAAAGGCGCTCATGGAAATGTCAATGGGATTTTTAACTCTGTTTTTATAATTCATGCTGCATTAAGCCTATTGCTATTGATACTTGGAGAAACGATAGGAGTATGGTATATCAAAACTTATTTAAATGTGGCTGTGGAGAAAATCCCTGATGCTTTGTTCGTGCTTCATTTATCGATAATTGCAACCATGTTATCCGTGTTAACGGTACCTTATCAGGGTTTGATTACTGCAGTAGAGAAATTCTTATATATGTCTGTAATTGACATAGCAAAAACTTTCATCAAACTTGGGCTGGTTTTTATGCTAATGGTATATGGTGGCAATAAACTTAGAGCATATTCAGTATTGATGTTGTCATTAAATGCATTTGTACTTATTTCATATTTTGTGTTTAGTTGGAGAAATTTTAAAAGTGCTGTACTGTTCAGTTTTAACAGTAAAATTAATGATTATAAACAGATTTTCAATTTTGCATGGTGGATATTGTTTGGTGCAATTGCGAGCATAGGATCCCGGCAAGGTGCTGCAATCATTATTAACCTTTTTTTTGGCACTATTTTAAACGCAGCATTTGGTGTCGCTTCACAGGTTCATAATATGGTTATGAATTTTGTGAAAAATTTAAATCAGGCGGCGGTGCCTCAAATAATGAAAAGCTACAGTTCCGGGAGTCAGGAAAGATCTATTGGTTTGGTTTATACGGTTTCCCGATTGACCTTTTTAATTATGCTGATTCCTTCCGTAATTATTTTTACCTCAATAGATTATATTTTGGAATTGTGGTTGAAAACTGTGCCTGCATACACCAAGGAGTTTATTGTTCTGATGATGATAAACGGTTTAATCAATTGTTTTGGAGCAGGTATAGATGCCGCAATTCAGGCTACCGGGAATATAAGGAAAACACATCTGTGGTATGCATTTATAACCTTAGCAACTTTGCCTTTTACTTATCTGAGTTTTAAATATGGCCTGCCGCCCTATTATTTTACCATTTGGGCAATCGTTGCTACTTTGGTTAATCTTGTCGTACAGTTGAAGATAGTAGCTTCTTTAACACAGTTTAATATCTCACGATATCTAAAATCTACTGTAATGCCTTCGGCCTATGTTTCTTTTCTTATTGTTCCATTTTTTCTCATTTATCAATTAATACCAAAAGATGGAGTTTATATTTTAATCTTCACTTTTATAGTAACAGTATATAGTTTGATAATAATTGTGTTTATTGGATTGAACCTTTCTGAACGATTGATTCTTGAGAAAAGAATGAAAGGCATGTTTAAACGAGCTTAAACTGTAAAAACTTAACAAATTGAGAATGAATATACCAGTACTTTTTATCCCATTTGCCAGGCCTGTTTATGCCAGACAAACTTTTGAAGCAATTAAAAAAGCTAAGCCAGTTAAGTTATATATCTATATTGATAAAGCCCGGAAAGACCACCCGGATGAAATTATTGGAAACAATGAAGTAGCGGGTTTAATTAATGATGTTGACTGGGAATGTGATCTTAAAACTTTTGTCAGAGAGGAAAATGTTGGAGTTTACAAATCAATACTAACCGCAATCGATTGGGTTTTTGAGAATGAGGAACAAGCTATTGTCTTTGAAGAAGATTGTAAGCCTTCTGTTGCATTTTTTGATTTTTGTGAGCAGCTTTTAAATCTTTATAAGGATAATCAACAAGTATGGGTAATAAGTGGCAATAATTTTATTGAAGGATTTAATCCCAACAACTATGATTATTTTTTCTCTCCCTTTGCTTATCAATGGGGTTGGGCAACCTGGCGGGATCGTTGGTTAAGAGTTAAGCGTGATGGTTTTAATGTGAATAAAATAATCGAATATGATTTATACAGGCAGCTTTATGGTATGAGATCTGCCGCAGCACAAGCTTATAAATGGCTTGGGAAGCAGCAGGATAAAGATGGTTATTACAGGCCGGTTTCATGGGATTTTATGTTTCAAATGAGTATGAGAATAAACGGGGGCTTTGGGATTGTACCCAAAATGAATCTTGTTGCTAATATTGGTGTTGTTGGTACGCATAGCAGCAAAACGAATAAGATCACACACAATCGGCCATTGCCTGATCTTGATAAATATTTAATTATAAAACATCCACCTTTTGTTGTTTCTGATTTTAAGTTTACCAGGAAATTTTATTTGGAAGTTGAAAGGGAAAAGGATACTTTTTACATCAAAAAGATTTATCGATTTTTAAAGCGTAGAATGACGAGTTTATTTAAAAAGAATCACGATTAATAAATATACTTGAAAAAAAGGATCAAAACCGATTAAAATAAGCCTTTAATTTCCTCCATTATGAACAATTCTAATCTGGTTGCGTGTATAACCATAAACTATAATCATGCAAAAGACACAATTAATTGTGTTAATTCATTGTTGGAGTCAGATTATTCGAATTTTATTATTTTTTTAATAGACAATGGATCCCACATTGATGATTATCGAATATTAAGTGAATTCACTTCTAATGCAATTATAATCAGGTTGTTACGGATTGAAAAAAATGTTGGGTATGTAGGAGGCGTAAATTATGGCTTGACTGAAGCGGCAAAAATAAATCCGGACTACTACCTGATAATGAATAATGATACAGTAATAGATAAACATGCTATTAAAGCACTGGTTGATACTTCCATAGACTTTAGCAATAATTGTATTGTCTCCGGGAAGGTTTATAATATGGACAACCCATCATCTTTACAATATATCGGACAATGGGAGCGTAATGCAAACAAACTCGATTTTCCACCTTATATAAAAAATTCAAAGGAGATTGATAACGGGCAATATGAACAGAAAATGGAAGTTGCCATGTTGGATGATATATATTGGCTTATACCAGCTATTGTATTAAATAAAATTGGACTTTATTCTGATTACTTCTATTTATATGGGGAACAAAATGATTATGCTTTAAGGGCAAAAAAGAACGGTGTTAAATTAATCTATACACCTTTGGCTAAATTATGGCATCACCATCATTTGACAACAGGTGGTAATAAACAAAAAGAACTTGCAATAAGTTATTGGAGAATGTATTCAAGTCTTACGATTTTATACCTGCATTTTAGCAGAAAAGCGTTTTACACATTTTATTTTAAACAATTTTTCAGATCGTTGGTAAAATCAATCTTATTTATGGGTGATAGAGAGAAACGTGAGAATTCGAAATATAAATTATTGGCATGCTGGTATTTTTCAAAATGGATGTTTAATAAAAAGCCTAACCTTGGTTTTAATCCATACGCTAAGAACTGATGATCAAAATTTTATTTATTCATCATGCTGTTGGTTGGGGTGGCGCTCCCATTAATATGATTAATATTATCAATGGTCTTGACAAGTCCCGGTTTTCTGTACATGTGCTTTTATTGAAGGATTCGGTAGTTTCTAAAAAGTTGAATGAAAGCAAGATTCCATACACTATCGCCAGATCTGTATTTTATAAGAAGTTTTATAAATATCTTGGTCATAGTGAAGCTGGATATATCAGGTGGTATCAAATATTAAAGTTTTTTAAATTAGCTATAACGTGGTTATTATCAAATAGGGTATATGCAAGAAAGGAACTTGATCAATTTGAACCTGATATAATTCATTTAAATTCTTCAGTATTAACTGATTGGTTGAAACCATCTTCTAAAAAAGGCAAAGTAATTATTCATGTACAGGAGCCCTTCAGGAGAGGAAGACTTGACTTCCTTTACTATTTGCTGCGATATCAGATGAAACAATATGCTGATCATATAATTGCAATTAGTAAAGACAATGCTGAAAGAATTGATATACCTCAAAAGACAACTGTAGTGTATAATTTTACCAAAATTCCTAATAGTTTGTTGTCGACTGGTATTGATTCTAAGCGGTTAAGGAAGGTACTATATCTTGGCGGTGCTGCTAGTATTAAAGGTTTCTATACGCTTGTTAATGCCTTGGGCTTTGTTGAAGATAGAATATTAATTTTATTTGCTGGACATTATCCACCCAATACTGCAAAAAGTGGGTTCAGAAAACATTTGCCATGGAATAAAAAACTACAAAAGGCTCTAATAACTATGAGAAATAGTTCAAATGCGATAGAAGTTGGATTAATTGAGGATACCGAATCAATAATAAAAGACTGTGATGTTTTGGTTTCACCATTTAGAATTGAACATTTTTCAAGACCAATTATTGAAGCGTTTGCATGCAGGAAGGTCGTTATTGGTACTGATGTGAAAGGTATGGATGAGATTATAGATCATAACATTAACGGATTGATTATTAAAAAAAATAATCCAAGGGAATTAGCGGATGCAATAAATTTTCTAAGTAAAAACCATGAAATAGCCAGTACATTTGGGGAAAAGGGTTATATTAAAGCTACAATGCATTTTTCAGAAAAAAATACAAAACAAATTGAGAGAATATATGAGAAACTTTGTAAAAAGAAATAGGGATATTGATTAGAATTCATATATGAAAACCATCTCGAGGAAAAGTTATTTTCGGTTTTTAATTATTATGTTAATGGTAACTACTTATTTACCTGTAGTTACTAACAATTTACCTCCAATTATAAGAAGTCACCACCTTTGGGCTGGAATTTGGGGAGTGTCCATATTAATATTAGCCCGTCCTATTTTCAATAACAGAATATTATTGTATGTTCTTATTTATTATTTATTATTGGTTCTTGTTATGATGAACTCAGTCTGGAGTAATATGGATAAATGGAATAGAGCCCAGGGCATTAATGAATTATATATGTTGACTATGGCATTGACAATGTATGCATATTTTGAATACTCGCGGGACTTTGTAGGTTTTGCGAAGATATTGAGGTGGGTTTTAACTTTTATTTTTTTTACGGCAATTCTATCAATTTATTCATCAATAGTTGATCCGATGTATGCAAGAAAAATAGTTAGTGGAGCTATTGATCAAGCAGAAGATGTGCTGAAATATGGTGGTGGTTCATATGGATTCGCCGGAGCCATAATGATGATATTACCTTTGGTAATTTATTATTATCGGAATAATTATAAAAGTAATTATTCTAAGCCAATTATTTTACTCTTTGGCATTTTGCTTTATTATGCTTTACTCCGGATTCAATTGTTTGCAAATATTTTATTGTCAACGATAATCATTGTGATTGCATTAATTGGAGAGAGAAACATAAGAAAGAATATTATCTTTTTTGGATTACTAACTGTTCTAACAGTAGCATTGGTTCCTTATATGCCTCAATTCTTGTTTTATGTCAGCAATTTTTTTGAAACGGATTCAGAGGTTTACTTTAAAATTAATGATCTTGCTGTATTTATAAAATACGGAGCCGATTATGGGGATACTGCAACAAGCCTTCGATCTGCAAGGTATCCAATGTTGTTTGAAGGATTTTTGACCAATCCATTACTTGGAATATTCAATTCCGATAGTACTTTAAATATTGAAGGTGGAGGTCATTTATACTGGATGAATAAACTGACAGTTTATGGATTATTGGGGTTTATCCCGTTTGCACTTGCTTTTTACTTTTTCGTTAAAAATGCTTTGAAAATAATGGATACGGAATTTTCCTTTTATTTTTTGCTTTCAATAGGGTCCGGGGTAGTTTTAGGGTTTATGAAATCACTGGCAGGCCGTGAATTCTGGTATATGTTTTTCTTTATATTGCCTGGCCTTTACTGGCTACCATTGCTGAAAAAGGAATCTAAGAATAAGGTAGATCAACGTTAACACTTTTTTGAGTGAAACCCGAACCAACAAAACTTAACCTGGTTCTGATTCTTACGGGCGGTTATGGCTTCCCGACCGGCGATGCCTATACCAACCGCATTCTGGCTTTTGCGAAAGGTTTTGTTAAAAATGGATGCAGGGTATCCCTGTTAATTATTTATCCCGGAAGAAAAAATCAGGTATCCAAATCCGGTTCAATGGAAGGATTTGATTATTATTTCTGCACAAGTCCTATCTGGCCGGATGGTAAACTGAGAAAAATAGCAACAGGAATTAAAGGGATCTTCAATTCCTTAATTATGCTTCAAAAACTAAACAGGGAGAGCATAATTGATGCAATTATAACTTTTTCACAAAAATTTTCGCAGAATTTCCCAGTTTATCTGTTTACCAGATTGAAGGGAATATTGTTTTTCCGTGAAAATAACGAGTATCCGCGTATTGTTTTAAGCCGAGGACATGATAAACTAAGCTCTGTTGAAAGACTCTATTTCTCCTTTGTAAACAGGTTTTTTGATGGTTATATATACATCAGCACTTCATTGGTCGCTTTCAACAAGCCTTTTATAGGCAAAAATATGCCTGTGATGATTGTTCCGATTATTGTAGATGATGATCGCTTTATTTTTGATCAGTTTCCTCCGCAAAAAGAAATAACCTTTTGTGGTAATCTTTATGGTGAAAAGGATGGCGTCACATTATTAATTCAATCTTTTGCATTGATTCACAAGGATTTTCCAGCATATATTCTGAAACTTATAGGGCATACATCAAATCCGGTTGAGTTTGAAAAGCTTTCTCAGTTAGTATATGAGCTTGAGGTTTCTGAAAAAGTTGTATTTACAGGTTTTGTTCATAGAGATCATGTACCTGAACTTTTAGATCAATCGGCTTTACTTGTGCTTGCCAGGCCTGATAATATTCAGGCTAAAGGTGGATTTCCGACCAAGTTGGGCGAGTATCTTGCTACTGGCAGGCCGGTGTTGGTAACCTCAGTAGGGGATATTCCGAACTACATTCATGATGGTGTTAATGGATTTTTGGCTAGACCTGGTTCGGTTGAAGATTTTGCTGGCAAAATACGAATGATCTTGCAAGATTATGAGAATGCTGCAGATGTTGGGAAAGAAGGTAAGAAATTATCATTAACTTCATTTAATAATAAGTTTCAGGCTGAACGTATCCTCGGTTTTATTGAAATGGTAAAAAATAATAAGAATTAAAATGGGGGCCTTTTTTATTAATCATATTAATTCCAAAGTTTCAGTTGCTGCTCTTGACAAAATTTATAAAGAAAAGGGATTCCTTGATCCGTTTGTGGTCAGCATGGGCGATTATCAATTGCGGCTCTACAAGAAGAAGTTGCTTGATGTGCAAAATTTTATTCAGCGTGAATCAATCAGTTTATATGCTTGCGGATCAATAGTTTATAATAAGTATAATTATGAAAAAAGCCTAAAAGCTCTCTTATCAGACTACTCAGCCGGAAAAATAGATCCCTCAGCCCTTTCAGGAAATTATGTATTAATTTTTCATGATAGGAAAATAAATAAAATTGAGTTCTTCGTAGATCCTGCTTTTATAAAAAATGTTTATTTTGATAAGGTAAACAGGGTGATTAGCAGTGATTTCCTGGCGATTATCGATGCAGTGGATAATACATTTACACTGAATAGAACAGCTGTTATTGAAAATATTACTACCGGTCATTTGATAAGCCCCGATACCTATGTTAATGAAATTCAAAAACTTGACAAAGTTAATGTAAAGGAACTGGCAGTTGATTTTACAGGCATAATATTCAACGTAATAAAACCTGATATTGTCAGTAATCTCACTTCACGTAACGATGCAATAGATCATGCCATCCTGACTTTGAATAGTTATTTTCTTAATGTTGCTTCGCTCAGTAATGAATTTGGAGCTCATATTGGTTTGACAGGTGGTTTTGATAGCCGTTTACTTCTTATGCTCGGGAAAAAGCATATTAGCAGACTAGTTACCAATTCCTTCTGGCGGCCGGATTCCAAAGAATATTTGCATGCAAAGGAACTTGCGATGGTGTCAGGGAAAAAGTTCTTCTCATATGAGGAAAAGCCTTTTCTAAAACCGGAATGGAATAAAATGTTGGATACATCCTTTTACTTCTACGATGGTCAGATTCGTTCACAGAACAGGTGGGATGAAATCTTTAGCCTGCCTGAATATACATCCGGGATAGCACAAGAGCATTATGTTGGTTTTCATGGTTGCGGTGGTGAACAGTATCGCAATGCTGACCGGTTTTTAAGGCCAAAGTCGTTGCGATCCTATATACAATACCAGTGGATGTTCAAACAATGCAAAGATCCATTTCTGGAATCGAAATTAAAATGGGAGATTTACAGTAATATTGAAATAAAGATAAACAGATTAATGGGGTTCAACATTTCAAAAATTGATTTGTTACTCCTGAAACGAATTCAGAATGAAATATGGAATCCGGCCAATAGAACTACCCGGTTGAATTTACTGAATCAACAACAGTTTTATTTTGCGCCATTTGCCGAATATGAAGTTTCTCATTCAGCTTATTATTATACACCTTTTCTTGGGAATTCATTGTCTTTTCAAATTGATATGATGCGAAGACTTGATAATGAATTAGCAAAGGTTCAGACAAATTATGGTTTTAATCTGATTGAAGGTGAGCCGATTAAATTTTATTTTATTCCTTTTATAGTAAATTTATTGCCGGATCAGTGGTTTCACTCAATTTATTTCAGGCTTAAAAAAGCGCAAATTTTATCTGGCAATGAGTCGCAAAAAAAATTAAATGAAAATTCATTTTTCAGGGAATTGTCAAATAAAATTGATCTCACAAGTATTCTTAATAATATTAATCTGGGTTCAGGTTTAATCTCAATGAATCATTTGTTAAAGCAACTAAACGGGAAGGTGAATTTATGAATGGGCTGATAAAAAAAATTATTGTCTTAATTTATTCATTAAAATAATCATTTGTTAAAGCAACTAAACGGGAAGGTGAATTTATGAATGGGCTGATAAAAAAAATTATTGTCTTAATTTATTCATTAAAATTAAGGATTGTACTGAATAAAAAAATATTAAAAATTTTCAATTCCTTACCTTCAATAATAGACATAAGCAGCGAAAAAATACAATATCACAAAAAACTATGGAAAGATCTTAATAACAGGACTAATATTAAATGGTACAAAGTCTTTGCATCAATCAATGGGATTGATGATCCCAGATATATTACTGAATATGATTATCATTTCAATGTTGAACTTAGGCTGAATCACAAGGGATTCAGTGAAGCATACAGCGATAAGAATAGTTATCACCGGAATTTTATGAATGAACTCTTACCTCAAATATATCTTCGGAATATAAATGGAGTCTTTTATACTGAAAAATATGAATATACTGGTTTTGAAGATGCTATGTTATTAATACCTGATTGCATTGAAAAATGTATAACGAAGAAATCCACGGAATCGGGTGGTGGAAGAGGAATTGAATTATTTACCAGAAATAATGCTGAATGGGTGAGTCGTGATGGGGAAAAACTTTCGGTAAGCTATCTTGATAAGCAATACGGAAGCAACTATATAATTCAGGAGTACATAGATCAACATCCTTATTTTAGCCAGTTTAATCAAAGCTCTTTAAATACAGTGCGTTTGTTCACTTACCGTTCGGTAGTCAGCAATGAAGTTATACCTTTACATGCGGTACTCCGAATCGGTAAACCGGGCTCACTGGTTGATAACCAGGCATCTGGAGGAATTGCATGCGGTGTAAAGGAGAATGGTAAACTTAATAGTTTTGCAATCAATAAGAAAGGTGAAAAGTTCGATCATTTCAATACTATTGTTTTTTCAAATGCCGATCCGGTATTTAAATTTGATGAGATTGTTAAAATTTGTTTACCTCTTGCTAATCAATTTTATTATCATCGTTTGCTTGGATTTGATTTTTGTGTAGATCATCGTGGCAATATAAGGCTGATTGAAGTGAACAACAAGAATAATGAAACCAACTTCTTTCAGATGAATAATGGCCCATTATTTGGCGAATATACAGATGAAATAATCTCTTATTGTAAGAATAGAAAGAGAAACTTTAATTTTGATTTTGACATTTGATTAAGTCTTTTAAAAGATATATTCAAA
Source organism: Lentimicrobium saccharophilum (assembly GCF_001192835.1). NCBI lineage: Bacteria > Pseudomonadati > Bacteroidota > Bacteroidia > Bacteroidales > Lentimicrobiaceae > Lentimicrobium > Lentimicrobium saccharophilum. The sequence goes on from NZ_DF968182.1 coordinate 681,860, forward strand.
CAAGCTAAGGTATGATAAATCAAATCTTTATCCTGACAGATTATAAGGGATTCTTTGGCTCCAAGCAGAAAGCTAAGTTTTATCGTGGTGGTATGGATCTTGATAAATTGTCTGCTTGTTTTTCAAAGTACGGAATACAGGTGACAATATCTTCATTTACAAGATTAGAAGTAAAAAATGTGGACAAGGAAAGTACCCTTATTCTATATACTTCCAGCGAAGATAAACATGGTTTTTACAAGGATTTTATTGAAGACATAATATTTCATTTAGATCAGGTTGGTTACAATCTTCTGCCTTCCTATGCCTGCCTGAAGGCCCACAACAATAAGGTCGCGATGGAACTGTTACGTGAGCGTTCGACAATGGAATCAATAAAAACTATCCATTCAGCGGTATTTGGTACATTGGATGAATTGATTGCACAGGCTGATAATTTTATTTTTCCTGTTGTAATTAAGCCCGCTTCCGGGGCCATGAGCCGGGGGGTATCTAAGGCGGAAAACCCTAAGGAACTAGTGAACATTGCTAAAAAGATTTCAAGATCTTTTAATTTAAAGCATAACCTGAAAGAGTTGTTAAGAAATATCAAATATCGCAAAAGTTATGTAAGAGAATCATTTTATCGGTCTAAATTTATAGTGCAAAATATGATTAAAAATTTGGGAAATGATTGGAAGGTCTTAGTTTATGGCCCCCAGATTTATGTTCTTCAGCGGAATAATCGTAAAAATGACTTCAGGGCAAGTGGAAGCGGGGACTTTCTTTTTACAAAAGAACTTCCTGATGGAATGCTGGATTTTGCCCAATCGGTTCGGAATTATTTTAATGTGCCGCATATATCGTTGGATATTGGTTTTGATGGCAAGCGATTTCACCTGATTGAATTTCAGTTTATTAATTTTGGCACTACTACGATTGAAAAATCTCCTTTTTATTTTGAGAAGTTCGAAGGGAAGTGGATAGTAAAAGAAGGTTATTCAGATCTTGAGAAGGTTTATGTTACAAGTTTAATGAGTTACTTATCAGTTCATGTGAAATAAGTATGAGGGTCCTTTTTGTTTCAAGCGGTAATTCCAGGGACTTTAGCATAGCTCCGTTCATTAAAGCACAGGGAGATTCTCTGGAGAGGTTAGGCATTGATGTGTTATATTTTCCATTGATTGGGAAAGGGCTTTTAGGTTATGTAAGGAGCGCCTATAAACTCAATAAATTTGTTAGAAAAAATGCAGTTGATATTGTTCATGCGCATTATACATTATCGGGCTGGACTTCTGTCCTGGCACACCCTAAAAAGCCTATAATCCTTTCATTAATGGGTAGTGATGCTTATGGTGAATATATTGGTCATAACAAAGTAAGGAAAAGCAGTTATTATTTAGTGATTTTAACCTGGCTTATTCAACCTTTTGTAAAAGCAATTATCTGCAAATCTAAAAATATTGAAAAGTATGTTTACCTGAAGAATAAATCTAAAATTATTCCCAATGGGATTTTACTTGAAAAAGTGATTGTTAATGACAAGGGTTTCAGAGATGAATTAGGCCTTGATCCAACGAAGAAGTATATTCTTTTTCTGGGTAATCTTAATGATATTAGAAAGAATTTTAAATTGGTTAAGGATTCATGTGAGTTGTTAAATATAGAAAATGTTGAAATTATTACGCCTTATCCGGTGGCACATGACATTGCAATAAAGTATTTAAATTCAGTAGATGTGTTGGTTGTTCCTTCTTTTATGGAAGGTTCACCGAATGTAGTTAAAGAAGCAATGGCTTGCAATTGCCCGGTTGTTGCCACCGATGTTGGAGATATAAAGTGGTTATTTGGGAATGAACCCGGGTATTTTATTTCAGATTTTTCAGCTGCAGATACAGCTTCTAAAATTACAAATGCATTAGATTTTGCTGATAAATATCGTAAAACAAATGGAAGAGCGCGGCTGATAAAACTTGGCCTTGATTCTGAAACCATTGCTCATAGAATTATTCAAGTTTATCAAGAAGTCAGGGGGAATGGATGATTTTTCTTAAAAATGATAAGATTGATCTTCAGAAATGGTACGCATTATTCAATATTTCTGAATTTGCAACTCCATTTCAAATGCCCGAATTCTATCAATTCTGTCAAGACTCAACAGGTTATAATGCCCAGGCTTTTGCTATGGAGAATGAGGGTATATATAAAGCCCTGGTAGTCGTAACAATTCAGAAGGAGGAAGGCATTAAGTCATATTTTTCCAAGCGGGGTATTGTATTTGGAGGCCCTTTACTTGAGAATATTACTACTGAAGAATTGATTTTTTTTCTTAATGAAGTATCTTCCCACCTGAATAGAAAAGTGATTTATATTGAAATGAGGAATTTCTTTGATTATTCAGCTTTCACCGATGCATTTAAAAGTACTGGTTGGCTATATGAGCCATATCTTAATTTCAGGCTATCTCTTGAAACGTTATCAAAAGAAAGTCTCATGGGCCTTTTCACATCAGGAAGAAGACGTGAAATAAAACAATCAATGGCAGAAGGTGCAACCTACGGAAGGTCTAATGATGCAACTGAAATAAGTCAGGTTTATGAGATTCTTAAAAAGCTTTACGATCAAAGGGTGAAGCTCCCACTTCCTGCCTTGGAGTATTTTATTGGTTTGCTAAATCACCGGTTAATTCAAGTTTTTGTCGTTAAGCATGCAGGTCGGATTATTGGAGGATCGTTTTGTCCTGTTTTAGCGGGTAAAGCGATATACACGTATTATTATTGTGGAATAAGAGATTACCATAAAAAAATCTTTCCAACCCATTTGGCCGTATATGCGGCCATGGATTACGCCATTGAAAACCAAATCCCTTTCATTGATTTTATGGGAGCCGGCAAGGCAGGAATTGAATATGGAGTCCGCGAATACAAAGCTCAGTTTGGCGGTGAAATGGTCGAATTTGGTAGATGGAAGAAGATACTAAATCCAACTCTCTATAACCTAGGGGTTTGGGGGCTTGGAATTCTCAAAAGAATCTGACAATGAACGTTTTGATTGACATAGGACATCCCGCCCATGTTCACCTTTTCAGACATTTTGCTGAAGAAATGCAGCAAAATGGTCATCGGATATTGTTTACCTGCAGGGAAAAAGAGTTTGAGATTTATTTACTTAATAAATATGGATTTCAGTATAAATCTTTTGGTAAAAAGTATAAATCAGGGTTCGGTAAACTCTGGGGTTTGCTTAAGTTTGATATTAAGGAATACTTGGCAGGATTAAAATTCAAGCCCGATATATTTCTGAGCCACGGTTCCATGTATGCAGCCCATGCCGCTTTTTTACTAGGTAAACCACATATCTCATTTGAAGATACATTTAATTTTGAGCAAATACGACTTTATAAGCCTTTCACCACTGCGATTCTGACGGCAGATTACGATCATCCTTTAAAGTCGTCAAAAGTTATTAAATATGCCGGTTATCACGAACTGGCTTATCTGCACCCCGGTCGTTTTACTCCGGATATTCATGTTTTAGAGGAACTTGGAGTAAAAGAAAATGAAAAGTATGTAATCTTACGTTTCGTATCCTGGAATGCCAGTCATGACTATGGCCATAAAGGTATTTCTATTGGTAACAAACTTAAAGCGGTGGAGGAATTTTCAAAATACGCCCGTGTGTTTATTTCATCAGAATCAGAACTGCCCGCCGATCTGAAGAAATATAAATTTAAAATTGCACCCCACAGAATGCATGATGCAATTGCTTTTGCCGATATGCTTTTCGGAGAAAGCTCAACCATGTCGGAAGAGGCTGCAATGCTTGGGGTGCCTTCAGTATATCTATTTAATAATTCTACTTTTTATACGCAGCATCTGGAGAAAGAGTATTCACTGATGTTCAACTTTTCTGAATCTGAACAAGATCAACAGAAAGCCATAGAAAAAGGGATTGAGTTGTTGCAAATGCCTGGTTTGAAGGAAGAATGGAAGAAACGCAGGGATAGAATGCTTGCAGAAAAAATCGATGTCACCGCCTTTCTGGTCTGGTTTATCGAAAACTACCCTGAGAGCAAGCGGATTATGCAGGAGAATCCGGAGTATCAGTATAGGTTTAAGTAGTGAGTTGTGAGTAGTGAGTTATGAGTAGTGAGTAGTGAGTTGTGAGTGGTGAGTAGTGAGTGGTGAGTGGTGAGTAGTGAGTGGTGAGAAGAGAGTAGAGAGTAGAGAGTAGTGAGTGGTGAGTGGTGAGTGGTGAGTAATGAGTAGTGAGTTGTGAGTGGTGAGAATCGACTTTATTTATTAAAATACACAAAATCAATACGATATGGCAGTTATTAAAAGTTTCAGGGATTTGATAGTATATCAAAAGGCCTTCAGGCTGGCAATGGAAATTTTTGAGATTTCAAAAACATTTCCTAAAGAAGAGAAATATTCATTAACAGACCAGATACGCAGATCTTCCAGGTCGGTTACTACAAATATAGCCGAAGGTTGGGCAAAGAAGATCTATCCAAAACATTTTGTCAGTAAGCTTACGGATTCATTAGGGGAAGAATATGAAACGGAAGTCTGGCTTGCTTTTTCGGTCGAATGCAAATACATTGAACCTGAAAAATATGAGTATTTCATGCATGAATACGAAGAAGTGCGAAAAATGTTGATTTCTATGATCAATACACCTGAGAAATTTTGCAAGTGAGAAGTGAGTTATGAGTAGTGAGAAGTGAGTTATGAGTAGTGAGAAGTGAGTTATGAGTTATGAGAAGTGAGTTATGAGTTATGAGAAGTGAGTTATGAGTTATGAGAAGTGAGTTATGAGAAGTGAGTTATGAGTAGTGAGTTATGAGTAGTGAGTTATGAGTAGTGAGTTATGAGTAGTGAGTTATGAGTAGTGAGTTATGAGTTATGAGAAGTGAGTTATGAGTTATGAGAAGTGAGTTATGAGTTATGAGAAGTGTGTTATGAGTTATGAGAAGTGAGTTATGAATATTGCGCAGCGGGTTGCGAGTATTGGGTTATGTGTTGTCGGTATGGCGCAGTGAGTTATGAATATTGAGAAGTGTGTTATGAATATTGCACTGTGAGTTGTGAATATTGGATTATGAGTTGTCGGTATTGCGCAGCGGGTTGCGAGTATAGGTTTTGAGTCGGGAGTAATGAGTAGTGAGTAGTGAGTTATGAGTAATGAGTAATGCTTATTTCATGTTTTATGATAATGAAATTGAATTATGAAATGACCGATTAATCTGTAAAGAAGGAAACTCACAACTCACCGCTCAGAATTCCGATGATTAAACTGAATCATGAAATAAACGATTCATCTGAAAAGAACGAAACTCACGACTCACAACTCACCGCTCAGAATTGCGATGATGAAACTGAATCATGAAATGACCGATTAATCTGTAAAGAAGGAAACTCACGACTCACAACTCACCGCTAAGAATTCCGATGATGAAACTGAATTATGAAATGAACGATTCATCTGAATAGAATGAAACTCACGACTCACGACTCACAACTCATCACTTGAAAAATATGCTGCTTTTTGTTACCTTTGTGAAACCTAAACTCCAACACAGGGGATAATGATAAAAGCCAATTTTCGAAAAACTTTCAGGTAATTTCTGATAGGGTATAATGGGAATTAGCCGCCTGGTGATTTCATGATTATTTTTTTTAGTTGAACTTTTTTGTGAATAATTGCTTAAATTTGTAACAGACCTGGAAAGTCATGAGCAATAGAGAAATTAAGAAATTTGATGCCGTTATAAAGGCGTATGGTAAGAAAATAGCCGGCAATAAAAAAGCCTCGGAAAAGCTGTTAAAGGATATTGGAGTAATTACCGAGAAGGGTAATGTGCGCAAACCTTACAAGGAATTATGTACAGTATCAGACAAGGACTGATTCTGGGTTTTCATGGTTGCGACAGGCAGGTTGCTGAAGATGTGATCAACAGCAGGTCAGATTTACGTCAAAGCATAAATTCGTATGACTGGCTGGGTCACGGTGTTTATTTCTGGGAAAACAGCGTATCCAGGGCTATGGAATTTGCTGAATTTCTAAAAGAGAGCCCCGGAAGGTCCAGGCATCCGATTAAAGACCCTGCTGTAATCGGAGCAGTCATTCACCCCGGCTTTTGTTTCGATTTGGTTGATTATCAAAACCTGTGTCTTTTAAAGTCTGGTTTTGAAGTTTTCAAATCTGCCTGGGAGACTTCCGGTAAAATACTTCCGGCAAACAGGAACACGGGTAGTGGCGATGATCTCTTATTACGGGATCTGGATTGTGCTGTAATAGAAGTAATTCATCAGATCAGAAAAGAATCGGATGAGCCGCAGTTTGATTCTGTGAGGGGGGTGTTTTGGGAAGGGGATTACCTTTATCCCAATGCCGGTTTTAAGCAAAAGAATCATGTCCAGCTTTGCGTGAGAAATCCAAATTGCATCAAAGGGTATTTTCTTCCACGCTCGCTAAATAGTTCCTTCTCAAAAGTTTAATTGTGATGCTTTAATTGGAAAGCATAGAATTCTGAGTTTTTATAATGTTCAGTTTTTTGCAATTACGGTTTTTGGTTTTACCTGTGCCTGACTAAATTTGAAAAATGGACTTCACATTAAGAATCTACAAAGAAATGCTTACCGCCCTGCAAACGCAGGGTTTTTCATTTCAAACTTTCGCGGACTACAGCGAGGATAAGGTTAAGGCTAAGGTTGAGGTTAAGGTTAAGGGAGATGCTGCTCAACCTCAGCCTGAACCTCAACCTTTGATTCTTCTGCGTCACGATGTGGACCTGCTGCCGGGCAACAGTCTGGCCACGGCCAAGCTGGAGCACGCGCTGGGCATCAAAGGGTCATATTACTTCAGGGCGGTGCCGGAGAGCTGGGCCGAGCGGATTATCCGGGAAATTGCCGGGCTGGGCCATGAGATCGGGTATCATTACGAGTCCCTCACCACCTGCAACGGCGATATGGAAAAGGCTTACCATGATTTTACCGCCAACCTGGAGAAACTGCGCCGCCTGGCGCCGGTAAGCACCATCTGCATGCACGGCAGTCCCCGCTCGCCCTGGGACAGCAAAGACCTCTGGAAGCACTATGATTACCGTTCCCTGGGCATTACCGGGGAGCCTTATTTCGACACAGACTTCAGCGAGTTCTTCTACCTCACCGACACCGGTCGCCGCTGGGATGGCTGGAAGTTCAGCGTGCGCGATAAAATCCCCGTGCACCAGGACCGCTGGATAGCACAGGGGCTGGTTTTTCAGCATACCGGCGATATTATCAACGCCGCCCGTACAGGCACCCTGCCCCCCCGCGTGATGATCACCGTGCATCCCCAGCGCTGGAACGACGCCTTTCTGCCCTGGGCGAAGGAGCTGCTGTGGCAGAATGTGAAGAATCAGGGGAAGTTGGTGTTGTTGGCAATGAGAAGTAAGAAGAAGGAAGTAAGAAGTGAGAAGTAGGAAGTAAGAAGTGAGAAGTAGGAAGTTAAAAGTGAGTAGTGAGGAAGAGAGGGATTCGCCTGACTGTAGTACCACCCGGTCAGGGGAGTAGGATCCTCCTGACAGGTTTACTTCTGATCTGTCAGGTGTGTAAACGACGATTAATCCACAGATACGCGGGGGCATGCTTACGCGTGAGCAGGCCATGGCCCTGATAGAGGAAGACAACCGGCCCCGTTATGAAACCCTGCGCTGGTATCTGGAGATTATCGGCTTGGATTTTGCCAAAGTGATCAGGACAGTCAATGCCATTCCGAAACTTTATCAGGTATAAGGTAACCGTATCATTGAATATTTATGGCATCAGCCCATTTGGCTTGTCACAAGTAATTAAATATCAATTATATATAATGGTATATGGAAACGACGGGGCATCATACCTGTAGCAAAAGAAATGGTAGATCATATATTCTGGATCATGCGCCTTTTTTTGCCGGATTTAACGAAAAGACACATCGCTTGCAGTTTTTGGGTGCGGGTTATTATTTTTGGGACGACAACATTGAAATGGCCACCAAATGGGGTGAAGATCATTATAATAACGAATACTGCATTCTGGAATGCAAATTGAATATGCCGGGCGGCATTTTTCTAGATCTGGTGGGCAACAGAAGCCACATGCGCTATTTCCGGAATGTAGCTGTAAAATATGCTGAATCAGGGTATGCCCGTGAAAAATGGTCCCTGGGTTCATTTATAGAACATCTGAAAATGCTTGAAAAGGACAGGCCGGGGATATTTCCTTTTAAAGTGATACGGGCAGTAGATCTGTTGCCGCGCGATGAACATTCAAAATGGTACTTTGTTTCAGGTAAAAGGAACTATACCTTGTTAGATCCGCGCATAGTTATTTGTATTACAGAGAAGAATGCGCTAATTTTGCAATCGAAAAAAATTGTTTATGAGTCTCTGTAAAGAGATTCGGGAGGCTGCCATGGATGTCTTTGAAAAATCACTTCAACTGCTGGATGATTACTTTGTCAATACCGACCCTTCGGTAGTGGAGGAGCAATTGGCAAAGATCGACAGCCTGCATGTGGATGGCCCCGCCCCGGATGAGTATTTTGCTGAATTCACACTCGGATATCCCTGCGAAGCATGGTTTCAAACCAATGAAACGGTGTTTCAAACATTGAATTATGAAGTTAAAGACCTGAGTTTTTTATCTGAGTCTTTTAACCTTCTCAACAAGCCGATTTGCAAACAGCAATTTAATAGCAATCTGGCCGAGGAATTCGGGCAGCAGGATAACATTTACAAGGCCGCCTGATATTATGGATAACCCTGTGCAGCAAAGCGCCATTCGTCTTGTTGATTTTCTGGTAACATCGGTCGTTATGGATGTCGAGAACCCATTCGCCGTTGTAAAGGAACAGAGCATGGATGTGAACGTTGGTGTCAGCATCGGATTTAATGATGATGACCCGGCACATTATACCATCAATTTCGAGGTCTCGGTTTCTGCCAGGAATAATAACATCAAAATTTCAGTCAAATCGGTAGCTTTGTTTGAAGCAAGTTCGCCTATAGATGAAGAATTCAGGCAATCGGCTTTTGTACAGACCAATTCTCCGGCAATCGCTTTTCCTTTTTTAAGAAGCTTTATCAATACACTTACCGCAAACGCGGGGATACCTCCGGTTGTCCTTCCGGCGTTTAATTTTTCCGGTAAAGCCGGCAAGCAGTAAAAGGCTTTTTACTTAACTCAGTTATTTCCGATTTTTTCTGAAGAATTCCGGCACAAATATCCTGAAAGGCATTTTGCATCAGGCTGAAATGATTATCGCCAGCCTGCCTGGTCAACTGAATATGTTCACAAAACTTTTGTTATATATCCGGTGAAAGCATTTCGCAAGGTTTTTTTATTCCTCCTTCTCTTATTCTTTGGTTTTAACTGTTTGGTTGCTCAGGAAGCTGAAATGGCAGGGGCTGATCATGGTGGCTCAGCATGGTTTGTTAATGCCGGCATCGGGGTTCAGATGTCAGGAATAAAGGATGAAGATTTTGTCAGTCACAACATTGCACCGCTGATAAATATCACTGCAGGAAAGTGGTTTTCAAAGGAACTTGCCCTTCAGGCCGGTTACAAAGGGCCTTATTATAATGCTATTGCGGATGATAAAAAGCACCACTATTATTTTTTGTATGGTGAGGCGCTGATGAACATAAACAGCCTGTTTCCGGATTATGATCCTGCTGCCTTCTGGCACTTGCTTTTACATGCGGGCGCGGGTTATTATTACAGTCAGGATTACAAGCGGCCGAACATTTGCGCGAACCTCGGTTTGTCGAACTACCTGCTGTTGACAAACCGGTTGAAAGGTTTTATGGATTTCTCTGCCATTGTGGGTTGGGATATCTATCAGGGTGACGAGGATATTCTTCCTGGTGTAACGATGGGAATTTCTTATTCCTTTTAATGGTTATCCATATATTTTTAAGACTTTTGCGGGTGCATCGCTGTTCAGATTAAGCACCCATGGATTTTAACCTGAAAATCTACCAGGAACTCCTGAAGGCCCTGCAATCGCAGGGTTTTTTGTTTTACACTGTTTCGGCATACGCTGAAACAAGCAAGGAATTTGCGCAGGCTTCAGGAGAAAACATAAATCCGAAATCCGCTCCCGATGGCCATCGGGACCGCAATTTTACACTGAGCGAAGCCGAAGTGCCGAAATTAATCCTTCTTCGTCACGATGTAGAGGCCAGGTACGGAAACGCGCTTAAGCTGGCACAGTTGCAGCACGGGCTGGGCATCAAAGGCACCTATTATTTCAGGATTTATCCGCATAAAGACAATGAGGCGGTAATCCGTAAAATTGTCGCCCTGGGCCATGAAATCGGTTACCATTACGATGATCTCACCGAGTGCAGGGGTGATTACGAGAAGGCCATCCGGCGCTTTCAGAAAAACCTGGAATACCTGAGGCAGTTTGGTCCGGTAACCACCGCCGCCATGGAAGGCGCGCCCCTTTCCGGTTACGACAACCGCGATCTCTGGGCTGTGCGTCCCTTGGTCACTGAGCGAAGTCGAAGTGCGTCCCCCGCCCCTTCTTCAGCGTCCCCCGTCCCCCCTACCCCGCCCCTTCACCAGCGTCCCTCGTCCCTCGCCCCCCGTTCCTTCTATCCTCGAAGTGCGTCCCCCGCCCCTTCTTCAGCGTCCCCCGTCCCCCGTCCCTCGCCCCTTCATCAGCGTCCCTCGTCCCTCGCCCCTCGTCCCTTCTATCACTACCGTGACTTCGGCATCCTCACCGAGCCTTACTTTGATTTCGACTTCAATGAGCTTTTCTACCTCACCGATACCGGTCGCCGCTGGGATGGCTGGAAGTTCAGCGTGCGCGACAAAATCCCTTTGCATCAGGACCGCTGGATTCAGCAGGGGCTGGTTTTCCGCGGTACCGGGGAGATTATCAAAGCTGCCCGTGCCGGCGCCCTGCCCGCCCGTATCATGATCACCGTGCATCCCCAGCGCTGGAACGACGCCTTTCTGCCCTGGGCGAAGGAGCTGCTGTGGCAGAATGTGAAGAATCAGGGGAAGTTGGTGTTGGTTTTGTTGAGAAGATGAAGCAGGAAGCAGGAAGTAAGAAGTAAGAAGTAAGAAGTAAGAAGTAAGAAGTAAGAAGTAAGAAGTAAGAAGTAAGAAGTAAGAAGTAAGAAGTAAGAAGTAAGAAGTAGGAAGTAGGAAACAGGATGTAAGATGTATTAGCGGTGATGGTCGGGCGGTGGTGGTCGGGCGTTACGGCCGGTACATCCGCCCCAACCGCTACCAAAATCCACCTAACAGGTTTTCTTCCAACCTGTTAGGTGTAATAAAGACGTTTAGACCTTGATAAGTAAAGCTCTATCCTGGAAAGAATTACGTATTATCACCGGATGCGGAAGCCCGATCGCCGGATTGTCTGATTTATGCACAATGAAATATCTGATAAATGCACAATATTTAATCTAAAATATGCACAATATATTGTCTGAAAAGTGCACAATAGAAAATAAATTAATACTTTTGCATTCATAATACTTACCCGGATATGAAATATGTAAAAAGAATCATAGAAGCGGATTTGCTTGAAAAATTGTCTGCTTCAGGTGCTGTGCTTATTAAAGGGCCGAAATCCTGCGGAAAAACAGCCACAGCCAGGCAGTTTGTCAAAAGCCAGGTGGAAATGGACAGGGACAAACAGGTACCTTACATCATGGCAACAGATCCGCAGCTCCTGTTGAGGGGCGATACCCCAAGATTGATTGATGAATGGCAGGAATATCCTGAAATATGGAATTATGTCAGGCATGAGGTGGACGACCGTAATACAAAAGGGCAGTTCATCCTGACAGGTTCCGCCAATCCGGGTGACGATATCAGGCTGCACAGTGGCGCCGGGCGTTTTACGGTGGTTCAGATGGACACAATGACCTGGCAGGAGTTGGGTTATTCAACCGGAACGGTGAAGATGTCAGGTTTGCTTACAGGGCACGTTCCCGATTTCAATGATAACGGCGTTTCGCTTGATTTCATAACAGACAGGCTGCTGACCGGGGGATGGCCTGCTTTACTGAACGAAAACACCGGGAATGCCGTCAGAATGAACAGCGGATATATTGATCTGCTTTGTGAAGTGGATATAAGCAGGGTTGCAGGAGTTAAACGCGACCCGTTAAAGGTCCGGAGCCTGTTGCGCTCCTTGGCGAGGAATACGGCAACACTTGTTGACAACAGAACGCTGGAGCTTGATATAAAAGCCTCTGACAGAAATGAGTTGTCGCGCAATACAATAACCGGATACCTCGGCGTTTTGTCGCGCCTTATGATATTGTACGAACAGCCCGCCTTCAATCCGCATATCCGTTCATCGGCATCATTGCGAAAATCTCCCAAAAGGCATTTATGTGACACCTCTCTGGCCGCTGCAGCCCTGGGCTTAGACAAAGAATCACTGATGAAAGACCTGGAATATGCAGGTTTTTTGTTCGAGTCGCTGGCAACGCATGAGTTGAATGTATATGCCAAAGCCAATGATGCAACCGTTTTTCATTACAATGATTCTTATGGTTTGGAAATTGACGCTATTGTGCAGAAACGCAATGGCGACTATGCCGCTTTTGAAATAAAGCTCGGTGTGGGATTTATAGATGAAGCCGCTGATAATCTTAAAAAATTTGCGGAGAACATACACACTGCCAGAATGGATCTGCCGAAATCGCTCAACATTATTACCGGTACCGGAATGAGCCATCGCCGGCCCGATGGTATAAATGTGATTTCATTGGCTTCTTTAGGGATTTAAAAAGGGGATGTTGATTTTACAGGAAGTGAAGTAAGAAGTATTTAGTAGGAAGTAGGTAGAAAGAATTAAGAAGTAGGAAGTAGGAAGTAGGAGGTAGGAGGTAGGAGGTAGTAGGATGTATTAGCGGTGATGGTCGGGCGTTGGTGGTCGGTCGGTACGGACGGTACATCCGCCCCAACCGCTACCAAAATTCACCTAACAGGTTTTCTTTCAACCTGTTAGGTGTAATAGAGTCGTTTAAACCTTGATAAGTTAAGCTCTAAGTAGGGACGGGACGTCTGCACCAACCTGAGATTCTGGATTTATTTCGACGTAGCCACAGATTACGCTGAACAGGGGGAATCTCTCGCAGATCACCGCAGAAAAGTAACGCAGATCTTCGCAGATCCACAGGAGGCAAAATCAGCGTAAATCTGCGGGCTAAATCAGTGTATATCTGCGTGAAACAACGGCTGTCCTGCATCCGCAATCCGGGAAAAGAATTTCCCGCAGATCACCGCAGAAAAGTAACGCAGATCTTCGCAGATCCACAGGAAGCATAATCAGCGTAAATCTGCGGGAGGAATCAGCGTAAATCTGCGTGAAACAACGGCTGTCCTGCATCAGCAATCCGGGGGAAAGAATTTCTCGCAGATCACCGCAGATAAGTAACGCGGATCTTCGCAGATCCACAGGAAGCATAATCAGCGTAAATCTGCGGGCTAAATCAGCGTATATCTGCGTGAAACAACGGCTGTCCTGCATCCGCAATCCGGGGGAAAGAATTTCTCGCAGATCACCGCAGATAAGTAACGTAGATCTTCGCAGATCCACAGGAAGTATAATCAGCGTAAATCTGCGGGCTAAATCAGCGTATATCTGCGTGAAACAACGGCTATCCTGCATCCGCAATCCGGATTGTATCGACGTAGTCACAGACTACACCAAACGTGAGATTTTTGAATCCTTGAACCGATCCCGATAATTATCGGGAGAGCTCAGCGAAGCTAATCTTTTGAATCCAATTTATCGGATGGTCTCGACTCCGCTCGACCACCGATATTAATTTTTGAATTTTTGATAAAAAATAAACACCCGAGCACCCGAACCCCGCAAATGCGGGACTCCCCCGTCGAAGTAACGGGGCAAGCTGCTTCGTTACGCACATGAGCACCTGAGTACCTGAACACCTGAACACATGAACACCTGAACACCTGAACACCTAAAGCCCCATCTGCATCCCGATCTCCAGGGTGGTTTGTTTTCCGTGGAAAAGCGCCGGGGTGTAGCGGTTGAGGTAGTGCTGGGCGGGAAGTTCGTCGGTATCGTAGCCCCGGATATCGGAGAGGGTCAGTCCGGCGAAGGCTGAAATATTGTTCCACAGCATATAGCGCAGGTCAAAGCCGATGCTTGTATTGCGCCAGGTAACGCTTTCCATAAAAGGATATTCATCCACGGGGATGGAGCCATCAAGGTCGTAGCGGTAGTCGTTGCCATGTTCTGCCATAAACCATGAAACGGAGGCCATCATCCCGGCCATGGGGCGGTAGCTGAGGCTGAGGTATGTTTCACGGGAGTTGTCGCGCAGGTAATGGCCCAGGTTATAGCGGTTGGTTTCGAAGGTGAGGGTTTCCACGCGGTGGCGGTAGGTGATGGGGTTGGTAAAGGTATGTTCTCCCCTGAGGGTGAGGTTGCTGAGCGGCCATCCCGAAAGGGAGAGCCCCGCTTTGAAACCGGTGAAGTTGGTGCGGTCGGGGTCGCCCACGCGCGAGATGCTGAACTCGTCCACAAACAGGGAGGCATAGAGGTGCAGGTGCCGGATCTGCCGGCTGCTGATGTTGAAAAACATCTGGGAGTTTTGGTTGTCGATGCCGTGGCTGAGGGTATGGTCTACCGACTTGAAGAACATAAAGGGGATCAGGTAGGCCGGTTGCACGCGGCTGTCGCTGTACACCACCGAGTTGCCTGCCGAAAGACTGAGTCCTTTCAGTGGCCTGAAGGTGAACATATTGGCGGCGATGTATTTGTCGCGGTACACGGCGCGGTAGCGGCCGGGTTCGGAGTAGTAGCTGCGGGCGCTGTCGATCACTTCCGACACCAGCCACCCATGGAAGTAGGTAAACGAAAACCATTTGACCGGGTCGAGCCGGAGTTTGAGCATGGCGTAGGAGGGGGTTCTGCCCGAGAGGATATTGGCGCCGTGGGCGTGGTCGCCCCATTCGTTCTGATCTTTGCTGAAGCTGAGGCTGCCCCATTTCCAGGCCCAGGCGATGCCGGCGCGCATCTCGCTGTAGTCGCCGCCCGCGCGGCCCTGCACGCCGATTTTGTAATTGCCGCCCTCGCCCAGGGTAAAATAGCCCGGCCGGTCGAGCACCTCGTTGGTTTGGTAGTTGTCGCGCAGGCTGGCCCAGATGGACCATTGTCTGCCGATATAGGCATGGGCTTCGAGTCCGCCGTGGGTATGGCGCACATTGCCGTTGGCATTGGTAAAGTAGCAGATGCCGTACACCGGTTTCAGGCTGACCCTGAAGAGGGAGTCGCGCCAGGTAAACTCCGGGGGCAGCAGGGATAGCTGTGCCGGTTTTCCTTTCTTCACCAGGTTCAGTCCGGATCGGGGAGCAGTGCCTGTTTCCAGGGAATAATCCTTCAGCGCCAGCCTGATTTCTTTTAACAGGGCAGGGGAGAGGCGGGTGGAATCCTTCAGCGCATCTGTAAGCCGGCCGGCGATAAACTGCCGGGAGTAGGGCTTCACCGCGCTGTTCAGTTCAATGCTGCCCAGGGTGGCAAGTTCGTCGAGCAGTTGGTAAATATGTCTTCCCGAAATATGCTGGGGCACTTCCTGTGCCTTTCCCGCGAAGGGACTGATCAGCAGGTTTGCAGCCAGCAGCAATGTTAAAACCGGTTTTCTCATTAAGCAAAGGTAAAGGAATTAGGATTTCGGATTGCGGATTTTGCTTGTCTCGTGAGACGGCGAGAGCCGGATAACGAGAGATTTCGGATTTGATTCGACCTGGTCGCAGACTACGCCGAACTTGGGATCGCCCCAACCGCTACCAAAATCCACCTAACAGGTTTTTTTTAACCTGTTAGGTGTAATAGAGCCGTTTAAACCTAGATAGGATAAACTTCAGGCACCGACGGGATGCTCGTACCAACCGGTATCCGCGCCAACCGGACCCAAAATCCACCTAACAGGTTTTTTTTAACCTGTTAGGTGTAATAAAGCCGTTTAAACCTTGATAGGTTAAGCTTTAAGCACGGACGGCACTTCCCTGCAAACCGGTTGTTCCGGCCTGGTCACAGACTATGCCGCACAGGGGGAATCTCTCGCAGATCACCGCGGAAAAGTAACGCGGATCTTCGCAGATCCACAGGAAGCATAATCAGCGTAAATCTGCGGGAGAAATCAGCGTAACTCTGCGTGAAACAACGGCTGTCCTGCATCAGCAATCCGGGGGAAAGAATTTCTCGCAGATCACCGCAGATAAGTAACGCGGATCTTCGCAGATCCACAGGAAGCATAATCAGCGTAAATCTGCGTGAAACAACGGCTGTCCTGCATCAGCAATCCGGGGGAAAGAATTTCTCGCAGATCACCGCAGATAAGTAACGCGGATCTTCGCAGATCCACAGGAAGCATAATCAGCGTAAATCTGCGGGAGAAATCAGCGTAACTCTGCGTGAAACAACGGCTGTCCTGCATCAGCAATCCGGGGGAAAGAATTTCTCGCAGATCACCGCAGATAAGTAACGCGGATCTTCGCAGATCCACAGGAAGCATAATCAGCGTAAATCTGCGGGAGAAATCAGCGTAACTCTGCGTGAAACAACGGCTGTCCTGCATCAGCAATCCGGGGGAAAGAATTTCTCGCAGATCACCGCAGATAAGTAACGCGGATCTTCGCAGATCCACAGGAAGCATAATCAGCGTAAATCTGCGGGAGAAATCAGCGTAACTCTGCGTGAAACAACGGCTGTCCTGCATCAGCAATCCGGGGGAAAGAATTTCTCGCAGATCACCGCAGATAAGTAACGCGGATCTTCGCAGATCCACAGGAAGCATAATCAGCGTAAATNCGGCTAACTTGCATCAGCAATCCGGGAAAAAGAATCTCTCGCAGATCACCGCAGAAAAGTAACGCAGATCTTCGCAGATCCACAGGAAGCATAATCAGCGTAAATCTGCGTGAAACAACGGCTGTCCTGCATCAGCAATCCGGGGGAAAGAATTTCTCGCAGATCACCGCAGATAAGTAACGCGGATCTTCGCAGATCCACAGGAAGTATAACCAGCGTAAATCTGCGGGAGAAATCAGCGTAACTCTGCGTGAAACAACGGCTGTCCTGCATCCGCAATCCGGATTGTATCGACGTAGTCACAGACTACACCGAACAGGGGACTTCGCTTCGCTACGCACCCGGCATTGAGAAATTTTTAATTTCTAAACAGATAGATAATTAGGTAGATAAACGATACTTCGCATTGAAATCTCCGGGTTTCAATTGCATATTTACATATTAATACATTTACACATTGCGAAGCACCTGAACACCTGAACACCTGAACACCCGAACACCTGAACACCCGAACACCCGAACACCTTAATTGCTCCTTGCCCTTTTGAAAATAATGTTATAAAAAGCCCTGAAGAAGTAACGTACATCCGTCAGGAAGGGACTTTTACGGTAAGCTTCAAGGTATCTGCGTTCGGAGGCTTCGATCTCTTCGAAGGTTTTGGGCATATCGGCGTAGAAGGGCGGTACCAGCCCGGGTTTGCAGCGGGTGCGCATTTCCTGCATTTCGGGGGAGTAAAGGTTGAAATAGTGCTGGCTGAGCGGGCGCACCCCCACAATTTTCATTTCGCCCTTCAATACATTGATCAGCATGGGCAGTTCATCAAGCCATATTTTTCGCAATATCCTGCCAAGGGTGGTTACGCGGTAATCGTCTTTGATTTTTCCACCTTCGTCAAGGTTGTTATTGTTGTATATATAGTCCTGCAGGTATTCGCTGTAGGGGTGCATGGTCCTGAACTTGTACACTTTGATCATTTTACCGTTTTTACCTACACGGTTCAGGTAGATAAAGGGGCCGTAGGTGGCATTTTCATTGAAAGCCGGTTGTTTCACCTTACGGGCGATCACATAGAGTTTACCCCCGAGTTTTTGTTCCTGTTCAATGCTGAAGCCGCAGGAGCAGATGCGGCCCAGGATTTCGGCACGGCTCATCACCCTGTTGTGCCCGTGGGTGAGAAAGAAATAGAGCTTCTTGCCCACCGGCAGTTTGGGCAGCACCCGCTTGATTAAAAAATCGATGGCGTAATAACCGTAATTCAACAGGGGTGGATACTTTTTCAGGATGCGTTCCTTGCGCTGGTTTTTGGTTTCGGCGCATACCGCCACCAGCCCTTTTTCAGGAAGGCGGCTGTTAATGGCTTCCAGGAATTTGTTGACAAACCTGACATCATTCAGGCGGTGGAGATTGACTATTTTCTGATAAACTTTCTCTGGCTGGTTTACAATATTGAACCGGGTGGTCGTATTCAGAATCAGGGTTTTACCAGGCTCCGCATCAATGAACTGAGCAATAAAAAAGAGGGCCTCTTCTCCGACCTCCTCAAGTACTTCATCATTGATCTCAAGTATCTGTTTCCTTCTGCTGCTCCGGATAACTTCTGAGGGGGAAGCCGCGTCATCCGCCGGCTCATTCGCTGTGGTTTCTTTACTGTCGGGAATAAACAAAGAAGACCTGAACGATAACCTGATAACGAGTACCAGCATCTCGGCGCTCAGCAGGCCGAAAATATTGAAAAGCACCAGCAGTCGAGAGAGATAACCCAGTTGTAAGGTATAAATCAGCAACAGGGCAATGCCTGAACTGTACATCCAGCTTCTTGAATAAAGCACCAGTAATTTTTGCG
Organism: Lentimicrobium saccharophilum; assembly: GCF_001192835.1. Lineage (NCBI taxonomy): Bacteria > Pseudomonadati > Bacteroidota > Bacteroidia > Bacteroidales > Lentimicrobiaceae > Lentimicrobium > Lentimicrobium saccharophilum. Next base: position 700,528 of record NZ_DF968182.1, read on the forward strand.
TGCTGTAAGTTTCATTGGTTTCATACTTCCTGAAAACCAGTGAAATAAACAGGTGAAGGCCATAAAAAAACAACGCCAGGTCTCCGTAAATCCGGATGGTTGACAGACTGACGTTTGAATGGATTGCCAGCGATGCAATAAAAACGATGCTGCATATGGCAATATCGGTCAATAACTGTCTGTAAAGCCTTTTCATCTTACTTGTGTTTATAACTCCCGGCTTTACTGAAATATCCGATTATGTGATTAAATTTCAGCGAACTATAATCCCTCCCTGTTTGCAAAGATACAGGTTGTTTGGGAAATATTCCTAAAATACTTTTTAAAAGAAATGCATTTAAAGTTGCTTTTTCCACAAAGGACAATCAGCGCAGCGGGGTAGCTTTTTGTAAAATTTTTTAACACTTTTCTTATGCTGGAGGTTGCCCGGGTGAATTATACGAGGATTTGGCGCTGCAGGAATTGCGGGTGAGCCGTTTATTGGCATTACAATCCAAATGAACGGTAACGTTTGTGTATTGATTTCCATATAATCAGGCATAGCCTGGCTTCCGGCGCCCGGGGTATGCTCTGTATGATGGGAAATTGCTGATAATTTAAACCTTTTTCAGCCTGCGCATCAGGTTATAGGCAATTTCCACCAACCGGTAGCTGAGCGGGTGGTTGATGCGTAACCAGCGGCCATGGTTAACCCAGTTTCCGCCGAAGCGTGCTTTGAAATCGCGCACCCCGTATGGTTTATAAGGCACTCCCATACCCATGAAGTCGAAAGTATGACATCCGGCTTCAATGCCTGCTTCCATGGCTGCCCAGGTAAGGGCAACGCTGGGGTAAATCCCGAGTGGCCGGTATGCCTTGTCGAGGCCGCAAACATACCATTCAAAGATGCTTCCGCCCGGGGTAAGCGGTGCGACGATCCCTCCGGCAAGCCTGCCCTGATACTCAGCGATCAGCATGCGGCCGCAGGACCGGATCTGGCTGAGCAGGAAAAATTGTCTGAATAATTCCGGCGGTGGCAGCGGTTTACGAACCTTGTCGCGATACAGTTCCTGTAGCATCGCGTAAAAATGATCAATTTCTTCAATGCTCTGCGCAGGCCTGACTATCAGTCCGTTGGCACGGCTGAGCCTTACCTGTCTTCGCCTCGACGGACTCAGCGCCTGAAATGCCCTTGCGGGATCTTCTATTGGCTTCAGCAGGTTGAGTCTGTCGGTAAACCGGTAGCCAAAGGATGCGAAAATCTTTTCAAAAGGCGTGTGATCGGAGAAATTCCGGAATTGGATATAAAGACAACGGTTTTTCAGGTGGCTGTTCAGGATGTTGAGGAGTGTCGCTACCGCTGCTGACTTTTCATTTTCACTCAGTCCAATGGCAAATACGGGGCCACCATATACAAGAGTGCGGGTGGTCAGCCGCCGGAAAGCCCTGCCGTGTTCGTGCAGTATAACGTAGGAGAGCACGGCAGACCATGACTGTCCGTCTTCCAGGGCCACCGCCAGTCCGTGCCGGTATAACCCGCTGCTGATAACAAGTTTAGCAAATGCAGGGTGCTGAAAGAAATGGACCGGCGCGTTATCGGTACACCATTTTTCCCATGTTTCGAGGATATTGTTGTCAGGTTGTTCGGTAATCCAGGCTTTCATGCAGGTGAATGAGGGGGCAAGTTAGAAAAAATCAGCCAAACAATCACAGGTGGACCGGACGAATTCATGTGGGCGTTTTGCCTGGTTCAGGAAGGATGCCGGATTTATCTCAAGTGAATTCTTAAACATCATTATTTGGAAACTCTGTACCAGAAGGGAGGGAGAGAAGGGGAGACAAGGAGACAAGGAGACAAGGAGACAAGGAGACAAGGAGACAAGGGTACAAGGTGTAAGGGAGAGGGGAGGGGAAGTAAGAGGTAAGAGGTAAGAAGTATGAAGTATGAAGTAAGAAGTAGGTAGTAGGAAGTAGGTAGTGTCAAGTAGTGGTGGTCGAGCGAAGCCGGGACCACCATGAGTTTGGGGAGAGGGAGTGAAGGGGAGACAAGGAGACAAGGAGACAAGGGTACAAGGTGTAAGGGAGAGGGGGGGGAAGTAAGAAGTAAGAAGTAAGAAGTAAGAAGCAGGAAGTGTTAAGCAGTGGTGGGCGGGCACTTTCGTGCCAACCGGTTCCAGAATCCACCTAACAGGTTTTCTTCCAACCTGTTAGGTGTAATAAAGACGTTTAAACCTTGATAGGATAAGCTTCGACCACAGACAGGACGTCCGCGCCAACCTGAGATTCCGGATTTGTTTCAACCTGGTCACAGACTACGCCGGGGTTTTCATTCTCAAGTTTACACAACTTGTCCCGCAGCAGGCGGGATTTTCAAATCAGCACATTGCAACGTACCTGAACACCCGAACACCCGAACACCCGAACACCAGAACACCCGAACACCCGAACACCCCTAAACTTCCTTCCAGTCTCCGCCTTCCTTTATCAATGCTATCAGTGCTTCTACCGCTTCTTTTTCAGGGATTCCACGTTTTACGGGCGTTTTGCCTTTATAGAGGGTGACCTTTCCTTTGCCGGAGCCTACATACCCGTAGTCGGCATCGGCCATTTCTCCGGGGCCGTTCACGATGCAGCCCATCACCCCGATTTTCAGGCCTTTCAGGTGGGCAGTGCGGGCTTTGATCTGTTGCAGTGTCTCCTCAATATGGAACAGGGTGCGGCCGCAGGAGGGACAGGCGATATATTCGGTGCGTGAGATACGCCGGCGGGTGGCCTGCAGCAATCCGAAACCGGCGGTGGTCAGGGTTTCGGTGCTGAGCCCTTTTGCTTCGAGGCAGAGGCCGTCCCCGGCGCCGTCGATCAGCAGGTTGCCGGGGTTCAGGCTGATTTCGGCAATCAGATCTTCCGGGGATGTTGCAACGACAGGACTTTTCAGGATCAGGGGATTTTCCAGGCTTCTGTGCTGCAAGGTATTTGCCAGGCGGCGCAGTTGTGTGGTCCCGGCTTCGGCCAGCAGGACGATGGTCTTGTCATTTGCCAGTGTCTCCGTCAGCGCGGGCATATGGGCATTCAGGTACGCTTCGTCCGCATGGATCATCAGCGGTTGAGGGCTGCCGGTGAGGGGGCGTCCGGCCTGCACCACGCGGTGCGGCAGCGGGGTGAAATCTCCTTTTTCCCCGGCCAGCAGCAGCTGATCTCCCTGTTTCAGCAACACGGCCACGGGGTTTTTACCGCCCAGCGGACCTGAAGTGACCGTTTCGCGGATTCCGCTTATTTCTCCATTTACGGAGAGGTCGGGACGTATCTGTCTGGCGATGGTGCCGTCAGGGAGGTTTTGGTGAAACCGGCTTACGATGGCCCGGGCGACGGGCAGTTCGGCTTCGGGGGCTTCGGTCAGCGAGACCCTGATGGTGTCGCCTATACCCCTGGCCAGCAGGGCACCGATGCCGGATACCGATTTCAGCCGGCCGTCTTCCCCGTCGCCGGCCTCGGTTACGCCCAGGTGCAACGGGTAGTTCAGCCCTTCCAGGGTCAGCTGTTCGGCCAGTTGCCGGCAGGCCTCCACCATCACGCGCACATTGCTCGATTTGAGGGAAAGTACCAGGTTGTGGAATCCCTGCTGATGACAGATACGGGTGAATTCCAGGGCCGACTGCACCATGCCTTCAGCGGTGTCGCCGTAACGGCTGAGGATGCGCTGCGACAGGGAGCCGTGGTTCACCCCTATACGGATGGCTGTGCCGTAGTTGCGGCAGATGCCGAGCAGGGGCGTCAGCTTCACAGCGATGTGCTCCAGTTCCTGTTGGTATTCCTGCTCTCTCCAGTGGGTTTTTCCGGGTGAGGGCCGGTCGGTATAATTACCGGGATTGATGCGCACTTTCTCTACGAGGCGGGCGGCAATTTCGGCTGCTTCCGGATTAAAATGGATATCGGCAATCAGGGGGACTTCAAACCCTCTTTTTTTTAATTCCGCTTTGATCACCCCCAGGTTGGTCGCTTCTTTCAGCCCCGGCGCCGTGATGCGTACCAGCTCGCTTCCGGCTTCGATCATGCGGATGGCCTGTTCAACCGTAGCCCGGGTGTCGAGGGTGTTTGTGTTGGTCATGCTTTGAAGGCGGATGGGATGGCTGCCGCCCAGCGGCAGACACCCGATATTGACAACACGGGATTGGTAAATCATGCGGATATATATTGGTACTGCAAAATTACAAGAATCGCGGAGAAATGGACAGGAAGGAAGGTTTTGGATTTTGCTTGTCTCGTGAGACGGCGAGAGCCGGAGAACGAGAGATTTTGGATTTCGGAATTTAGATTTTAGATTTCGGATTGAATATCCATCACCGGTAAAATGCTAAAGTCAGCCACGAATGCACGAATATTTCGAATGAGTGTATACATCTTTAACCGAAAGCCGATTTCGAAAAACGCAGTATAGTTTTTCTGCCTCTGCTGAGCTTTCGCCCCAACCGTCACCAAAATCCACCTAACAGGTTTTCTTCCAACCTGTTAGGTGTAATAGAGCCGTTTAGACCTTGATAGGATAAGCTTCAACCACCGACGGGACGCTTGTACCAACCGGTATCCGCCCCAACCGCTACCAAAATCCACCTAACAGGTTTTCTTCCAACCTGTTAGGTGTAATAAGGCCGTTTAGACCTTGATAGGATAAGCTTCTACCACTGACGGGACGCTTGTACCAACCGGTATCCGCCCCAACCGGAACCAAAATCCACCTAACAGGTTTTCTTCCAACCTGTTAGGTGTAATAAAGCCGTTTAAACCTTGATAAGTTACGCTTCAAGCACCGACGGGACGCTCGTACCAGCCGGTATCCGCCCCAACCGGAACCAAGATCCACCTAACAGGTTTTCTTCCAACCTGTTAGGTGTAATAAAGCCGTTTAAACCTTGATAGGATAAGCTTCAAGCACCGATGGGATGTCCGCACCAACCTGAGATTTCGGATTTATTTCGACCTAGTCACAGACTACGCCGGACAAAGATTTCATTTGCATATTTACACATTAATACATTTACACATTGGACCGTACCCGAATCCCGCAGCTGCGGGACTTCGCTTCGCTTCGCACCCGAATACTTGAACACTTGAACACCCGAACACTTGAACACTTGAACACATTTCTTCTCCGGCATTCACAAACAAAGCTTAATTTTGCAGGCAGCAAAACCGCGATCCTTGAGCCTCAACACCCTTTTCCCCGTTCAGCTTCAGCTCTGCAGCCTTTCTAGCGGCAGCAGCGGTAATTGCTATTTTATCGGCAGCAGCAGCGAGGGAATCCTGGTGGACGCGGGCATCAGTGCACGGAGGATCAGAAAGACGCTTGAGGAGATCGGGCTCTCCATGTCGCAGATCCGCGGGGTGCTCATCACCCACGATCATATTGACCATATCCAGGCGCTGACTTTACTGACTAAGAAATACAGGCTGCCGGTCTATTGTACCGAAGGTACCTGGAAGGGCATCTTACGCAACCGGACCACCTTTGACCTGGATCAGGAGATGTTCCGTCCTTTGAAGGCCGGTGTGCCTTTTTCACTTGCCGGTTTTACCGTTGAAGCATTTCCTGTTTCGCACGATGCCCTGGATGCTGTTGGTTATCATATAGCCAATTCCTCGCGCAGCATTGCCCTGGCAACCGATCTGGGCGTAATCGGAGAAGCTGCCGCTGCCTGCCTTCGACGGGCCAATGTGCTTGTTATCGAGTCGAATTATGACGAGGAGATGCTTCTGAAAGGCCGGTATCCGCAGCAACTGAAACAAAGGGTTCATGGGGTAATGGGGCACCTCTGCAATACCCATGCCTCCGGATTTATCTCCGACCATTATCATCCCGGTATTTCGCACATCCTGTTGTGCCACCTGAGTGCCGAGAACAACACTCCTGACAAGGCGCTTCAGACCCTGCGGCAAACGCTTGACCGGAAGGGTGTCAGCCTAAGTCCGGCTACGGTGGTGAGGGCGCTCCCCAGGGGCAGCAGGTCGGAATTGTTTGTGATTGAGTAGGGGAGACCGATTCCCGGGGATTAAACTAATCAGAATCTTTCTGTTGCTTTGAAGCCTTCTTGCTGCCGTCGTAAAGGTCAAATCCGGCGTAGCGGCACTCCAGCGGCCCGTTGAAAAGGATGTGTTTTTTCATGGGCCTGAGGCCGATCATCTTCAGCGCCCGCATATCGGAGCTGATCACCCACGCCTGATAGCCCGTAAACCGGCGCTTCAGGGTATTGCCCAGGTCCTGGTAAAGGGCGGTGATGTCTTCCACCCTGATCCTTTCTCCGTAGGGCGGGTTGGTAATCATCACCCCGGGGGCCGGGGGCGGGATTACCTCCTGAAAGGGAATGGTCTCCAGACTTACATCTTTATGCAGCCGGGCCTGTTTGAGGTTGGCCATGGCTGAACGCAGATTTTTTTCAGAGATATCCGATCCCTTGATTATGCAGTTGATGTCGCGCTGCTGATCCATGGCTTCGTCGAGGATGTCATCCCACAAAGCCTTGTCGAAATCTTTCCAGTTCATAAACCCGAAAGATTCGCGGAAATGTCCGGCTGGCAGGTTCATGGCAATCATGGCCGCTTCGGTAAGCAGGGTGCCCGATCCGCACATGGGATCTATAAAATTGCTTTGCCCGTCCCAACCGCTCAGCAGTATCATCCCGGCGGCAAGCACCTCGCTCAGCGGGGCTTCGGCATTCGACACATGGTAGCCCCTTTTGTGCAGCGATGATCCCGAGCTGTCGAACGAAACCGTAACCTCGTTGCTGTTCATGTGCAGGTTTATCCGGAAATCCGGATTTTCAATATCCACCGAAGGCCGTTGTCCTGTTTTCTCGCGGAAGCGGTCGGCAATGGCGTCTTTGACACGCTGCGAGACGAAATGTGAATGGGTAAATACGGAAGATATAATCGTGCTGTCGATGGCAAAGGTGTCGGAAACGGAAAAATAATCCTCCCAGCGGATGGCTTTGATGCGGGTGTAAAGGTCCTGTTCGGTAAGGATGCTGAACCGGCTGACAGGCAGCAGAATCCTGAGCGCGGTGCGGCAGTGGTAGTTGGCCGCGTAAAGCAGGCGCTTGTCCCCTTCGAATGCCACCGCACGGTACAGTATCTCAGTTTTAGAGGCTCCCAGATCATTCAGCTCCGTGGCGAGCACTTCTTCAAGACCGGCAGGGCATTTGGCCAGCAGGGAAATCTGAGGAGAAATAAAAGCTGCGCTCATGCCTTACAGGTTTGGTTTCAGGCGGCAAAGTTACGAAATGTCGGCAAGGATGCATGGTATTTATGCAGAACCTGAACGGGAAGCGCTGGAAACCGGATGGTCTTTTTGTAATCTGATGTGCCGGTATTAACTTTGTGACTTTACTTAGTGCAGATTACCACCAAAGCAACAAATGACCAAAATATATTTAAAGCTTATTCTGGAATCAGGCAAAACTATCAGGCCGGGTTGTTCAGCTTATTCATAAATGCTTCGGCATCAACGATGTAGCGCCGGTGGGTGCCTTCGCCGATCACCCCCTTTTCGTCGCGCGCAATTACCCTGAACAGCAGTTTTTTACCATCGGCTTCCAGCAGCTCTGATTCGCAGTAGACCTTCATGCCTACGGGGGTGGCTTTGGTGTGGGTGATGCTGACGGCGGTACCCAGGGTGATGGCGCCCGCAGGCAGCAACGGTTGTACGCTCAGCTGGGCGGTTTTCTCCATCAGCGCGATCATGGCAGGGGTGGCAAATACCGCTATCAATCCCGAACCAAAACTGGATGCCGTGTCGGCATCCGTTACCGTGATTACCTGCCGGCCGGCGATGCCGGGTTTCAGATTAAATTCCATATCCGGGGTTTATCAGTTTTGGGTTTGTTTTTTCATTCCGTTACGAGGATGCAACTGTCAGAAGCATCAATATTTAAAAATTGAAGATCACCGTCTGTTTCAGGTCCGGATGAAGGCTTTGGGCCACCGGACATGCTTTGGCACACTGCCTGATCATCTGTTTCTCTTTTTCGGAGTAATTATTTTTCGGGAAGTCGAGTTCCACAATCACTTCGCCGACCCTGCGCGGGTCGCTGGCCATGATTTTGGTAACCTTGGCCCTGGTGCCGTCGATGCTGAAGCCTGAGCGCTGCGCCAGCATCCCCATAATGGTAATCATGCAGGTGCCCAGGGCGGTAGCCAACAGGTCGGTGGGCGAAAAGGCCGATCCTTTTCCGTTGTTGTCAACCGGGGCATCGGTTACGATGGTGCGGCCCGAGCGGACATGGGTCGCCTCCAGTTGAAGATCGCCGGTATAAATAAGGGTTGAAGCAGGTTCCATTCCGTTTTTTCTGCAAATATAAGGTCAAAAAAGCAGGGCGTTTGTTAAAAACGGCCCTGTCTTTTTGCCACAATCCCGATAGCCGTCTTTTTGGTAGCATTTTCGCAAAGTCAGTTACAGGATCCCGGCACTTCAAAAAGCGGAAAAACAAAAAACCCTGCCGTGAGGCAGGGCTTGATAAAAGGAGAAACCGGGACTAATTTACTTTGATTCAGAGGCAGGCACTGCCTGGGCGGTAGTGGCCTTCTTGCTTCCGCAATCGCTGCTCTGTGCCTTGGCGCTCTTGTCACATGGTTTGCTGCAGTCTCCCTTAGAGGCGGTCTTTACTGCCTTGTCGCCGCATGAGCTCTTCGAGGCTTCGGTTGCACAGCCTGATTTGTTTGCTTTCTTGGTTCCGTCAACTTTCGGGTCTTTGTCGCCTGCGTAGTTCTCGGTGTAAACACTGATTTCACCAGCTTTTACAACACTGCTGATTCCCGAAAAGGCAAACAGGAAAGCGAATACGGATAATGCAATTATTGCTTTTTTCATGGCTTTTATGTTTTGGTTTGATGCAAACTTAAAGGTTTGCGGGGGTCCGGCTTGTTAACGATCCGTTAATTACTGTTAATGGTATGTTAAAAACCTGTGGCACAAGGCTGCGAATACACTAAATTTGCATTATTATTATTTTCCGGATGCAAAAAAAAACCGTTGCCCTGCTGATTGTGATTACTTCCCTGGCCCTGGCCGGGATCATTGTAATACAGATTTACTGGGTGAAAAATGCGTTGCATCTGCAGGAAGAGCAGTTCGATAATAAGGTTCAGGTTACCCTCAAGAGTGTGGTGAACCGGATGTTCGATGCGCGCGACAGCCTTGCTCCTGATCCTTCAGTGTGTGATGAGCATTGTGATCACCGCACCTATCAGGTTCTTTCAGCCATCAATCCGCTGAGGCTTGACTCTCTCCTGCAGGAAGAGTTCGGGGGGATGGAAATTTCGCGGGAGTATTACTGGGGCGTCTACAACCCGGCCTGCGGCAGCCTCTTTGCCGGAGAAGCCGGTCCTTATCACGATAAACTGATAAATACCAACCACTTCGTTTCACTTTCGTGCCTCTATCAGCGCGAGCAACTGATGCTTGGGGTCTATTTCCCCTCGGAGCGCGGGGTGCTATGGCTCAGGATATTCCCTTACCTGCTGCTGGCTTTTATTTTGCTTGCCATTGTCATCTTTGCCTTTTCATTTACCATCTTTTCTTTTCTGAGGCAGAAAAAGTTGTCGGAAATGAAAAGTGATTTCGTCAATAACATGACCCACGAGTTCAAAACGCCGATTGCTACCATATCGCTGGCAAGTGAGATGCTGCTGAACAACGGGGTGAATGAATCTGTTGCCCGGACCCGGCGTTATGCAAAGATTATACATGATGAAAACCAGCGGTTGAAGCAGCAGGTGGAGCAGGTGCTGCAGATTGCCGTGCTGGATAAAGGTCAATACCGTTTGAAAATCAAAACTTTTGTTGCGGATGACGCCGTAAAAGCCTGCGTAAAGAGCTTTGAACTCACCGTGCGCGACAAGGGCGGAATGATTACTTATAAACCGGAAGCTGCCGGATGTGCCATCAAAGCTGATTATCACCACTTTACAAATATGGTGAACAACCTGCTCGACAATGCGGCGAAGTATTCCCGCGAATATCCCGAGATCATGGTATCTACCGGTATTTCAGGAAATATGTTTTTTGTCGGGGTGCAGGATAAAGGCATTGGCATCAGTCACGAAAACATGAAGCATATTTTCAGAAACCTTTACCGGGTGCCCACAGGAAACGTGCATGATGTCAAAGGATTCGGCCTGGGCCTGTTTTATGTGAAAACAATGGCCGAAGCCCACGGAGGATATGTGAAAGTAAGCAGTGAACTGAACAAAGGAAGTACTTTTGTGATTTATATACCTATAGATCCGAAACTCGAAATTAGCAGAAATTCCCATGAGTCAGAAAGCGAAGATATTGCTGGTTGAGGATGATCCCGGACTAAGCATGGTGTTGCAGGATTACCTGGAACTGCTGGGCTATGAAACCATTTTGGCCACCGATGGTGAACAGGGTCTGAATAAATTCAGGGATTCGGCGTTTGATTTGTGTATTCTGGATGTGATGCTTCCCAAAAAAGATGGTTTTACCCTTGCAACGGAAATCCGGAGCCTGAATGAACGTTCACCGATTATTTTTCTGACCGCCAGGGGGCATAGCGATGACCGGGTAACGGGCTTCAAAGCGGGTTGCGACGATTACATCACCAAACCGTTCAGCAGCGAAGAGCTTGCCCTGCGCATCGAAGCCATCCTGAAGCGCTGCATGAACCAGACCATGCGTTCGCGCTCCGAAGTTTTTGAACTGGGTTCCTGCCGTTTCGATGCTTCCAACCTTTTGTTGCACTGCAATGGCACCGAGCAGAAACTGACACCCAAAGAAGCCGCGTTGCTCAGGCTGCTCTGCCTCAACAGGAATAACCTCCTGCCCCGCGACCAGGCCCTCACCGAAATCTGGGGCGATGCCGATTATTTTATCGGCCGCAGCATGGATGTTTTTATCGCCCGCCTGCGCAAGTACCTCCGTCATGAGCCGGCGGTCTCCATCACCAATGTGCATGGTACCGGATTTAAGCTGGAAGTGAAAGAAGGGTGAAATTTCGGATTTCAGTCCCGATCGTTATCGGGATTGGATTTTGGATTGAAGAAATCTTTACTGTCAGAAGGCTGAAGAAAGCCACGAATGCACGAATGAATATCATGAGTGCCCGGTGGTCATATGTAAGAGTGCCAGCCGACACCAGGATTCTCCTGACAGGTTTTCTTCTAACCTGTCAGGTGTAATAAAGCCGTTTATACTTTGATAAATCAAACTTATTTCGACGTAGTTACAGGCTACGCCGAACTGTGCTGAAGAAAGCCACGAATGCACGAATGAATATCATGAGTGCCCGGTGGTCATATGCAAGAGTGCCAGCCGACACCAGGATTCTCCTGACAGGTTTTCTTCTAACCTGTCAGGTGTAATAAAGACGTTTATACTTTGATAAATCAAACTTATTTCGACGTAGTTACAGGCTACGCCGAACTGTGCTGAAGAAAGCCACGAATGCACGAATGAATATCATGAGTGCCCGGTGGTCATATGTAAGAGTGCCAGCCGACACCAGGATTCTCCTGACAGGTTTTCTTCTATCCTGTCAGGTGTAATAAAGACGTTTATACTTTGATAAATCAAACTTATTTCGACGTAGTCACAGACTACGCCGAACATTGGATTATAAATTTCTAATTTCTAATTTTTAATTTCTAAACAGTTTGATATTAAAATATAAAGGCGATACTTCGCATTGAAATTCCCGGATTTCATTTGCATATTTACATATTAATACATTAACACATTGGTACACACCTGAACACCCGGCCTTGCGGAATTTCTAATTACTAATTACTAATTTCTAAACAGTTTATTATTTAAATACATAGGCGATACTTCGCATTGAAATTCCCGGATTTCATTTACATATATACATATTGATACATTTACACATTAGAACGCACCTGAATCCCGCAGTTGCGGGACTCCGCTTCACTAAGTACCCGAACACCTGAATACCTGAACACCCGAACACATCTCCGCATTGCACACCAGCGCCCCCTTCCGTATCTTTGTATTACAAACTCTTTAAATATCCAAAAATGACTTTGTACGAAGCACAACAACTGGTTGATCAATGGATAACCACCACCGGCGTGAGGTATTTTAATGAACTTACCAATACTGCCATATTGATGGAGGAGGTGGGAGAGGTGGCCCGCATCATGGCCCGCAGGTACGGTGAACAGTCGGAAAAGGAATCCGACAAGGCGGCCGACCTGGCCGATGAAATGGCCGATGTGCTTTTTGTGCTGATCTGTCTGGCCAACCAGACCGGCGTTGACCTGACGGCAGCCCTGGAGAAAAACCTCGGAAAGAAATCCCGCCGCGATGCTGAGCGCCACCGGAATAATCCCAAACTGAACAAATAAAAACACAGGAGGACCTCCTGGCATTCCTTTACCTGTGAAGCCCTAGATTTATATCAGCTTGTCCGGAAAATTCATTGTTCCCTTCAACCGGACGAAGTTTAAAGTATCCCCAATTGTTTTTCCATCAGGTTTATCACATCCAGGTGCAGGGTATGGCGACGGGTTTTCATGGCTTCATACAGTGCCGGGTATTGCCCGGGCAGTCCGGCGTGGTTTTTCGACGCGTTTTTGATGAATTTCCGCAGCAGTTCCATACCCACCACATGATCGTGCCATTCACCCAGCAGGTCGTTGGCCGTTTCAAGCAGTTTCAGCGTCTGGCTCAGGCGGGGCAGGGCCGGATCGTCCCGGTGAAACACCGACAGCAGGTAATTGCATTGCTTCAGCTTTCTCCTGATTTCATGCAGGTTCTCATCATGTACCTGATCGCTTTTAAGGTTGCCGCATTTTTCAAGCAATTCGTTTACCAGGTTCATAATGGCATCTCCAATGGCCTGCCCTTTTTTCTTCCCGGGGATTTCATCCGCTGTCTGCAGAAAAGAAGCGGTATAGTCACGTACCTTATGCTCTTCAAGATATCCGGTAAACCTGTGTATGGACTTCTTCTCGTACCTGACCAGGTAACCGGTGAAATCGCTGAAATCCTGATTCAGCGCGCTTTTATACTTCCGTATAAGTAATTGCTGCACCTGCGCATCCCGCATTTTGCCCGATAATTTGAAAAGCCGGCTGAGTTCCCCTTCGGCTTTTTCCGCATCGAAAGCCGGATCAAGTTTCTCAAGCAGCATCAGCACGGCCCGGATCCGCTTCACGGCTACCCGCATATCGTGTATGGCATCGGTATCGAAGTTTTCACGAACTTTTACGAAATTTGCCGTAAAAGCGGTGCACTGTTTCCCGAAGTAGTCGCTGAGGCGCTGGTGCATGTTTTTCAGTGTTGAATTGTAAAATTAAGCAGTATTTGGATTTTTGCCCTGCACTTCGTGTAAATTCATTGTTAATTTTACCAGGGCATTAAAATAAATATGCGAAGAGGAGAAATATTGGTAACTTTCGATACGTAAATAGGTTATCCTGTGAAATCATTTTCTAATTTCAGAATTTACATATTTCTTCCGCTGTTTTTCAGCGCTGTAATGCTGCATGCCCAGGAATACCGGATAAGCGGCAGGGTAAGTGATTCGGCAACCGCTGAGCCGCTGGCCTTTGTCAATATCGTGATCAACGATGGCCGGCAGGGGGGCGTAACGGATATCGACGGCCGCTACAGCCTGGTAAGCCATGAGCCGGTCCGCTCGCTGCGGTTCAGTTATGTGGGATACCGGCCGTTGCTGCTGAAGCCGGTGAAGGAAACAGTGCAGGTGAAACTGGTAAGTCTTGGTTTTGAACTTTCAGAAGTGCTGATTGCCGCCGGGGAGAATCCCGCGCACCGGATCATCCGCAACACGGTGGCTAACCGAAAAATCAACGATCCGGAGAATATCCCTTATTATACTTATACCTCTTATGATAAGATGTACTTTACGGCGGATGCCGATTCCCTGCGCAGTGGGGATGGTCCGGAGGCCGATTCATCTGAAATCAGGATGCTGAGATTTATTGAGCGTCAGCATCTTTTCCTGATGGAGTCGGTGGCCGAACACCAGTATATTGCGCCGGGCCGGAGCAAGGACAGGGTTATCGCCACACGCATCTCCGGATTAAAGGACCCTTTGTTCGTTTTTCTGATCTCCTCCATGCAGTCAAACTCATTTTACGGGGAATTGATTGATATCGCCGGCTCAAATTATATTAACCCTGTGAGCAGGGGTTCGGAACAGCGTTATTTCTTTTCGCTTCAGGATACGATTTACAGCGAAACACCCGGCGATACCACTTTTGTGATTGCCTACAAACCACGTCCTGACAGGAATTTCGACGGGCTGAAAGGGTTGCTGTATATCAGCAACAATGGCTGGGCCATCAGGAATGTGATTGCCGAACCTGCCAGGCCGGATGAAAAAATGGGCATCAGGATCCGGCAGATGTACGAATTTCTCGACGGGCGGTACTGGTTCCCGGTACAGCTCGAGACGGAGATCACTTTCAATAACCTTAATATGAACAGGTCGCGACCTGTGGGTATCGGTAAAAGCTATCGCCGCGATATTGTTTTTGATACGGTGCTGAGCCGTCGGGAGGTGGGAAATATTGCCGTTGAGCTAACGCCCGACGCGGCAGGGCGCGACGAGACTTTCTGGTTTTATCACAGGGGGGACTCGCTGAGCCTTAAGGAAAGGTATACTTATCAAACCATCGACAGTATTGGAAGGGTTCACCGGCTCGACCAAAAGGCAAAAGGGTTCGCTGCACTGGTTTCGGGGCGGCTGCCGCTGGGCTGGGTAGAACTCGATCTCAACCGCCTGTCACGCTACAGTAAATATGAAGGTTTCTATACCGGCATCGGCCTGTATACCGGCAACCGCCTGTCACGGATCGTTCAGGCCGGAGGCTATTGGGGTTACGGCTTCGGGGATCAGCAGGCAAAATACGGCGGTGAGCTTTCGTTCAGGCTGCAGCGGCATGGCAACATGATGCTTAACCTGAGCTATACCAACGACCTGGATGAGTCAGCAGGAACTACTTTTTTTGATGACAACAACCAGCCCTTAAACGCGCTGAATTACAGGCGCTTTTATATTGACCGGATGGAGCTTACCGAAAGATACCGTGCTATGCTTGACTTCCGGTTGCTAAGGTATATCAGGATGGGCGCCGGCATCGTTCGGGAATACAAGCGCCCTGGTTTCGGTTATGCCTTCGACAGGGGAACCGATGGCATAGGGGTGCTGACCAGTGACCATACTTACGGGAAGATCATTACCGGGTTGCGCTTTGCCTGGGGGGAGAAATTTATCCGTGATAAGGACAGTCAAATCTCCCTGGGAACCACCTACCCCATCCTCTGGCTTCAATACACGGCCGGTCGCGAAGGATTCCTCGGCGGACAATTTGATTTCAACAGGCTTGATCTCCGCCTGAAGTGGACATTCTATACCCCTTACATCGGTAATACGGTTGTCTGGCTGGCAGCTAGCTATATTGATCAGGCAGTGCCCTGTTCCGAAATGGTCAATGGCAGGGGAAGTTCCGGTAACGGATTCTCGCTGTTTTCACCGGTCAGTTTCAGTACGATGAAGCCGGGGGAATTTCTGAACGACCGCTTCGGGGCAGTGTTTATTACCCACAATTTCGGTAAACTGCTCTTCCGCTCCGGTTATTTTGAACCGGAACCGGCCCTGATTTTTAACGCCGGTATCGGTAGCCTCGATCATCCCGAAAAACACAGATACGCGCAGTTTCGCACCATGGAGAAGGGTTATGCAGAAGCCGGCTTCGCCCTGAATAATATCATAAAATCTTCATTCTCAGGTATTGGTATTGCTGTTTTGTACCGTGGCGGAGCTTACAGCTACGACCGGCCCGGCAAAAACATCATGGGGCGGCTGACCCTGAATTATTCCTTTTAAACGGGTTGAGTATTTATAGCCGGGATTACATTTCCAGAATTCAGGAATCAATAGTATATTAGCATAAAAATAGCGCAAAATGAACCGCACCGTGAAGTTGATTGCCAGTATCGTGCTTGGGATAGCCGGTCTGTTGTTTATCTGGTATTTTTCAAACATCGTGTTTTACATCCTTGCGGCAGCTGTGATTTCGGTGGTCGGAAGGCCGTTGGTGCATTTTTTTGACGGATTAAGAATAGGGAAACTTAAATTCCCGCATGTTATCAGCGCGCTGTTGTCGTTGCTGCTGATTCTTCTGCTGGTAGTTTCATTCTTTGCCATATTTGTGCCGCTGATTGCCCAGCAGGCCAGGGTAATTTCGGCCATCGACACCCAAGCCCTGGCTTTTGCTTTTCGCGAGCCATTGGCTGCGGTAGATGCTGCCCTTCATCAGATGTCTATACTCCAACCCGGGCAGGGGGTGCAGGAAGCCTTGCTGGAAAGACTGCAGTCAATTGTCAGCGTAGCCACTTTTGCCGATGCTTTCAATTATGTTATTTCCTTCACGGGAACGTTTATGATGGCCATATTCTCCATTCTTTTCATCAGTTTTTTCTTTCTGAAGGATGAAAAGTTGTTTTACAATGCCTTTATGCTGCTGGTTCCGCTTAAATACAATGAATCCGCTGCGCGTATTCTGAGGGAGGTAAAGCGCCTGCTCACCCGCTATTTTCTTGGGCTGTGTATGGAAGTAGCTTCAATGGTTACCCTGATCTCGCTCGGGCTTACGGTGTTTGGCGTGGAGAATGCCCTGCTGATCGGCTTCATCGGCGGGCTGATGAATATTATCCCTTATCTCGGCCCTTTGATCGGTGCCACCATTGGAATTGTCATCGGCATTATCGGCAGCCTCTCACTGGGGGCCTACACGGCGATCCTCCCGTTAAGTCTTACCATTGCCGGGGTATTTGCCGGTGCCAATGTGGTTGACAATATGCTGCTTCAACCGGTGATATATTCCACCAGCGTGAAAGCACACCCGATAGAAATATTCCTGGTGATCATCATTGCAGGCAGCCTTTTCGGAATCACCGGAATGATCCTCGCGGTCCCTGCCTACACGGTTATCAGGGTTATTCTCCGTGAGTTCTTCAGCGAAATGCGGCTGATTAAAAAGCTCACGGAGAATATGTAAGCCTCCTTATTCAGGGTGTGATGCTGCTTATAAATCCTGCCGCATTGTTGTCGACAATGGTCATATCCCCGGTATCCACGGTGCCGTCGCCGTTTACATCAGTTGCCGTATAACCGGTAGTGAAGGACGAAGCATCGTTTTCCACGGGAGTCATATCTGCGGTATCCACCGATCCGTCCTGATTTACATCGCCGCCGTAAATCACAAAGACTCCTCCTGCGTTTTTCAGGTTATTGCCATAGGCCTGCGAAGCTGCAGAGCTGAAATCATAGGATACGTTGTTTGCGGTAAATGAAACCGGGCTGGCAGACGTAGTTTCTATGCTGTTTCTGTGCCTGATGGTGATATAGTAATTACCGTTAAGCCAGTAAGGGATGGTGCTGACTGATGCCTGACCGCCGGTGTTGACAGCCAGTTGGTTAACCGTGTAAACGGTCGACTGATAATCGGAGGCATCATGAAATTCAAGCGTTACCACATCGGCGGTGTCGCTTCCGAACCGGTCTCCCGAAACATCCTGCGCCTTGTTCATCGCATTGCTGCCGTTGTAAAGCCCTTCGAGATAGAATGTCAGGTTTAGGGTCTTGTCCGGCAGATTGATAATTTCGAAGGCAAGATCGGTATACAGCCAGCCCTGAGGGCCTGTCCAGGTGATGTTCGACCAGATGGCCGGTGCCGGCTCGGTTTTGGTAGCGGCCCCGCAAAGGATCGGAATCATTGAACGCATGGATTCCTGCCACCGCCAGATGGCCGGGTTGGCCGGATCTGTTGCAATAGCCCTGATATCGAGCCAGTATCTGTTGCCAGTCTCCTGAAGGAAAGCCTGGGGCAGAGTATATTCATAAACATATACAGGGCTGCCGTCAGCGCTTTGCATCCCTGTAAACTGTTCGTTAATCGATCCGAATGGCACATCAAAGCCCTGAATCTCCGGATCGGCCGGCAGGCAGGTCCCCGAAGGGTCATCCGAATGTATGCTCAGGTGGAAATGGCTGATCCCGGCACCGCGTTTTTCCTGCAATGCAGCGTTCAGCTCATAATTCCCCCACCAGCGGATGCCGGTCACCCTGCCGCCATTGCACAGCCAGTCATCAGCAAGAATAATGCTTTCGGTGATTCCGGAGGTATTGATATAATCGTGAGCATGCAGTCCGTTCCTTCCTGCATCAGGATGTTGTTTCCATTTGAGCTCGGGGTTTTCCTCAATCATAATCATATAATCCTCCACTTCTCCGTCATTTGCAGGACCGCTATAGCTCAATCCCGGTTGGTTACTCAGCCTGAACCTTGCAAAGGCGGGGCCGGCACTGGCCCATACAGGAACGATAAATCCTAACTCATGTGTCCCGGGAGCCAGGTAGAAATCGATCAGAATGTGTTCGCCTGCCTGATCCCAGTTTCCGTTCCTGTTAAAGTCGAACCAGGCATTTATCAGGCCTCCGCCGCTGACAGTAACGGTAATTTTCCCCGGTGATCCTGTGTATAGCGGCCAGTTGAAGGTTACCCCGTCCTCATCATCATTGGGCGGCGGATAAAGGATGTCGTTGTCGTCGCCCAGGGCCTGCGGATCGGGTTGCCCGTCGGGTTCCGCATCAATGGAGGTGCCGAGCATATATCCCTGGACAATCCTGTGATTGGCGCCGTTGCCGGCGCCCAGGGTCGGGTAAGGCCCGTCGGGGGCATCGCCCCAGTCGAACTCTTCGGGTTGGGGTTCAATATTTACGGCGTAATCTTCCACTTCCCCGTCGGGGGCCATTCCTGTAAAAGAAAGTCCGGCCAGCGAACTGAACCTGAACCGGGCAAATGTTTGTCCGGCCGCGAGGGAAGCGGGAACCGGGAATGATAGCTGGTTGACTCCAGGAACAAGCATAAGATCGGTAAAAATCTGCTCGTTGGGATCGCTCCAGGTTCCGTTCATGTTAAAATCGATCCAGGCGTTCAGCAGGCCGTTTACAGATGCAACGATGTTCAGGGTGGCTGCCTGTCCGGAGACAATGGCCGAGGTAAAGGTTACCCCGTCCTCATCATC